>NZ_AJXN01000030.1 GCF_000286355.1 Kocuria atrinae C3-8 | reverse complement strand
GGCGGAACCACCGGGGGCGCACGGGCGGCGGGGGCGGCGGCACGTACTCCTGGACCGGCGCGGTTTCCACAGGTGTGGGGGAGGGCGTGCGGCTCGGAGTCGGGCTGGGCGTGGGAGACGGTGACTCGGACTCGGTCGCGAAGTCTGCCGGTTCCTGATCGTCCTGGGAATTGGAGAGGCCGGTGAACGCGAGGGCGCTACCCCACGAGCACCAGGAGCGCAGCCAGCCCGAGCACGAGGGGTGCCATGAACCGACGGAGCCCCCCACCGCCTTCGGGATCGCTGGAACCACCGGTTGCTTCCGCAGCCGGTTCGTCAGCACCGAACAAATCGTCTTGGATGGAATTACCCATGCAATGCGTCCCTCGAATCCATGAATTGCCAGAGCAAAGATGGACCGCTTTCTCCCCTGAGCCAATCTGCCTTGACGACTCTAGCGTGTCCGCCGGAAAATCTGCAGTCCCTCGCGGGGTGCTCCCGGACACTAGTTGGAGTTGGAACCGAAGACGATCTCGTCCCAGCTGGGTACAGAAGAGCGCTTGGCCTTGCCGGTGCGACCGCGGGGCCCGGGAGCCCTCTGCGGCTGCTCCTGCGGTTCCTCGTTCTGATGTGCGGGCTCGGTAGAGGCTTCAGCGGCGGCGGATTCCTCGCTTGCTGCCGGGCTAGATTCAGTCGATTCGGACGTCTCGGTCCGGTCCTCCGAATCCAGAGTGGCCACGGATTCCTCCGGGTCAGCGGCCACGGTCAGCTGGGGGCCACGGCCCGCGGTGACGGCCTCGGGCAACGACGGCGACGCCGCCTGGTCCGGTTCCTCAGCGGGAGTTTGGGTCTCTTCGGGTGCCGTGGTGGAATCGTCGACGATCTCGATGCCTTCGTCCTCCTGCAGCGCGCGGTCCTCCGCGACGCGTGCGGCGGCGGGTTGGATGGGCTGATCGAAGAGCGGTGAATCTTCCGGCGCGCCGATGGGGCGCGGCCGATTGTCCACGTGTCCCATGCCGCGGCCGAGGATCTCGGCGAGACGCTCGTCCTCTTCGGTGTCGGAGCCGAGGCGTCGACCACGGCGTGACTGCAGGACGTCCAGCAGCTCATCCGCCTGGCTGGCCTCGCGCTGAAGCTGTTCCACCTGAGCATTGGGAGCGGGCGCGTGGCTCACTGCGGGCGCGGGCACGCCGAGCGGTCCGGATTCATGCGGTTCCTGGCCCAGCGTGGTGGCCCAGTCATTGACCGGACGAACAGTCTGGTTCGCGGGGTTGTAGGTCCACTCCGCGGGTCCGTTGGTGTCATGGGGTGCTTGATCGCGGTCGGACACGTTGAAGGACAACTGCAAGGTCCAGAGCTGATCTTCGCGCTGCCAGGCATCCCAGTCCAGCGAATCCGCTGCCACGCCGGTGTTCTGAGCGCGGTGGCGCACGGTCTGTTCGAGAGTGCGAGGTTCGCCCTCGAACACCGAACGGTAGCGTCGTGGGAAGGACTCGTTCCGGTGACCTTGACTTTGAGCGCTTCGCGCACCATGTGACCACGCTCCGCGAGGATCGGCCACTCGTAACGCTTGACGCGCTCCGGTTCCCACCCCGACTCCGCCACGATGTCTTCCACACTCGCGCCGGCACGGAAACGGGCCTGGATGTCACGGGGACCGAACTGGCCCGTCACACGGCCGCGCGCGGGAGTCTTCTTCCGCGCGTGCTGCACCGCTTGTCGTAACTGCTGATCGATTTTCAGCGAGTAACGCTGGGAATCGGTGGTTTCCACGATCAGGTGTTCGCCGTCATCGTGTATGCCCACCAGGTGCAACTGGTCCATGCTGTCCTTCCTTTACCGGCAAGAAGTAATGCTGTCAGAGAAATTCCTGCCGCTCATGTCGTGCCAGTCTAGTGGTTCAATCGTGGGCCTCGAACCGTTTTCTGCCGGGCCCACCGCATTTTTCGAGGCCTTCCACCGGGGGAGCCATGACCCGCCGAAGACCGGACCGGATGGCCGCCATAAGACTCACATTTCACGCCCAGAGTTTCGGGCTGGATTTTTCGCGGTCGATGGTGAACAATCTACGCGACACGGACCCGGCATTTTTCCCAGAACGTCGGCGTCTTGACACCCACAGCGATCTCGCGAAGACCGGTTGGAGCGGATTCACACATGGCCACAGATTACGACGCGCCGCGTAAGCAAGACGAAGACATCAAGGAAGACTCGATCGAGGAGTTGCAGTCTCGTCGATCGGATCAGCAGTCCGGCAGCGTCGACGAAGATGAAGCTGCAGCGGCCGAAAGCTTTGAGCTCCCCGGTGCAGACCTTTCCAACGAAGAACTCTCCGTGGTGGTTCTCCCCGCCCAGGAAGACGAATTCACGTGCGGTTCGTGCTTCTTGGTGCGCCACCGTTCGCAGCTCGCCGAAGAGCGCGACGGCGTGAAGTTCTGCTTCGAGTGCATGGGCTGATACCCAGTCCCCGAGCACTGACACAGACACATAAATAATCCGGGCGTCACCGTGTGGTGACCGCCCGGATTATTCATTCACGGCGTTACTGCGAGTCTGCAGTGCGTTTGCCATTGATTGCTCGGGCCAATTCCTCGGGGTGCCGAGTGGCAGTGAGCCAGTATGGGGTGGATCCACAGGATCCACGATTTCGATCCGGCACATGTCCGGAACGGACACCCGGAAGTTCATGAAGGCGCGACCGTCGAGCTCCGGGCCGCGAGCCACGCGCACCGCATCTCCGCGCAGCGGTTCGGCTTCTCCCACGAAACGACGTTCGATGTAGGCGCGGCCCACCCGAACGTCCTGATCCGTGACCACGATCCTGGGAGAACCGAGGTGAAGAACCAACGTGATCAAGACCATGACCACGACGGCCGCAATGATTCCCACCACCATGTTGATGGGGGCCAGGGCAATGAAGGTAGCCGCTCCCACGAACAGCACCACGAGCCACATCCACCATGCGACCGTGAGTCGCTCCTGATATTCGACCACGGGCTCGGTCGAAGGGTAGTCGGGGGTTGCCGGCTCGGAGGCCGTGGTGGCGTGCGGATCGTGAGAGGTCATGGTTCCACTTTCCCACAGCTTGCTAGGAGTCTTCCACGTGCATACGACGGCCCAAGGTGCACCGCGTTAGAGTGGTGGACTGTGATTGATGTAGCCGGTGAAACTACCGTGACCGTGGCCCTCAAGATGCTGGATCCTGAGCTGGCACCTCCCTCCTACGCGACCCTCGGAGACGCGGGCGCTGACCTGCGAGCCCGGCACGAAACCGTGCTGGAACCCGGCCAGCGGGCCCTGGTGGACACCGGCGTGGCCCTGGCTATTCCCCACGGCTACGTGGGCTGGTGCACCCCAGATCGGGTCTGGCGACCAAGCACGGACTGACCGTGGTCAATGCCCCCGGCACCGTGGACAGCGGGTATCGCGGTGAGATCAAGGTGTCTCTTCTGAACACCGACCGGTCGGAGACCTACACGGTGAGTCGGGGGGAGCGCATCGCCCAGCTCGTGATCCAGCGAGTGGAGACGGCGCACTTCCAAGCCGTGACGGAATTGCCGGACAGCGAACGTGGTGAAGGTGGCTTCGGTTCCTCGGGAACCCACTGATCCCCGCGCCCGACACACAACGACCAGCACACAGTAAACGGAGCACACATGTTTGGACGTAAGAAGCGCGACAGGGACGCTCAGGCGGACAGCAGCGCCGCGGCCGAGACCGAAGCGCAGGACACGGAAACCCCCGAGGAAGACGCCGCCGCGAAGGCCGATCCGCGCGCCCTGGCCCGTGGGACGAATCCGAGATGAAGGGCGAGCGCTCGGACTACGTGGATCTTGGCTGCATTCTGCTCAAGCCGGTGGCCGGAGTGGCCGTACGCATGGACCTGGACGAACAATCTCAGCGACCGCGCGCCCTGAACATCGACTACAAGGACGGATCGGTCCAGCTTCAGGCGTTCTCGGCTCCCAAGAGTAGTGGCCTGTGGGATGACGTTCGCCGTGAGCTCGCCGAGGGCTTGCGCCGTGACGGTGGCCAGGCCACCGTGCCGAAGGCCCACTGGGCCTGCAGGTCAACGCCAAGTTCAACGCCACCACGGCCTCGGGCGGCCCCGGTTATCGTCTGGCCCGCTTCGTCGGTATCGACGGACCGCGTTGGTTCCTCCGCGCGGTGTACACGGGTGGGGCTGCCATGCCGTCCACGACCGCGGAGGTCCTCGACGACGTCGTTCGTTCCCTGGTGATCGTGCGAGGCCAGGATCCGATGCCCCCGCGCGACCTTTTGCCGTTCAAGGTCCCGGAGAACGCGACGCCCCAGACGCCCGATGGCCAGACCCCGGAGCAGCCCGTCGATGACCCGCAGCCGCCGGTGAGCACACCGCGCCGCGGCCCCGAGATCACCGAAATCGGCTGACCATCGTGGCGACAACCCAGGTCACCGGCGCCATTGACGTGGTGAGCGAATGCGGCGTGGCCGCGCGAGATCTGGACCCTGCAGCGTCGTCCCAGCGGCGAAGAGTCATGGTCGAGGGTGTGGTCACCGAAGTGACTTTTTCCCCGGCGACCGAGGCCCCGCGATACCAGGCCGTGCTCCACGTGCAGAACCGCTCGGGACACGAACCCGGCCGTGGCGACTCCTACGTGAAACTCCTCTGGCACGGTCAGCGCAGCGTTCCCGGCGTGATGGCCGGAACCAAACTACGCTGCGTGGCCGTGGTGTCGTTCACCGATTCTGTGCCCACCATGTACAACCCGCGTTACGAAATCATCACTCCCAAAAGGATCAATCGGTGAGCCACGGAACACCTCCGCCCCCTGAACACCCGGGTGAGCAAGAACCCCAGGACGGGCCCGAGCGGCCGCACTCCATGGAACAGGCCATGGGCGATTACGCCGCGCGTGCGGGTCTGCGCCGCGATGAACACGGCCAGTTGGACGTGTTGCACGCCGTGGGTGGCTGGCGCGGACTGATCGAAGCGGTGCTGCCCGGTCTGATCTTCCTGGTCGTGTTCCTGCTGACGCAGCAACTGGGGATTGCACTGGTGGCGTCCCTGGCGACCGCCGCGGTGTTCGCGGTGCTTCGCTTGGCGCAGCGGCAATCGCTCATGCAGTCGATCACCGGGTTCATCGGGGTGGCCGTGTGCGCGCTGTTCGCCCGCGCCGGCGGTCAGGCGCTCGACTACTACGTACCCGGATTCTTCATCAACATCGCGTGGTTCATCGGATTGTCCATCTCCGCGGCAGTGGGCTGGCCACTGCTGGGCGTGTTCTACGGCTATGTGCGCGGTGAGGGCATGGACTGGCGCAAGGACCGGCAACGCCGCACGGCCTACCAGCGGGCCACGTTGCTGTTGATCGGAATGTTCGCGGCGCGTCTGCTCGTGCAGGTGCCGCTGTACTTCGCGGAGAACGTGGCCGCGCTGGGCGTCACTCGTCTGGTGATGGGCGTTCCGTTGTACGCGTTGGTGCTGTGGCTCGGGTGGATGATGACCCGGCCCGTTCGGGCTGTTCGGTCAGGCCCTCGGTAACCTCCGGGACGTCCTGGGCCGTGGTGAACATGGCTCGCAACTGCTCCTCGCCCTCCGCGGTGGAGATGAAGAACAGCTCGTCCGCGCCTTCCAGCACGTCGTCCCCGGAGGGCGTGATCGGGATACCGTCGCGCAGGATGGCCACCAGAGCCACCTCGGGTGGCCAGGGCACCTGGGACACCATGGATGCCACGACCGGATGCTCGCGGGGCACCGTGTAAGCAGCCAGGGTGGCGCCGCCGGTTTGCAGGCTCAGCAGGCGCACGACGTCGCCCACCTCCACGGCTTCTTCGACCAGGGCCGTCATGAGTCGGGGAGTCGATACGGCCACGTCCACACCCCAGGCCTCGTCGAAGAGCCATTCGTTCTTGGGGTTGTTCACGCGGCCCACGGTGCGGGGAACGCCGAACTCGCTGCGGGCCAACAGCGAGACCACCAGGTTGGCCTTGTCATCACCGGTGGCCGCAACGACCACGTCCGCTTCTTCCGTCTTGGCGCGCTGCAGCACTTCCAGATCGCACGCGTCGCCCACGACCCACTGGGTGCCGCGCAGATTGGACCGACCGATCACGTCCGACGTCGCATCGATCACCACGATCTCGTGGCCGTGGGACACCAGTTCTCGGGCGATCGAGGAGCCGACGGATCCACCGCCCACAACAATGACTCTCATGACCGCTCCCGTCCGTGGCCGCGTTCCTCGGTGGCCGCCAGGGCCACCGCTTCCAGGACGTCGTCCGAGGGTGGCCGGGACAGGATCCTGGCCACATTCTCCACATCTTCCACGCGCATCATGGCGTGCACGATATCTCCCTGTTGGTAGCTGGAATCCGAGGCCGGGAGGATACCCTCACCGAATCGGGTCACGAAGGCGACTCGCACCCCGGCGGCTTCTTCGATGCGGTCCAGGTGCAGACCGGACCAGGACTCGTGCAAGGGAAGTTCCCCCAACTGCAAGCGGCCCGAGGCCTCGCGGAAGTCACCGGTGATCGCGTGTTCCGGCAAGATCCGGCGCAAAACCTGATCCGAACTCCACCGCACGGACGCCACGGTGGGAATGCCCATACGCTGGTAGAACTCCGCGCGGCTGGGATCGTAGATGCGGGCCACCACGTGTTTGACCTTGAAGGTCTCCCGTGCCACCCGGGCCGCAATGATGTTCGAGTTGTCACCGCTGGAGACCGCCGCGAACGCATACGCGTCCTCGATGCCCGCCCGCCGCAAGACGTCCCGGTCGAAACCGTGCCGGTGACCTTCTTGCCACCGAAGGACGGCCGGAGCTTTCGGAAGGCCCGATCGTCCTGGTCGATGACCGCCACCGTGTGGCCGGAATCCTCAAGGGCGTGCGCAATGGAGATCCCCACGCGGCCGACACCCATGATCACAAAATGCGCCATGTCGCACAGCATAATTCTCCGGGCTTCGGGACAAGACCCCCGCGAGGTACTAGCGTGTTGAATCGTGCACCTGTCCCAACTTGCCCGCCGCGTACTCGTGGGGAAACCACTCCACAACGAACGCGCCGGCGGAACCCTACTCCGCAACCGTGCGGCCCTGCCGGTGTTCGCCTCCGACGCGCTGTCGTCCGTGGCCTACGCACCGGACGAAATCGTGCTGACACTCGCGCTCGCCGGTACCGCGGCCATCGCCATCTCACCCTGGGTGGGAATCGTTGTCCTGGTGGTGTTGATCGTTCTGATCACGGCGTACCGCCAAAATGTGCGAGCCTATCCCTCCGGCGGAGCGGACTTCGAGATCGCGTCCAAGAACCTCGGCCGCCCCTCCGGCGCATGGTGGGCGCGGCGCTGTTGGTGGACTACACCTTGGTCGTGGCGGTCTCCATGTCCGCCGCAGCCCAATATGTCGCCTCCGCGGTGCCGTGGTTCGTGGGTCATCAAGCGTGGGTGGCTCTAGGCGGAATTGCCATTGTCGGACTGCTCAATCTGCGCGGCCTCCAGTTCATGGGCCGGGCCTCCACCGTGCCCACCTATGCCTTTGTGGGGGTGGTGCTCATCCTCATCGTGGCGGGGCTGGTGCAGAACCTGACCGGAACACTGGACCGAGCGCCGTCGGCGGACTATGAGGTGTTGCCCGCCGCGGGCATGGACGCCGGGCTCGTGGGCTTGGCGGGAGCGGTGCTGGTGCTGCGCGCGTTCTCCTCCGGTGCGGTGGCCGTGACCGGTGTGGAAACCATCACCAACTCGGTGCCCTATTTCCGCAAGCCCAAGGCTCTCAACGCTGCCCGCACCCTGGCGTACCTGGGCGCGCTGTCTACGGTGTTGCTGCTGGGCGTGCTGTATCTCACCCGCGAGACCCGCGCGGTCGTGGTGATGAACGCGGACGAGCAATTGCTGATCAACGGTCAACGGCCCGGCGAAGAGTTCTTCCAGGTGCCGATCCTCGGTCAGCTCGCACAAACCATCACCGGTGAGGACTCGGTGTGGTTCTACGTGCTCGTGGCCGTCACCGTGGGCGTGCTCTTCATGGCCGCGAATACCGCGTTCTCCGGATTCCCCACGCTAGCTTCGCGACTGGCGAGCGCCGCTCTGCTGCCGCGCCAATTGCAATCGCGCGGCGACCGCTTCGCCTTCACGAACGGCATTGTGCTGCTCTCGATCGTGGCGGCACTGTTCACCGTGATCTTCGAGGCGAACGTCAACAGCCTGATCCAGCTGTACGTGGTGGGCGCATTCTTCGCGTTCACCCTGACCCAGGCCGGCATGGTGCGGCACTGGCGCGCGTGCGACGCACCCGAACCTCCAAAGCCACGACCCGTCAGTTGACCGTGCGCCAGGGTGTGGCGGTGGTGGCCTGATTTTCTGTGCCGCAGTGTTCGTGGTGGTGCTGGCAACCAAGCTCACCCAGGGAGCATGGTTGACGATCGTCGCCATCGCCCTGCTCACGCTGTGGATGCGGGCCATCGGCCACCACTACTCGGCCGTGGATCGGGAACTCGAAGTTGATCCTGATTCCCCGGTGCGCGCGTTGCCGTCCCGGGTGCACGCGTTGATCGTGGTGACCTCCGTGCGCAAGCCCGTGGTGCGTGCCCTGACCTATGCCCGTGCTTCTAGGCCGTCCACCCTGGAGGCGGTGGTCGTGGACACGGACCGGGCCCGCACCGAGGAGGTTCTGCGGCAATGGCAGCGATTGGAATTCCCGGTTCCCATGACCGTTCTCGCGTCCCCGTACCGTGACAGCATCGGCCCGGTCATCTCCCACGTGCGCGGCATCCGCAAGAAATCACCGCGCGACTTGGTGATCGTCTACCTGCCCGAATATGTTGTGGGACGCGGTTGGGAAAGGTTCCTGCACAATCAGGCCATTCGACCGCTCAAGGCACGACTGCACTTCGAACGAGGCGTGATGATCGCCTCCGTTCCCTGGCACCTGGAATCGGTGCGCGAACTACGACTCACGGAGAATCAAGAATGACCGAAGACCAACCCGGCACCGCCCACGAGCTGACGCTCCGACTCACCGGAGTAGCTCACGGAGGGCACATGGTGTCGCGTTCGCCGGAGGGTCGCGTGGTGTTCGTGCGCCACGGCGCGCCCGGGGAGTTGGTCCGCGTGCGCCTCACCGATCATGGTGAGGACGCCAAGTTCTGGCGCGGAGACGTGGTCGAGGTTCTCGAAGCCTCCACCGATCGCCGGGAGCGGCACCCGTGGGCGGCGGCCGATGCGGCGTCGGCAGCCCGTGAGGACCGCCTGCCCGTGGGCGGTGCGGAATTCGGACACCTCACCCTGGAGGCCCAGCGTGAACTCAAGCGCCTGGTGGTAGCCGAGCAACTCGACCACCTGGCCGGTATCGACTGGCGGGGGCGGGTGGCCGCGGTCGAGGATGAAACCTCGGACGGCACCGGCTGGCGCACCCGGCTGCACCTGGACGTCGCCGATGACGGCACCGCGGGTATGTACCCGCATCGCTCCAACGAGCTGATTCCGATCACGGATATGCCGCTGGCCACCCAGTCCATTCAGTCACTGGCCCCGTGGGAGCTCTCCGTGCCCGGAGCCGCCCGATTGGATATCGCCGCGCCGGCCAACGGGAGCCGACCGTTGCTGCACGTCAGTCTGCGTCCGCGCCAGGCTCCGGACACGCTGGCCGAACTGCGCCGCCGCCTGGCCGCGTGGGGGAGCGAGCACAACGTCTCCGTGACCGCGCAGTCTCCGGAAGATCGAGAGATCCAGACGTGGGCCGGCGATCCCGTGGTCCGCGAAACCCTCGATCTGCCCGGCGAAGAGCCGTTGACCTGGCGGGTGAGTCCACCGGGTTCTGGCAGATCCACCGCAATGCCCCGCGCACCCTGGTCGAGGCCGTGCTCGCTGCCGCGCAGATCCGGCCGGGGGAGACCGTGTGGGACCTCTACAGCGGCGCGGGCCTGTTCACGGCCGCCGCGGCTCGCGCCGTGGGGCCGCAGGGTCAGGTTTTCGCCGTGGAGGGCTCCCCGGTGACTTCCGCCGATGCTCGCGTGAACCTGACGGAGTCCGAGCACGTTCGGGTCACCCGAGGAGACGTGGCGCGGATTCTCACGGGGCGCAACCCCGCACGACGCCGCCACGGGGCCTCACGGGGTCAGAAACGCCCGCGGTGCGCGTGCCCAAGCCGGACATCGTGATTCTCGACCCGTCCCGTTCGGGCGCGGCGAAGGAAGTGTTGGCTGCTATCGACGCCGCCGAGCCCCACACCATCGTGTACGTCGCGTGCGATCCGGCAGCCTGGGACGCGACCTCGGTCGGTTGTCGCGCAGGGGGTGGAAGGTGGCCAACATCAAGGCTTTCGACCTGTACCCCAACACGCATCATGTGGAAGCCGTGGCTGTGCTGCGGCGCAATGATTGACCCCGAGCCGAATCTCCCGGTCAGGGTAAGTGGCACAGGCTACACTGTGGGGTGACCGTTCGTGCGCGCCCGGGGTGCTTCTGGCACCCCGTTGACAGCTGCGAACGCATTCAAACGGTGGCGAGAGGAGTTCCACACCATGACTGTGGACAGCTTTGGAGCCAAAGGCGTACTCAACGTCGGCGGCACCGACTATGAAATTTTCCGACTCAATGCACTTGAGGGGGCCAAGAAACTCCCTTACAGCTTGAAAGTTCTGCTCGAGAACCTGCTGCGCACCGAAGACGGTGCCAACGTGACCGAGAAGCACATTGAAGCCCTGGCCAACTGGGATCCCGAAGCCCAGCCGAACACGGAGATTCAGTTCACCCCTGCCCGTGTCATCATGCAGGACTTCACCGGCGTTCCCTGCATCGTGGACCTTGCCACGATGCGCGAAGCCGTTGCGGAACTCGGCGGCGATGCATCCCGCGTGAACCCCTTGGCACCGGCCGAGCTGGTCATCGACACTCCGTGCAGATCGACGCCTTCGGTTCCACGGACGCCATCGAGCGCAACATGGACATCGAATACCAGCGCAACGGCGAGCGTTACCAGTTCCTGCGCTGGGGCCAGACCGCATTCGACGACTTCAAGGTCGTTCCCCCGGGCATGGGTATCGTGCACCAGGTCAACATCGAGAACCTGGCCCGCGTGGTCATGACCCGCGAGGTTGACGGCACCGTTCGTGCTACCCGGACACCTGCGTGGGCACCGACTCCCACACCACCATGGAAAACGGCATTGGCGTGCTGGGTTGGGGCGTTGGCGGTATCGAGGCAGAGGCTGCGATGCTGGGTCAGCCCATCTCCATGCTGATCCCGCGCGTGGTGGGCTTCAAGCTCACCGGCGAAATCCCCTCCGGCGCCACCGCAACCGACGTGGTGTTGACCATCACCGAGATGCTGCGCGAGCACGGTGTGGTGGGCAAGTTCGTGGAGTTCTACGGCGAGGGCGTTGCAGCTGTGCCCCTGGCCAACCGCGCCACCATCGGCAACATGTCTCCCGAGTTCGGTTCGACCGCTGCGATCTTCCCGATCGACGAGGTCACCATGGACTACCTGCGCCTGACAGGCCGTTCCGAGGAGCAGGTCGCACTGGTCGAGGCGTACACCAAGGAACAGGGCATGTGGCACGACCCCTCGGAGGAGATCGCGTTCTCCGAGTACCTCGAGCTGGACCTGTCCACCGTGGTTCCCTCGATCGCCGGCCCCAAGCGCCCGCAGGACCGCATCGAGCTCACCCGCTCCAAGCCGCAGTTCCGCGATGACCTGGTCAACTACGTTGAGGGCCAGGAAATCGTCAAGGACCGCAGCGAGAACGGCACCTCGTTCCCCGCTTCCGATTCCCCGTCGCACGATGCGACCGAGGAGCAGGACGCCGCTGAGCGCCCCCGCGACCACGACGCACAGGATGTTGAAGGCCGCGCCTCCAACCCGGTCAAGGTCAATATGGAAGACGGTCGCGAGTTCGAGCTGGACCACGGTGCCGTGTCGATCGCTTCGATCACCTCGTGCACCAACACCTCCAACCCGTCGGTCATGATGGCTGCTGCCGTGCTGGCACGCAACGCCGTGGCCAAGGGCCTCAAGGCCAAGCCGTGGGTCAAGACCTCCATTGCTCCGGGTTCCAAGGTCGTCACCGACTACTACGAAAAGTCCGGTCTGGTTCCGGATCTGCAGGAGCTCGGCTTCTACATCGTGGGTTACGGCTGCACCACCTGCATCGGTAACTCCGGTCCGCTGGAGCCCGAGATCTCCCAGACCATCCAGGACAACGACCTGGCTGTGACCTCGGTGCTCTCGGGTAACCGTAACTTCGAGGGTCGTATCAACCCGGACGTCAAGATGAACTACCTGGCCTCCCCGCCGCTGGTCATCGCGTACGCCCTGGCCGGCACCATGGACTTCGATTTCGAGAACGAAGCCCTGGGACAGGACTCCGAAGGTAACGACATCTACCTCAAGGACATCTGGCCGAACCCCACCGAGGTCCAGGAGATCATCGATCGTTCGATCGACACCGAAATGTTCACCACCGAATACGGCACCATCTTCGATGGTGATGAGCGTTGGCAGAACCTGGAGACCCCCACCGGCGACGTGTTCGAGTGGGATCCCAACTCCACCTACGTGCGCAAGCCACCGTACTTCGACGGCATGTCCATGGAGACCACCCCGGTCGAGGACATCAAGGGCGCCGCGTGCTCCTGAAGCTGGGCGACTCGGTCACCACCGACCACATCTCGCCGGCAGGTTCCTTCAAGTCGGACACCCCGGCTGGTAAGTACCTGATCGAGAACGGTGTGGAGCGCAAGGACTTCAACTCGTACGGTTCCCGTCGTGGTAACCACGAGGTGATGATCCGCGGTACGTTCGCGAACATCCGTATCAAGAACCAGCTGCTGGACGGCGTGGAGGGTGGCTTCACCCGCGACTTCACGCAGGCAGACGGCCCGCAGTCCACGGTGTACGACGCTTCCGTGAACTACCAGGAAGCCGGCGTTCCGCTGGTGGTCCTGGGCGGCAAGGAATACGGTTCCGGCTCCTCGCGTGACTGGGCCGCCAAGGGCACCTCGCTGCTGGGCGTGCGCGCGGTCATCACCGAGTCCTACGAGCGTATTCACCGCTCCAACCTGATCGGTATGGGCGTGCTGCCGCTGCAGTTCCCCCAGGCGAGTCCGCTGACTCCCTGGGCCTGGACGGCACCGAGACCTTCGACATCGAGGGTGTGACCGCTCTGAACGAGGGCGAGACCCCCAAGACCCTGAAGGTCACCGCCACCAAGGAAGACGGTTCCACCGTGGAGTTCGATGCCGATCTGCGCATCGACACCCCGGGTGAAGCTGACTACTACCGCAACGGCGGCATCCTGCAGTACGTGCTGCGTCAGATCGCCAAGTAAGGCACAGGCAGCCTGAAAAACTCTGCCGGTGGCCCCTCAGGGGGTCACCGGCAGAGTTGTTTAACCAGGTACCTGTGCAGTGCTGTCGGTTATGACGAGTAAGATCGAACGGTACCTCGGGGCAGACCAACAGTGTGCTGTTGACCGACACTGCAACCACCGATCCCGAACTTTCAAAGGCACGGAGAGCACGCATGACGCTTCTGGAGACCATCAAGAGCCCGTCCGATCTGCGAGGACTGGACGCAGCGGCTCTCGAGCAACTGGCTGCGGACATCCGCTCGTTCCTGATCACCCACGTAGCCGCAACGGGCGGTCACTTGGGACCCAACCTGGGTGTCGTGGAACTGACGCTCGCCGTGCACCGTGTCTTCGACTCACCGCGCGACTCCATCGTGTTCGACACCGGTCACCAGTCCTACGTGCACAAACTTCTGACGGGCCGGCAGGACTTCTCCACGCTGCGCCAACAGGCGGCCTGGCCGGTTACCCGGACCGCGGCGAATCCGAACACGACATCGTGGAGTCCTCGCACGCGTCGTCGTCCCTGTCCTGGGCGGACGGGATCTCGCGCGGCTACCAATTGACCGGGCAGGGCGATCGGCACACCGTGGCCGTGATCGGCGACGGCGCGCTCACCGGTGGCATGGCCTGGGAGGCCGTGAACAACATTGCCTCGGACAAGAACCGCAAGGTCGTGATCGTGGTCAACGACAACGGCCGCTCCTACGCGCCCACCGTCGGTGGTTTCGCCAACCGGTTGCAGGAACTGCAGGCCAGCGTGCAGCAGGGCGTTGACGCCGTGCGTACCGACCGCCGCTACGAACAGACCATGGAGAAGGTCAAGGGACTCCTCCAGGAATCCGGGCACCTGGCTCCGCCGTGTACCGGGGCCTGCACGGCATGAAGCAGGGCATCAAGGACGTGGTGGTCCAGCAGGGCATCTTCGAGGACCTGGGCATGAAGTACGTGGGACCCGTTGACGGTCACGATCTGGAGGCCATGGAGCAAGCCCTGAGCAACGCCAAGAATTTTGGTGGGCCGGTCATCGTGCACGCCATGACCGAGAAGGGCCACGGATACCTGCCCGCCCGACTGGACGAGAACGACCAGTTCCACTCCGTGCCGGTGATTGATCCGTCGACCGGCAAACCGACTGCCACTTCCTCCTCGCGCACCTGGACTCACGTGTTCCGCGACGAGATCGCGGCCATCGCGGACGAGCGTGAAGACATCGTGGGAGTCACGGGCGCCATGCTGATTCCCATGGGCCTGCAGAAAATGCAGCTGGCCCACCCGGACCGCGTGGTGGATGTGGGTATTGCCGAACAGCACGCTCTGACCATGGCCGCGGGTATGGCCTTTGGCGGCTTGCACCCCGTGGTGGGTCTCTATGCGACGTTCCTCAACCGCGGATTCGACCAATTGCTCATGGACGTGGCCCTGCACAAGGCCGGCGTGACCGTGGTGTTGGACCGCGCCGGGGTGACCGGACCGGACGGTCCCAGCCACCACGGCATCTGGGATCTCGCGTTGCTCCAGATCATTCCCGGCCTGCACCTGGCCGCGCCGCGCGACGAGGCCACGATGGTCGAAGAGCTGCGCGAAGCGGTGGCCATCGAGGACGCACCGACCGTGGTGCGCTATCCCAAGGGAACCGTGGGAGCGCCGTCGCCGGCGTTGGAGCGGTTGTCGGACGGCGTGGACGTGCTGGTCCGCAACGGCGACCCGACTCAGCCGGACACCGACCATCGTGACGTGCTGATCGTGAGCCTGGGTGCGATGTGCGGCATCAGCCAGGACGTCTCCGAGCGCCTGGCCGCGCACGGCGTGTCCTCCACCGTGGTGGACCCGCGCTGGGTGCTGCCCGTGGCGAAGTCCGTGGTGGAATTGGCCGCACAGCACCGGATCGTGGTGGTCATCGAAGACGGCGTGCGCGCCGGTGGCATCGGATCGCTGATTCGCCAGGAAATGCGCTCGGCCGGAGTGGACACCGCCCTTAACGAGGTGGGCCTGCCCACCGAGTTCCTGGCCCACGCGAGCCGCGAACAAATCCTGGAACAGACCGGACTCACCGCGCAGCGAATTGCTCAGAACACGCTGTCCTCCGTGCTCGGCACCCGGGTTCCCTATGCTCGCCCGGCGGACGGAGAAAGTACGCGCCACCCAGACCAGCCAGATGCGGCGGGTGGATGGCGCGTAGCGGGCAGTCCGACACCCTCGGACCGCCCTGAGTCACGCGTAGGTTCAACCCACGATGATGCGATCGCCCTGAACGCTGACGGGGTACTCGGCCAAACCGCTGGTGGCGGGGCCGCCCTGGACATCACCGGTGGTCATGTCGAACGTGGAACTGTGGCACGGGCACACGTAGCTCTTGTTGGCGGGATTCACCACGCATCCTTCGTGCGGACACACGGGGGAGAAGGCCTTGAACGTGCCCTCGGTGGGCTGTCCGACCACGGCCTGGAGCCCGTCCTTCTCGACCTTGACCGCTTTACCCACCGGGATATCCGAGGTGGCTGCGACGTCCACGGGAGAGGTGGGGGCTTGCGGGGTAGTGGTGTCGCTGGATTCTTGGTCCGAACCGCCGCACGCACTCAGCCCGACCGCGGCAACCGAGGCCAGACCCGCCGCACCCACCACGCGCCGTCGCGTGGGAAAGGCGCTGTTCTCTGCCGGTCCGGACTGCTGATTTCGTTGCGTGCTCAATGGGATCCTTTCGTCGGTCTGACTGGAATCAGTCTAGGATTTCGACCCTGGCAATTTGGTGCGACTGGCCGGTACTCCGTGCGTCAACTGGGGGAGTGCGGCCGAAGATCAGTAGGATGTGTATCAGTCAAGGGGTGCCATGATGGCTGCCTCGAAGGAATGAAAGGAATCAAGATGATCAAGCGTCTCGCTTTTGTCGCCGGTTTCGGTGTTGGTTTTGTCGTGGGTTCCGCCTCGGGCCGTAAGAGCTACGAGTCCCTGCGTGAGACCGCCATCAACACCTGGAACGACCCCAAGGTCCAGGACAAGGTGTCCGAGGGCACCGATTGGGTCAAGGCCGAGGTTCCCGTGGTGGGCGGCAAGCTTGCCGACACCGCGCAGAAGGCTGCCGGCACCGTGTCCGCCAAGGCTCAGGACGGCGCTTCGGTCGTCAAGGACAAGGCGCAGGGCGGCGCCGCATCGGTCAAGGCCAAGGTCGGTTCCAACTCGAACTCGGATCTGCCCAAGCCGGAGACCACCGAGAAGGACGTTGACATGGATGCCGCAGAGCCGGCACCCACCAAGGACGACATGAAGAAGTAATCTTCGTCTGTCACAGACACGTGGCCGCACATCCGGGTGGATGTGCGGCCACGGTCATATCTAAGGCCGGCACCGCCAGCCGAGTCCTGGTGAACGGTCACCTGCCGGACCGTTACGTCACTACTTCTCGGCCGGGCCGGTAGCTGTTGCGGGGTCAGTAGCGGGTGCAGCCTCGGATGTGGGCGGGGCGTCGTCGGGGTGCTTCTCCGCGCGACGCTGGGCTCGCAAGGCACGCCAGGTGCTACCGATGACCGGCGCTACCTGCTCGATCTGCCATTCCCGTACTCCCAATTCCATCAGGCGCTGTGCCACGGCCTCATCAGAGGTGGAGCGTGGCGGCTGCCAGCAGAACCGGCGGAGCAACTCCGGTGTAACCAAGTTCTCGGTGGGCATACCCACGGTTTCCGCGTGCTCGGCCACGGCCGGTTTGATGGCCTTGAGTCTCGCGGCGGCCTCCGGGCGCTTGGTGTCCCAGCTTGACGGGCGGAAGGGCGTCCGAGGGAACGTTGTGGGGCACGGGCTCTTCCGTGAGTCGGGCCTCCTGCACCGCCGTCAGCCAGCGCGGAGCCTCTCGGGACGCTGAGCGGCCGTGGAATCCAGGGGTCGCCAGCAGTTGCGGGACCGTGCGGGGCATCGCGTTGGCTGCAGCGATGATGGCTGAATCCGGCAGGAGTCGGCTGGGGGAGAGGTCCTTGTGCTTGGCCAGGTTCTCGCGCGCCGTCCATAGGTTTCGCACGGCGGTGAGCTTGCGGCGCCCGCGTACGTTGCCGATCCCGTGAGTACGGCGCCACGGATCCTTGCGGGGAGGCGGAGCCGGCGCTGTACGGACGGCCTCGAACTCTTGCCGGGCCCAGTCGAGCTTCCCGGCTTCGGCCAGTCGTTCTTCCGTGGCCCAGCGCAGCTGAACCAGAACTTCGACGTCCAGGGCCGCGTAGTTGAGCCAGTCCTGGGGCAGGGGCCGTTTGGACCAGTCCACGGCCGAGTGTTCCTTGGACATCGTGAACCCGAGTAGTTCCTCGGTCATCGAGGCCAGCCCCACCTTGCGCAGTCCGAGCAGTCGGCCACCCAGCTCCGTGTCGAACAGGAGGTCGGGAGTCATGTCCAGGTCACGCAAGCACGGCATGTCTTGTGTCGCGGCGTGCAGCACCCATTCGACGCCGCTCAGGGCCTCGTTCACGCTGGCCAGTGATCCCACGGCCTCGGGGTCGATCAGGATGGTGCCGGCACCTTCGCGGCGGATCTGGACCAGAAACGCACGCTGGCCGAACCGGAATCCTGAGGCTCGTTCGGTGTCGATCGCCACGGGACCGGTTGCCTCCGCGAGCTGCTCCGCCGCGCGTGCCAGACCGCGTGCCGTATCCACCACACGGGGAATGCCCTCGGCGGGCCCGTGCAGGTGAACGGTGGCCGGGACATGGAAGTCCTCGAACCCCTCGACCACCACTTCGGTGGTCTGAGGCTTCTGCGGCGGCCTGGGAGATTGATCACTCACGGTGCTAATGAAAATTCCTGACAAATGGATCGATAACTGTTGTACCTACCGTACTGCCACTGAACCCATCAGTAGGTGTGATCCACTACAAATACGTCACACCTTCGCTGAACGGGGGAAGTCCCGTGGCGGTGCACAGTAATTCTGACCAGGCTTCCACGTGCGCGGCCGCCCAGTTCTGCGGTTCGTACTCGGTCAGAGGTGTCCAGGAGGCGCGGACTTCGATCTCCACGCTGTCGGTGTTTTCGCGCAGGGAACCGAATCCCTTCTCCATGGTCCGGGAGGCGGTTCCGCCCTCGGCCATGTAACGAGCGCCGCTCTCGTCCAGTGCGTCGGTGAGCCAGGTCCAGCTGACATCGGTGAGCAATTCGTCGCGGCCGATCTCCAAGTCCATGTGGGCTCGGAACCAGCTGACGATGCGGAAAGCCCCACCCCACGGTTCGGGCCGTGAAGGGTCGTACAACATGACGAACCTGCCGTGGTGGGCGCCTGCGTCTGTTCGTGGTTGCGCATGGTGCGCAGGGTGCGGCGTTGAATCCGGCCCACCTCTGCCGCGATGGAAATCGCGTGGGGTGCCAAGCCGTTGGGCGGTGCGATCTGGGCCAGGGAGACCTCCGGGCGAGTGCGTGCACGACCGAGAGATCGCACTGCCGTGCGAAATTCCTCCGGGGTGCTGTTCAGCTCGCTTACCGCGCTCACAAGGCTCACATTAGCCAGTGAGTCGGTGGGGGTGAGGGGAGCCACGCCGTGAGAAAAGTCCACGACTTCACTGGGCAACCAGTGACCGATCAGTAGCTTGGGCGGCCTCTATTCGCCCTGTTCGTCCGGGACCAACCGCATGGACACGGAGTTGATGCAATACCGCAGGTCGGTGGGGGTGTTGAATCCCTCACCCTCGAAAACGTGGCCCATGTGGGAATCGCACGCCGCGCAGCGAACCTCAACGCGCTTCATGCCCATCGAGGTGTCTTCGATGTAGCGCACACGATCCTCGGCCAGCGGCTCGAAGAACGAGGGCCAGCCGCAGTTCGAGTGGAACTTGGTGGTGGAACGGAACAGCTCGGCGCCACACGCGCGACATTCGTACACACCCGTGGTTTCCGTATCCACGTACTCGCCGGTGAACGGGCGCTCCGTGCCGCCTTGACGCAGCACCTGGTATTCGGTGGGGGACAGCATTTCGCGCCACTGGGCGTCGGTGCGGGCAGCGGACTGCGCGGAGACCGACTCGTTGGTGGAGTTCTCAGACATTACTTCTCCGTTTCGTAGTTGGCTTCTTGATCGCCAGCTGTCCAGCCGGCGTGGAAGATCGGGCCACTGGTACAACAGTTCATCGCGCTCTAATATGCCCGCCGGTGGTGTCCAGGGTGGACATGTCAGAATGACGATATGGCTTCGCTTTTGACTCCCGCCGGAGACGCCCCCGCCCGTTCGTGGCGCCACGGTGCCATCGTGGGTGCCACGGCCAGCATTGGTGCGGCGTCGGCAACGTTTGCCCTGTCCAGTGGGTTGGCGGCGCTCATCGCGCGCCAAGTGGTGGTGCCACCCAAGGTCGGGGGAAAGCTCACTGTCCTGAAGCTCGAAAATGACCCGAATTCCGGTCAGCCGCTCATCACACTTCCCGCCAACACGGACACTCGCGCCGCCGGTACCTACGCCCTGCGCTTCGACGAGGGCCAGAGCATGGCACGCATCGGTTTCGTGGTGCGGCAGAACCACAACACGGTGACCCGGCTGGTCGAACGGGTCTACCGGGGCGAGTTGGAAGAGGGGAAGAAGGGTTGGTGGACCGGCACGGTCTACGCCCGCCCGGGAGATGCTGGATTCGCGTTCGAGAAGGTGGACGTGGCCACGGAACTCGGTCCTGCGCCCGCGTGGGTGATTCCAGCGGACGGCAATACCGACCGGAAACGGCACGAGGGGGTCTGGGCGGTCATGGTGCACGGTCGCGGTGCGCAGCGCATGGAGTGTATTCGCGGTGTCCGAGTGGCCCAGGAACTCGGCCTGCACAGCTTGATCGTCTCCTACCGCAATGACCGCGAGGCTCCTGCCACCCAGGACAACCGCTACGGGCTGGGCTTCACGGAATGGGAAGACGTCGAGGCCGGCATCGAGTACGCCTTGTCTCGTGGTGCCAAGGACATCGTGCTGTTCGGCTGGTCCATGGGTGGTGCCATTGTGCTCCGCACCCTGGAACTCACCCAGTACCGCAACAAGGTCCGCGCGGTGGTGCTGGACGGGCCGGTCGTGGATTGGTTCGAGCTGGTGGCGCACCAGGCCAAGATCCACCGGATTCCGCGGCGCATCGGCCGCATGGCCACGGACCTGATTTCCCATCGACTGGGTCCCAAGATCACCGGCCTGGCGGCACCCCTCGATCTGCACGCGCTGGACTGGTTGTCCCGCTGGGAGGACATCACCACGCCCACGCTCATCCTGCACTCCACGGATGACGAGGTGGTCCCGGTCGAGGGTTCCGTTCACTTGGCAGAGCTCAGCCCGTTCGTGGACTTCGTGGGTTTCGCCGGCGCCCGGCACACCAAGGAATGGAACATCGACCGCAAGCGCTGGGAACGCGCCGTGCGCGAGTGGCTGCCCACCAAGCTCAAGCGGCCAGCGGTGCGTACCGCCCGCCCGTCAGCCTGAGCAGGTCCGCGGGGGACAATTCGACGTCCAGTCCGCGCTGCCCGCCGGAGACCAAGACGGTCGGCAGGTCCCGCGCGGATTCATCCAGCAGCGTGGGAGACGGGGTTTTCTGCCCCAACGGTGAGATGCCACCCACCACGTAGCCGGTGCGGGTTTGAGCCGCCGACGCCGCTGCGAGACTCGCCTTCTTCCACCCCAGTTCCCGGGCGGTCGCCTTCAGATCCACTGTGGAACTGACCGGGACCATCACCGTGGCCCAGTTCTTCTCGTGCGTGACCATGATGGTTTTGAACACGCACGCAGGATCTTTGCCCAGAGCCTGCGCGGCTTCCAAACCAAACGATTCCGCGCGCGGATCATGCTGGTAAGGCAGGGCCGTATAGCAACCCCGGCGGCGTCGAGCATCGCAAGCGCCGCCGTAGCAGCGTGCGATGCCCGAGCCCGGGCGTTTTCGAGCCATGGTCAGCCGGCGGTGCGGGCCGCTTGCTGGTCCCGAACCTGTCGTTTGATCCGGCCCAGCATCGCGGACATGCCGCGCATGCGCAGCGGGGACACGATCTTGGTCAGCCCGAAGCGCTCGGGCAGATCATCGGGGATGTCCAGCACGGTGGACGCGGGCAGACCGTCCAGTCCTTCGTACAGAATGGACGCGAATCCACGGGTGGTCGGAGCCTCCGCCGGCGCGGAGAAGAAGATGTTCACGCCCGGATCCTGGGTACCCTCTTCGAGCTCAACGGCCAGGAACAGTGGGGACTGGCACTCGACCACCTGCTCGAGGTCCTCCGGGTGCTCGCCGTACCGGGCGGGAAGCTCGGGAAGCGAACGGGAGAACTCGAGAAGGAGCTGGAGCTTGTCAGGTTCCGGAACGGCGTCGAAATCCTCGATCAGCTCTTGAACCTGATTCGGTAATGCGTCAGTGGTCACCGGGCACCCTCCGGAGCTTCGCCGCGGGCCTCGCCCTGGGCCACGGGCACGCGCACGGCGTTGCCCACTCGGTCCAGGAACCGTCGTAGTTGCGGACCTTGTCGAAGCCCAGCAAGTGGGTGAGCACGAACACGTGTGGGAGGAACGCTCGCCGATGCGGCAGTAGGCGATAATGTCGTCACCGTCTGACAGGCCCACTTCCTCGCGGTAGATCGCGTCCAGCTCGTCACGGGACTTGAAGGTGGAATCCTCCGCGGCTGCGCGAGCCCAGGGAACCGATGCCGCGGTGGGGATGTGACCGCCGCGCAGTGTGCCTCCTGGGGGTAATCGGGCATGTGGGTGCGCTCGCCGGTGTATTCCTGCGGGGAGCGCACGTCGATCAGCGGGGTGGTGCCCAGGTTCTCCAGGACGTCCTCGCGGTAGGCGCGGATCACGGAGTCATCGCGCTCGACCACGGGGTAGTCGGTCGGAGTGACCTCGGTGGCATCGGTGGTGAGTTCGCGGCCCTCGGCCACCCACTTGTCGCGACCGCCGTTCATGAGACGGACGTCCTCGTGGCCGAACAGGGTGAAGACCCACAGGGCGTAGGCGGCCCACCAGTTGGACTTGTCGCCGTACACCACGATCGTGTCGTCGCGGGAGATGCCCTTGCGGGACATGAGCTCTGCGAACTGCTCACCGTTTACGTAGTCACGGGTATCCGGCTCATTGAGGTCCGTGTGCCAATCAACCTTCACGGAACCGGGGATGTGACCGGTTTCGTACAGCAGGACGTCCTCGTCAGATTCGACCACCACCACGCCGGGCTTGCCTGCGTTGTCGGCCACCCACTGGGTGGAGACCAGCCGCTCCGGGTGAGCGTACTGGGAGAAATCCTGGTTGTTCTCTGCTTCCACGGGCATGTGGAGTACTCCTCGTGTGTAGACGTGCGCGTCACGGCGCGCGGGACTTGATTTCCAGCGTAGTGCGCTCGCGGTGACGAATGCATGCGAGAAAGCTGCAACCGGGCGCTGCAGCGCGCGTGTTCACCACGGGCTGACCGGTAGCATCGGGGCAGGAGCAGTTAGGCTGCTCAGAATCCGTACCGATCAATGCCGTCCGATGCCCGGTGCCCGTGAATTCGCGGGGGAGTGGCGCAGCGGGCAGGGAGGCCCCTCACGTGAGCATGCACATTGAACACCTCGTGGAGCGTAATCCGCGCGTATCCGGCCACGAGTTGCTGGACGGTTTCCGTCCGTCCGAGCGCTTCGGAGAGGTTTCCTTCGACACGTACCGGCCCGATCCTTCCCAGCCGTCGCAGGCGGAGGCCGTCGAGAAGCTCAAGGCCTTCGCTGCAGGTGTGGGTGGCGGCCAGGCCTCCGGCAACGGGTTCTTCTCCAAGCTGTTCGGTGGGGGCGGAGGCCAGAAGGGTTCGCCCGCGCAAGGCATTTACCTGGACGGTGGCTTCGGCGTGGGCAAGACCCACCTCCTGGCATCGCTGTGGCACGCGGTTCCGGGCCCCAAGGCGTTCGGCACGTTCGTGGAGTACACCAACCTGGTGGGTGCGCTGACCTTCCGCCACACCGTGGAGGCGCTCAAGGACTACAAGCTCGTGTGCATCGACGAGTTCGAGCTCGACGATCCGGGGGACACCGTACTGATGTCCCGCCTCATGCGCGAACTCGCGGACGCGGGCGTCAAGCTCGCGGCCACTTCCAACACGTTGCCCGGTTCGTTGGGCGAGGGTCGGTTCGCGGCCCAGGATTTCCAGCGCGAGATCCAGGTGCTGTCCTCCCAGTTCGACGTGGTGCGGATCGACGGCGAGGACTACCGCCACCGCGGCCTTCCCGAAGCGCCCCAGCCCCTCGCCGACGACGCCGCTCTGGACGCCGCTGCCGAGCAAGCCTTCTCGGGCAAGGCCGTGGCGATCGACGATTTCGACGCGCTGGTCGAGCACCTGTCCCGCGTGCACCCGTCCCGCTACCGTGCGCTGATCGACGGTCTGGACGCCATCGTGTGGCGCGGAGTGCGCACTATCGACCAGCAGGCCGTGGCACTGCGGTTCGTGGTGTTGGCAGACCGCCTCTACGACAAGGATCTGCCGATCCTCTCGACCGGTGTGCCTTTCGACCAGGTCTTCACCGAAGAAATGATGGCCGGCGGCTACCAGAAGAAGTACTACCGCGCTGTGTCGCGTCTGACGGCACTCGCTCGTGAGGGCGGCGAGGCCTGAGTCCTACAGCGCTTTTTTCCAGTCGCTGTACATAGCAAACGGCGCCCCTCGGAATTTCTTCCGAGGGGCGCCGTTCTATCAGCTATTACTGCTCGTTGCCGCCGCCGAGCTTGTCACGCAGCGCATCCTGGCCCTTGTCGACGTGCTCCGCGTGCTGACCGCCGGTGCGATCATCCACGGTGTCTCCGGCCTTCTCGATGCCCTGGTCAACCTTGTCCGGGTTGTCCTCAGCGAACTGCTTTGCCTTGTCTCCAAGTCCTCCGATGTCCACCATGACGGTCTCCTTTCAGTAGATCGAGCCGCCCCGTTCGGGGCGCTGATGTGACCATCATGACCTCACAAATGTGAATCTGAAAAGGGCTTTTGCGTGAACTTCGCCGTCAGAAAACAAGCCGTGACAAGGGGAGACCGGTGTGGGATTCTGCTAACCCTTCCGGGCCGAGACGTGCCGGTGACCTGGGCCATCGCCCGAACTGGACGGTGTGGGCTACTCTTGAAGCGCCGTCGTCCCGACCGCACGTGAGCGTGAGGAACCCCCGGGTAGCTTGACGGCCCCCTCACTAAGCGAAGGAGCCAGCGCGCGCCATGACACCTGAAAAGGTTGAACTGCTCCGCCACCCGGCGGAGGCCATTAACTGGAACCGCATTCAGGACGACAAGGACCTCGAAGTCTGGGATCGCCTGACCTCCAACTTCTGGCTCCCCGAGAAGGTGCCGCTGTCCAACGACGTCCAGTCCTGGAAGACCCTGACCGAGCAGGAGCAGGACCTCACCATGAAGGTCTTCACCGGTCTGACCCTTCTGGACACCATTCAGGGCACCGTGGGCGCTGTGTCGTTGATCCCGGACGCCAAGACCCTGCACGAGGAAGCGGTCTACACCAACATCGCGTTCATGGAATCGGTGCACGCCAAGTCCTACTCTTCGATCTTCTCCACGCTGTCTTCGATGAAGCAGATCGACGAGGCGTTCCGCTGGTCGCGCGAGAACCCGTACCTGCAGCGCAAGGCCGAGATCATCATCAAGTACTACAAGGGTGATGACCCCCTGAAGAAGAAGGTTGCCTCCACGCTGCTGGAGTCCTTCCTGTTCTACTCGGGCTTCTACCTGCCCATGTACTTCTCCTCGCACGCCAAGCTGACCAACACCGCGGACCTGATTCGTCTGATCATCCGTGACGAGGCCGTGCACGGTTACTACATCGGCTACAAGTACCAGCGCGGTCTGGTCGAGGAGACCCCGGAGCGTCAGGAAGAGCTCAAGGCGTACACCTACGACCTGTTGGACGAGCTCTACGAGAACGAGATCGCCTACACCGAGTCCCTCTACGACACGGTGGGATGGACGGAGGACGTCAAGAAGTTCTTGCATTACAACGCCAATAAGGCCCTCAATAACCTGGGCTACGAGGCGCTGTTCCCGCGCGAGATGACCGACGTGTCCCCGGCGATCCTGTCCTCGCTGTCCCCGAACGCGGATGAGAACCACGACTTCTTCTCCGGTTCCGGCTCCTCCTACGTGATCGGCAAGGCCGTGAACACGGAAGACGAGGACTGGGACTTCTAGGGTCTACACATTTCGACTCGAGGCCTGAAAGCCGGATCTGCAGGTTCTTGCAGAACCGGGCTTTTTCACCTCCGCTTGGAGAAGGCATTCGACGGCCTCTAGGTGTGATTAATGAACTAGCCTTGCAGACATGAAGCGGTCGGCCGAGGATGCGAAGAAAACGAAACAAGCGATCTTGGTCGCCTCGCTCACTGCCTTCGAAGAGCATGGATGGCGGGGCGCGACGTTCGAGATCATCGCTCGTGCGGCTGGAGTGTCTCGTGGAGCTTTGAATCATCATTTTGATTCCAAATTTGAACTGCTCGTAGAGGCATTGCAGTTCGGTTGGTCAAAGTTTGGTGACCAACTATTCGCAGAGGACACAAGCACCGCGAATGCAGCAGACAATCTGCGAAATTTGCTTCATCGCTATGTGCAATGGCTACAAGATGATTCGCAGTTTCGATCGTTGGTGGCGACCACGGTGATCGTCGCGCCGCAATCGTCCGGCAGCGGCAGCCCTAAAAAGACAGATGCACTCGACTCGTGGAAGCACAACATTGAAAACTGCCTAGCATCGGCGAAGGATCTGCCCGTTTCTCAGCACATGGTCGCTAGAAACGTTGTGGTGTTCCTTCAGGGCCTCGCTGTCACAGCCATAACGCACCCCGCTGAGCTTCCATCAAAAGCTGAGTTGCAAGTAACCGTTGATTACCTAGTTGATGGGTTCCTCGGTGTTGCAGAAGTGCCTAAGAAAGTCATGTCCTGATCCGAGGGCTCCCAGTATGAAAGGTCCATGCGTGGATGCGAGCTGAGGAGTCGGACGCAAGTCCACCAACGGCAAAGCCATGGCGCGTCGGACCGCCGATCTGACCCGTGGCGCAAGTGGATCACAGATAGGGGACACTGGTCGTTTCTATACATACAGACTAACCTGTATGTATAGATGAACTGATCACCAAAAGGAGCCCCCCATGAGCTGTTTTCCATTCAAGACTCTTCCGCCTGGCACGCTGTCGAAGAGGGCGCTCGTCGTCGCTTCGCTTGCACTCTTCGTGGACAACTTAGTCATTGGCCTGGCCGTCCCAGTGCTCCCCCTCTTGCCCTCCGTGGTGGAGGCCGGGCCAGCCATGACAGGAATCCTGTTCGGGTCCTACGCGATCGCGTTGATCATCGCTGCACTGTTGAGTGGGCGACTCGTTGATCGTGTGGGCCCGAAGATCCCTTTGCTGATTGGCATGGTAGGTCTGGCAGCTGCAACTCTCATTTTCGCGGTTGGTGAGCCCTTCTGGCTGCTCCTCTTGGCCAGGTTTGCGCAGGGTGTAGCCGGGGGTATGTCGTGGGTCGCAGGTCTTGCGCTGATCGCGGCGACGACCAGCTTTGACCGACGAGGGATGGCTATGGGAATAGCGATATCCACGATCACGCTCGGCGTACTCATTGGACCTCCACTCGCGGGCTACATGGTGGGGGAATTCGGCACGGCTTCCCCATTCATCCTCGCGGCTGGAATAGCGGTCTTGGACGGGATCCTGCGGATCATATTGGTCCGAGATGTCCCACGAATAGCTGATGACACCGGAGGTCCCATGTCAGTGCTTCGTGTACCGGGTTCCTGGTCAATCGTTATCGCCATCATGCTCGGTGCGGCGGTCATAGCGGCTCTGGAACCCGTATTGCCCGTGCAACTTAGTGAGAGTCCATTCGTCATCGGCCTGTTGTTCGCGTTAGCAGCTCTTGTTGGGGTAATTGCTAATCCAGTCGTTGGATCAATGGTTTCTCGTGTCTCCCCTCGCATTCTCATAGGACTTGGCATTGCCTCTGTAGTGGGCTCGTTACTGCTCGTGGGCTGGGCAACAATGCTCTGGCAAATCGCCATCGGTATGGCATTGCTGGGTGCATCGGCCGCCTGCTGCAGGCACCCGCGACAGCCTGATTAGTATCCAGGGTTTCCGTTCGGATCCTCCGACTTTGGGTGGATCGTACGCGCTGTATACGTTGGCGTATGCAGTTGGTTTGGCGGCGGGACCATTAATTGCCGGTTTTGGAGTCGAGCAATTGGGATTCCCAGGCGCGATGACGTTGACGGCAATTATTCTTGCGGCCGTCGGTGGACTGTCTCTGGCACGGTTGCCGAACAAAGCGATCAACGGGCCCCAGTATCAATCCTGAGTGCCGTGATGTCCTATTAGTTCTAGTGACCGCGTAAGATGCTCGCCCTTGGGCTTAATTACGAACGAGTCGCGGTCTCCGTAGCGATAGGAATGGCTACCGACCTTGAACTCCGTTTCGGTGCTCTGCCCGTTCCCTGGTGTCCGGCGACGATTCCGGCTTACCCCGCAGGAACAGGTAGTACCCCAGCACACCGACAAACGCGGCGGTTACCGCGCCCAACCCGCGGGCTATCCAGACGTCGGTTCCGATGTTCTGCAAGACCTCCATGACGAAGGTGCCGGCCACTATTGCGGCGATGAAGAGTAGAACCTTGCGAATCATGTCGTTTCTCCTCTAACTCCTGACGCGCCATCTTGCGAGATGTACAACTATTTTGCCGAACTGGGGCGGCGCCAGAAAGCTGTGAAGCACCACGTTGATGTGGGGCGACCAGCCTGACATCAAGACCCGCCCAAAACCGTGATGTCAGAACTACTGAGAGCAGCCTTGACAGGGTTCACTGAGCACCACCCCAGCCAACCTCCAGCTCCTCTCAACGAAATATCAGTCATCACCCGGCATGATCGATCCACATCTGGCACGCACCCTGCGAGCTTGGATCCATCCGATGTCGAGAGGATGACATGTCGACGTTCACTTCCCCGCGGACCCGTTCCGCTCTCACGTCCCATGAACTGTCCGCACTGGGTTCCCTAATGCACGGTGGCGGCACTGTCGCTGAGTTCCACGTATCGCTGCTGACCCGTGTTCTGCGAGGGGCGCAGGCCTGGCATCGCGCCCATCCGGACACCAACTCGCTGTCTCGCCGTGAGAAGAAGCGGTTGGCCCGTGCCCAGCACCGGATTCACCGCTTCGTGCCGGTCACTCAGACTTCCGAACCGGGGGAGAAGATCCTGGCCATGAAGGACTCGCGCAACCTTTTGGATGACTATGGGTTACTCGCGGCTGCGACCGCGGCCGCTCAGGCCTACGGGCCTTTGAAGCCTGGAATCGCCATTCGCTCCATTCGTGACGGGATCAGGCCGTGCGAACACAGGGTATCGCCGCAGTGGCGCAGCGGATCCACGGTGGCCTTGGCCGCGTGAGGTGACCGGGCGGCGTCGTCGCCGTAAAGCGCCCTACCGAGGAACTAAAGTAGGGCGCAGCATGAAACTTATACGTCAACGCGAGTCCCTTGGTGCCGAGCAGGACTATCGCCGTTCCCTGTCGATTCTCGACGCCGCTCGGTCGTCGAACACCGGACCCGTCCTGCGGATCTACCAACCCCGCCCCACGGTCGCCTTCGGTCGCCGAGACGAGCTCAACCCGGGCTTCGCACGCGCTCGAAAGGCCGCGCTCGACGCCGGGTTCGCACCTTTGGTGCGCCGGGTCGGTGGACGCGCGGCCGCTATCACGGCGGGTGCCTGATCGTGGATCACGTCGAATCCGATCCTGACCCCAAGACCGGTATCCAGGACCGTTACCGCCTGTTCGGTGACATGATCGTGGCCGCACTCGAGCACCTGGACATCCCCGCGGACGTGGGGGAGATCCCCGGCGAGTACTGCGCGGGGGAGTACAGCGTGCATGCGCCTCGCACCGCGCAGGATCCCCACCGGCCGGTCAAACTGGCGGGGACCGCCCAACGAGTCGTGGCGGGCGCGTGGTATTTCTCCAGCGTGATCGTGGTAGAGCATTCCGACCCGATCCGCTCGGTCTTGACCGATGTCTATTCGGCATTGGGCGTGGAGTGGGACCCCGGCACGGCAGGCGCGGTGGACGACGTGCGTCCCGGAACCACGGTGTCTCAGGTTGAAGACGCTTGATGCAGGTGTACGCCATGTACTCCCAGTACATGGGATACGGATCCATCCAGAACAGTTAGGGGCACTCCATGTGCGGCCGTTACGTCATTGCCAAGACACCAGGTCAACTCGCGTTGGAATTCGACGCTGAGGTGGACGAAACCCTGGCCGGGGACGACGTGCGGGCCAACTGGAACACCGCGCCCACCCAGACCGTGCCCATCCTGCTGGAACGATTGGATGACCAGGGCACGCTGCACCGTGAGTTGCACGCGGCACGCTGGGGTCTGGTGCCCTCGTGGTCGAAAGACATCGCCATGGGCTCCAAGATGTTCAACGCGCGCTCGGAAACCGTCCTGGAGAAACCCTCGTTCAGGTCCGCAATCAAGGCTCGACGCTGCGCGATACCCGCGGACGGCTACTACGAGTGGCTGGCCCCGGCCGATGGCAGTAAGGGAAAGGGGAAGAAGCAGCCGTACTTCGTGCACCCGCCCGAGGAGCAATTGATCTGGTTCGCCGGTATTTACGAGTGGTGGAAGATTCCGGAGGGTCAGCTGGAGGGCACCCGCGAAGGGCAGACCCGTTCCGGCAAAGAAGGCGAAAGCCAGTGGTTGCTGTCATGCTCGATCCTGACCTGCGAGGCCCCGGACTCTGACTCGGTCAACGAACATCTTGCGGACCTGGGTAATCTCCACAACCGTCTGCCCATCGGCATGAGCAGCGATCTGGTTCCGGAATGGATTTCCCCGGACAAGGACCGCACCCGAGACGTCGTGACTCGGGCGATCTCAGAAGCTTACGACGTGGCGTCCGAGTGGCGGATGCATCCGGTCACCAAGGATGTCGGTTCCGTGGCCGTGCAGGGCCCCCACTTGGTGGAGCCGCTTAACACTCTGCTCTAAAGGCTCGCGCTGGAGCGCCACCCCGGGTTCCAACGCGCCCGAAGCCTACAGTGGACAGTGTCAGGTACAGGCACAATCAGGTAGGAGACGTCATGGTGGAACTGGGCAAGAACATCTCGGAAGACAGCCGTTGGCTGGTCGAATTCGTGCGCCGCGCGGGAGCTGCTGTGATCGCGAGCAATAGCGGAACCGGTTACCCCGAGTCCGCGTACGTTCACGTGGCCGCCAGTGACGCCGGCCGCATCATCTTCGGGACGAACGCGCTGTCCCGAAAGTTCACCAACATCACCTCGGACCCCCGGGTCTCCTTGGTGATCGTCAACGACGGCGCCGAGGAAGTGCAGCTCGAGGGCGAAGCGGCCGTCCTGGATGAGACGCAGGTGGCCGCCGCTGCAGAGGTTCTCTCCGCTCAGCACCCCGACTCCGCAGAGACCAGTGACCCCGAGAACATGCGTCTTCTCGAGGTCACCGTTCGTTGGGCCAGCCACACGGATGCGCGAGAAGTTCCTCCCGCGCAGCGCGAACTGGAGCTCTAGCCTCCAGGCTTAGACATCGTCGTTGTACGGAACCCAACGGTTGAAGTCCAACGTGAGGTAGAGCGCCAGGGCTGCGGAGTTGTCTTCTGCGATGCGCAGGCTGACTTCTTCGTAGCCCTGGTTGTACAGCTTGGTCATGGCCTCGCGGACCAATTGCTCCGCCAAACCGCGGCGGCGGTGCGACGACGCCGTGAACAACTCGAACAGGTACGGGGCCTTGGGCATGTTGTCGCCCTTGCGCTGCTCCAACACGATGGCCGCGGCAATGACCTGGCCGTTCTCGTCTTCGATCACGGGGGAAGCGTCCGGCAACAACGGGCCGAACTCGCCGTCGAAGACACCCCGGATGATCTGCTGCGCATCCTCTTTGGACGTGGCCGCGGAAGATGCATCGTAGGCCTGGAAGAACAGCTCCGACAGTGCCGGAATATCCTCGGCAGTCACCTGTCGACTGGGCACCGGGTTAGTGCTGCTGGTCTCCGATGTTTGGGCGATCAGGGTGATGGTTCCACTCATCTTGGCCTCCATATGGGTCAAGGGCCGGTGCGGCCTGTCATTCGTCACACCAGAGTATCGGAGAACCGGATTGCGGCGATCACCGCGGCAATGTCGTCACTGAATTGTTGACGAATCTTTATCAACTTCCAGATGTTCGAGCTCAACTTGCGGACTGTCACTGAGGAGTTCATTGATCCCGTAGTGCCTGGCCCAATAGGCCAGGGACCAGGTCTTGGCCAGCTGCAACGCGGCGTCGAAAGTTTGAGCGTGACCCTCCTGCGGGCTTGTCGAATTGGGCTCGACAAAGGAGACGAGCCACTTCAACGTGCGCCAGCGGTGAAACGCTACGGCGCGAATATCCACTTGTGGCAACTCGTCATGCGGAAAATTGGGGGGTAGATCAGGGGGTAGGGATTTCATGTGGCATGAGACCTTGGGGGGATTTGGGGGGAATCTCAAAGTACCGTCGCCTGATACTACTGCTAAGTAAGAGCGAACAGAAATAACTGAGGGCTTTCTGTCAAATCACGTCCACTATTTGAACGTGGCTGTTTCAAGACGGTCCCGCTTGAATGCCTCGGGGGAGTACGGGGACTACCGTTGAAGGTAAGCGAACGACACCCGGGGTGCTGGACCCGGGCGACCCCAGGAGAAGGAGACCTCATGTCTGCATCGGATTCCACGACCTCGGGAGCTTCGGCCCCGGAACTCGAGACGGCCGATATCTGTCAGAAGCTCATCCGCTTCGACACCACCAACTACTCCAGGGCAACGCCAAGGGTGAACGCGCCGCCGGCGAATACGTGGCCGAATTGATCACCGAGGTGGGGTTGGAGCCGCAGTACTTCGAATCCGCTCCGGGGCGTGCCAACGTGTTCACCAGGATCGAGGGCACCGACCCCTCGGCAGACGCGCTCTTGGTGCACGGTCACCTGGACGTGGTGCCCGCACTGGCCGATGACTGGTCCGTGGATCCGTTCGCGGGTGAGGTCAAGGACGGCATGATCTGGGGCCGCGGCGCCGTGGACATGAAAGACATGGACGCCATGATGCTCTCGGTCATGCGCCACATGGCGCGCACGGGGGATCGCGCCAAGCGTGACATCGTGTTCGGTTTCTTCGCCGATGAGGAAGCCGGGATGAGCTACGGGTCCAAGTGGATCACGCAGAACCACCCGGAGCTGTTTGACGGCGTGACCGACGCGCTCAGCGAAGTGGGCGGTTACTCGGCGAACATCGGCGGTCAACGCGCCTATCTTCTGCAAACCGCGGAGAAGGGCCTGATGTGGCTGAATCTGATTGCCAAGGGCGAGGCCGGCCACGGTTCCGGACTGCACGAGAACAATGCTGTGACCCGGTTGTCCCGCGCGATGGCCAATATCGGTGAGTACACGTGCCCATTGAGCTGACCAAGACCACCCGGGCGTTCCTTGATTCCGTGACCGAAATGACCGGGGTCGAGTTCGATCCGGACAATCCCAAGCGACTGCTCGACGAACTCGGTCACGTGGCGCGCTTCGTGGGTTCCACGCTGCAAACGACGTCGAACCCGACCATGCTGGATGCCGGTTACAAAACCAACGTGATCCCCGGTTCGGCCCAGGGCACCATCGACGTGCGCTACCTGCCCGAGCAGCGCGACATCGTCATGGAGAAGTTGAAAGAACTGGCCGGTGAGGGGGTCACTTTCGAGACCGAGTTCGAGGACATCGGACTGGAAGTTCCGTTCTCGGGCACCGTGGTGGACGCCATGGTGGACTCGCTCAAGGCCGAAGACCCGGACGCCGTGGTGTTGCCCTACATGCTGGGCGGCGGAACGGACAACAAGTCACTCTCGCAACTGGGCATCACCGGCTACGGTTTTGTCCCGCTTCAGCTGCCGGACGAGCTGGACTTTACGGGCATGTTCCACGGCGTGGACGAGCGTGTTCCGGTCGCATCCCTGGAGTTCGGCTCGCGTGTCCTGCACCGCCTGCTGACCAACTATTAGGAGCACACGTGGGGGAGAATCCCGGGAGCGCCGATCCCGAATCCGTTGAGAACCGCCGCGCTGGCCTCACACGACGTCGGGCGATCATCACCGCCGCAGGCGTGGTCGCTGCGGCCACCGCGGTGGGAGTCGCCACCCAGATTCCCGACTGGATTGAGGACGAACCGAGCGACGAAGAACTCGCGGCGGATCGGATCTTCGACGCCGACATCAACGGTCGGGGCCTCAGCGGCTACGCCAAGTTGATCCCCGACGACAACCGGCAAGGGCTCGGGTACACCTGGTCCCTGATCCGGTGGGTGGCGGTCGTCAGGTTGCCCGCTTCACCTCCCGGCCCGGCCTGACCCTGGGCAACGAGTTCCCCCGTTCCATGGTGGAAACCGAGCCGATCATCAAGGCGGCCGCGCACGGCAACGACAACGACGTGTACTTCAACGGGTTCTCCGTCTACGTGCTGGACGGCGATTTCGACCGCGACACTTGGATCACCCTGTTCACCGGCGGCTACGGTCCGCGGCCAACGGTGCGTCTCTGCTGGGCCTCATGCTCGTGCGGCACCCCGAAGGTGGACTCATGCTGCGCATGGGCGATGACCCGCAACTGCTCGGCAACCACGTGCGGGTGCCTACCGGGCGCTGGGTGGGCGTGATTCAGGCGTACAAGTATGCGTACGCGAGCAGCGGCGGCTGGGTGGAGATGTGGATCAACACCGACGGCCAGTGGCAGCAGGTGCAGATCAACGGTGAGAACCAGCCCACGCTGGACATCATGCGCCCCAATGTCACGGACGGTTGGTACCGGGACGCCTCCGTACCGGCCTCGTTCTCGCGTATCGGCGTGTACGGCAACCGCCCCTACGAGGCGTTCTTCGCGACCCATCGCATCGCCCGCAGCTTCGACGCCGCCGACCCCCTGCGCTGATCCACGACCACCGCCTACCGACGATTCTCGATCCCCAGGAGATCCAGTGACCACGATTCAGGACGTACTTCCCGACGACATGCTCGAGACCTTCCGCAATCGCGCGGCCGGCTACGACGAGCGCAACGAGTTCTTCACCGAGGACCTCGAGGACTTGCGCGCCGCAGGTTATCTGCGGCTCCTGGTCCCCGAAGAATTCGGCGGTCTGGGCTTCACTCTGTCCGACGCCGCTCAGGCCCAGCGCCGCTTGGCCGCCGCGGCGCCGTCGACCGCGCTGGGCATCAACATGCACCACGTGATCGTGGGCATTGCCCGCACACTGTGGCAGCGCGGGGACGACCGCGCACGCGAGATCTTCGAGCAGGTCGTGGCCGGTGAAGTGTTTGCGTTCGGGATTTCTGAGGCGGGAAACGATTCCGTGCTCTTCGACGCAACCACCACTGCGGAGCCCACGGACGGCGGCTTGCTTCTGCGCGGTACCAAGATTTTCACCTCACTTTCCCCGGCGTGGACCCGGCTGCTGGTCCACGCTCGCCGTACGGATCGCGACGACGACGCTCCGGACGCCTCGTGTTCGGCATCCTCGAACGCGGGGCCGAAGGCATCGACATCAAACAGGATTGGGATGCGCTGGGCATGCGTGCCTCACAGTCGTGCACCACGGTGCTCGACGGCGCCGTGCTGGCACCGGAGCGCGTTCTCACCGAGATTCCCGTGGGGCCTTCGCCGGATCCGGTGGTGTGGGGAATCTTCGGGTGCTTCGAGGTCTTGCTGGCGTCCGTCTACACGGGGATCGCGGATCGGGCCATCGAGGTGTCCGTGGAGATCGTGAACAAGCGGATGTCGCATGCGCGCGGGGCCAGCTATGCGACCGATCCGGATATCCGCTGGCACATTGCGGAGGCCGGGATCCTGCGCGATGGCGTGGAACTACAACTGCGCCAGCTCAGCTCGGACATGGATTCGGTGGGCACCGTTCATGAGGTTCAGCACGGTGCCCGCTGGTTCATCCTGTTCTCCGGCCTCAAGCACCGGGCCACGGAGACCGCCCGGCAGGTTGTGGATCTGGCACTGCGTTCGACCGGTGGGTCGCAGTTCCGCCGTGGGAGCGAATTGGAACGGCTCTACCGTGACGTGCTTGCCGGGATGTACCACCCGTCGGACAACGAGTCGGTGCATGCCGCCACGGCCAAGTCGCTGCTGGGTCCGATCCCGACCGACTGAGCCCGCGCCCGCAGCTGGGGTGACGCGAGGACTGTACCGAACGGCGTCGTCGAGCGGGCGGACTAGATCAGCGCGAGATCAGAAGGTGCGTTCGACGCGAATGATGCGCCGCCGCATGACGTAGCGGCGGGCACCGCCGTAGAGGACCGCCGAGCGCATGAGTTCCCACTTGCCGTACTCTGCGTGCTCGCGAACCTGGCTCGGGCATCGGCGAGGTGTTCGCGGGGGGCTACGGTCAGCGTGAGGTATTCGTACCTGTCGTCCCGGCTGGCCACGGGGAGATGGCGCGCGGACGTGATCTCGGACAAACGTTGTTCTTTCATTGCTCCCATTCTGCCTCGATAACGACTAACGTCTACCCCATGAGCAATGATCCTCGCGCCGCCCTGCAAACACTGGTCAACGCGTTCGAAGAACACCTGGCCGCCGCCGCAAATCGACGTTCGGACAACGACCCCGCCGTGGACGGGGCGTACCTGTCGATTGCCGACGCCTTCGACGCCTACGAAGAGGCTCTGTACGAGGCCTACGACGAAGTCACTCCGCTCAGCGTGTTCGCTGAGGACGAGGACGACTCGGACGATGATGACGACGATGATGACGACGATGATGACGATTACGACGAGGACCTGCTCGAAGACAACGAGATGATGGACGAAGATCTCGTGGACGAGGACGACTACGACGATGATGACGACAATGATTCGTCGGATTCCTCCCGTCGCTAGGGCATAGTCAGCGGTCACGACCCACCGTGTGGGCGGAAGAGGGCTCACGTGTTATAGAACACGTGGGCCCTTTATTCACCCATTTTTCAGCACCGGGTGCCGTACAGTTGTCGCGTGAACTGGATCGAAGCAATCATTCTGGGAATTGTCCAGGGCCTGACTGAATTCTTGCCCGTATCCTCATCGGCGCATCTGCGCATCGTGGGCGAGTTCTTGCCCAACAGCGCGGATCCGGGTGCCGCCTTCACCGCGATCACCCAGCTGGGTACGGAAACCGCGGTGGTGATCTTCTTCTGGCGAGACATCGTGCGGATCATCAAGCACTGGTCGTTGTCGCTGGTCGGCAAGGTTTCCCGTAAGGACCCCGACGCCGCATGGGGTGGTTCATCATCCTGGGCTCGGTCCCGATTGCGCTCCTGGGCCTTCTGCTCGAGGACTACATCGACAGCCAGTTCCGCTCGTTGTGGATCACCGCGTCCATGCTCGTGATCTTCGGTTTGTTCCTGGCCATTGCCGATCACGTGGGTAAGCAGGAACGCGTGCTGCAGGATCTGACCGTCAAGCACGCCATCGGCTACGGCCTGGCGCAGGCGTTGGCCCTGATCCCCGGTGTCTCCCGCTCCGGCGGCACCATTACCGCGGGTTTGCTCATGGGGTACACCCGCGCGGCCGCCGCTCGTTACGCCTTCCTGCTGGCCATCCCCGCGGTCTTCGCTTCCGGCCTGTACAAGCTGTACAAGGCCATGACGGGCCAGGAACCCGAGGGCATCTACACCATGGGTCAGACGCTCGTGGCCACGGGTATCGCCTTTGTGATCGCCTACGTGATCATCGGTTGGTTCATGCGTTACATCTCCGAGCGCAGCTACAACCTGTTCGTCTGGTACCGCATCCTGTTGGGTGCCGGCATCTTTGTTCTCCTGGGAACCGGAGTGATCAACGCCTGATCGGTGTTTCCACACATTCGGGGGAATAGGGTGCCGGGGGCACCCGTTGAAGTCATGAGTGACCGATGTCCGTGAACAAAAGGTGAGTATGAAGTCCTGGTCTGCCCGTCCCGTTCCTGAATTGCCCGGAACAGCCCCCACGCCCTCGGTCTACAACTCGCGGCAGCAGCGGATGGTTCAGCTGCCCTCGGGTCCCGAGGCAAGCTTGTACGTCTGCGGCATCACCCCCTACGACGCGACCCACATGGGCCACGCTGCTACGTACGTAGCTTTCGATCTTCTGCACCGCGCCTGGAACGACGCCGCTCAGCACGTCACGTACGTCCAGAACGTCACGGACGTGGACGACCCCCTGCTCGAACGCGCCGAAGCCACGGGTGTCGATTGGCGGGACCTGGCCGAGGAGCAAACCGAGTTGTTCCGCACGGACATGAGCGCCTTGAACGTGGTCCCGCCGGCCCGCTACGTGGGTGCCACCGAATCGGTCGAGTGGATCGTGCCGGCCGTGGAGCGCCTCATCGATCGAGGTCTGGCCTACCGGGTGCCCGGAGGCGTGGACGAGAAAGGTGTGGAGCAGCCGGATGGCGACGTCTACTTCGACATCAACGCCGCCGCAGAGTTGAAGCAAACCGATCCCGATGCCTGGGTGGTCGGTGACGTGTGCGGTCTGACTCGCGAAGAAATGCTCCCGCTGTTCGCCGAGCGCGGGGGAGACCCGGAGCGCGAAGGCAAGCGAGACATCCTCGACCCGCTGTTGTGGCGCGTCAATCGCCCGGGCGAACCCGCTTGGGATGGTGCCTCACTGGGCGCAGGCCGCCCCGGCTGGCACATCGAGTGTTCCCTGATCTCCCTCAAGTACCTGCCCACTCCGTTCACGGTGCAGGGCGGCGGTTCGGACCTGGCGTTCCCGCATCACGACATGGGTGCCGGGCACTCCTACGCGCTGTCGGGCAAGCCCATGGCCGAGCACTTCGTGCACACGTCCATGGTGGGACTCGAGGGCGAGAAGATGTCCAAGTCCAAGGCAACCTGGTCTTGGTCTCCAAGCTGCGTGAACAGGGCGTGGACCCTGCAGCGATCCGGCTGGCGATCCTGGCGAATCACTACCGCACCGACTGGTTCTGGACCGATGAGTTGCTCGCGGACGCCAAGCGTCGGCTGGCTTCGTGGCGCGAAGCCGCAGCCAAGCCGGAGACCGCCGGTGCTGAGGACCTGCTCAAGGCGGTTCGCGCTGCGTTGGCCGAGGACCTGAACGCTCCGGCCGCCCTGATCGCAGTAGATGCGTGGGCCGCACGCAATAAGGGCGGTGCGGCCGCTCGTGGCGCCCATGCGTCCGCCGAGGATCGTCAGCTGGCCGTGGATCTCATCGAATCCCGTCTGGGTGTCGTGCTCTAATCAGCCGACTCATCGCGAAGAAATACAGTGGCGGCGTTCCCCTCGGAGGGAACCGCCGCCACTGTGCTGTGACCGGGACGTTCGCACGAACGCGGGGGAGGGGCGCTACCCGCGGTCGTCGCGGCGTCGTAGATAGCGTTCGAATTCGCGCGCAATGGCGTCACCGGTGGCCTCGGGGAGGTCCACGGTGTCCTTGGCTTCTTCCAACTGACGCACGTAGGCGGCAACTTCTGGATCTTCTTCGGACAGCTCATTGACCCCGCGCTCCCAGGCTTCGGAGTCCTCCACGATCGGATCCACGGGCAGTGAGATGCCCAGTAGTTCCTCCAACTGACGCAAGAGGGCCAGCTCGGCCTTGGGAGACGGCGACTGCGCCACGTAGTGTGGGACCGCGGCCCACATGCTGATGGTCGGGAATCCCGCGAGCGCGGCCATGTGCGACAGGACGCCCACGATGCCCGTGGGGCCTTCGTACTGCGGCGCCTCGATGTTGAGCTCGTCGCGCAGTTCTTCGGTGTCCGAGGTCAACGTGACGGGAATGGGCCGGGTGTGCGGCACGTCGGCCAGCAGCGCCCCGATCATGACCACGAAGTCCACGTCCAGCGTGGTGGCCTGTTCGAGCAACTCGGCGGTGAACGTGCGCCACTTGTAGGAGGGCTCCCAGCCGTGAAGTAGCACCAGTTCCAGGTTGGTTCCGGGCACCGAGGCCTTGGACAGCTTGGTGGTGGGCCACTGCAGCTTGGGCTCACCACTCAGGCCACGGCGGACCACGGGCCGGGAATACTGGTAGTCGTAGAAATCATCGGGGGAGACCTCGAAGACCTCGCGCGCCCCGTAGTGCTCACTCATGAGCTTGAGGGCATCGGTCGCGGCGTCACCGGCATCGTTCCAGCCCTCGAAGGCCGCGATCATCACGGTGACCTTCTCGGTGTCGTCGCTGTCGCGGACCACGCCGAAGGGCCCGACCTGCGGTTGCGAATTCTTCTCGTCAAACGTACTCACCGTTCCACTGTACGGCGAGCGGGGATGCAGTACCACGAGTGGTGATCCAGGAGCTTCCCCGGGCGCACGTTTAACATGGGCGCATGCCTGTAGAACGCTCCACACACCACGCCCGCACCACCGAGCGGGCGTTCGCATGAGCGGCGGTTCCGCGGCCCCTCGGGGGCTCCGCCTGGGACGGATCGGTGGTGTTGACGTTCACCTGGATCGCTCGTGGTTCGTGATCGCGGTGGTGACCGTGGTGCTCTACGGTCCCATTCTGTGGCGTGTGTACCCCGAACTGGGCTGGCTGAATCTGGTCATCGCTTTCGGTTTCGCCGTGGGGTTGGCCTTCAGCGTTTTGGTCCACGAGGTTGCGCACGCGCTCGTGGGCAGGGCTGCGGGCTGGCCGGTCGGACGGATCGTGCTGACGCTGATGGGTGGCCACACGACGTTTGGCGCCGTGCGCGCTTCGCCGGGTTCCACCGCCGTGGTGTCTCTGGTGGGTCCAATCGCCAACATCATCCTCGCGGGCATCGGTACCGCGCTCATGCTCCTGGCCCCGGCACAGAACGCGGGACCTGGGTGGGCCTTGTTGCAGTTGCTGGTGTTCGCCAACTGGATCCTGGGCCTGTTCAATCTGCTGCCCGGCCTGCCCCTGGACGGTGGCCGCGTGGTCGAGGCGATCGTCTGGCGGCTCACCGGGTCGGAGAGCAAGGGCACCACCGTGGCGGCGTGGAGCGGCCGCGGCCTGGCCGCGCTGATCGTGGTGTGGATCGTGTGGCAGCGACTCTGGTCCTCGCCCATCACTCTGTTGATCACGCTCATGATTGCGGCGTTCATTTTCATGGGTGCCTCCCAAGCACTCAAACAGGCCAAGGTGCTGGGCCGGGTTCACCCCTTGCGCGCAGCATCGATCGCGCGACCCGCCCTCGAATTCTCCCCGGACCTCCCGCTGTCCTTGGTGGACTCCTCCGTCTTAGCCGCCACGAGCCAGGGCTACAGCGGGTGGACTCCCGACGTCGTGGCGCGCGACGCCGCCTCGGGTCACCTTGGCGTGCTCAGCCCGCAGCGAGCCGCCGCCGTACCGACCGACCTGCGCGGCAGCACCCCGGTGGGTAACGTCATGGAATGGGCGCCCACCGAAGCCTCCGCACCCGCCGACGAGCGAGGCGACGATCTCTTGCGGCATCTGGAGATCAACGGTTTCCCGTGCTGCTCATCCTCGATCCTGACCGCTCCGTGGTGGGCGTGGTGCACCACACGGATCTGGCCCGCCACATCATGGGCCGATGAGGACTCCCACGCGTCACGGTGAGACAATGACAGATAGTGACCGGAGCGCCACGCGCGCCACCCCCTGATGAACAACACATCGCCCTTCCGTGAAAGCGAGCACATGACCGATCAGTCGCACGAACGCCCCGAAACCACCCAGAGCGCAGCACCCGTCCGCGGTGCTGCCAATCGGAGGGGGCCCTTGCGCGTGGGCGAACGCGTGCAGCTGACCGATGACAGCGGCCGCATCACCACCATCACTCTGGCCGAGGGCGGTGAATACCACACCCACCGCGGCGTGCTGGCCCACCAGGAACTGATCGGCGCTCCTGAAGGCACCGTGGTGACCAACTCGGGCGGCATCCAGTTCCAGGCCCTACGCCCACTGCTCAAGGACTTCGTGCTGTCCATGCCCCGTGGCGCGGCCGTGGTGTATCCCAAGGATGCCGGCCAGATCGTGACCATGGCCGACATCTTCCCCGGGGCCCGCGTGGTTGAGGCCGGCGTGGGTTCCGGTGCACTCTCCATCTCGCTGCTGCGTGCGGTGGGTGATGAAGGCACGGTGCACTCCTTCGAACGCCGTGAAGAATTCGCGGACATCGCCCGCGGCAACATCGAAACCATGTTCGGCGGTCCGCACCCCGCGTGGCAGCTGACACTGGGAGATCTCGCGGAGGAACTGCCCCGGGTCGAAGAAGCCGGTTCCGTGGACCGCGTGGTCCTCGACATGCTGGCCCCGTGGGAATGCCTGGACGCGTGGCCCACGTACTGGCCCCGGGCGGCGTCGTCATGTGTTATGTCGCGACCGTGACCCAGCTGTCGCGCGTGGCCGAGGCGATGCGCGCGGACGGGCGCTACACCGAACCCGAAGCCTCCGAGACCATGGTGCGTGGCTGGCACGTGGAGGGTCTGGCGGTCCGCCCCGATCACCGCATGGTCGCGCACACGGGATTCCTGATCCAGTCCCGCAAGCTCGCGGAAGGTGCGGTGCGTCTGGCGCCCAAGCGCCGTGCGTCCAAGAGCGATTACACGGAAGAGGATCTGCAGGCGTGGACGCCCGTGGCCCTGGGTGAGCGGATCGTCTCTGACCGCAAGCTGCGCCGCGCCGGCCGCGACGCGACCAACCTGGCCGAACAGGCCGCCAAGGCCACCGCACAGATCGATCCCGACTCGCGGCGGGAGAACACCCCGCAGAGCACGGAGGACACCAGTCATGAGTGACGCCACCCCGGAGAACCGGGCCACCGACAACACGCAGCGGCAGATCAATATGCTGCGCGACCAGAAGCGCAATCTGGACAAGCAACTCGCGAGCGTGGGTTCGCAGAACCAGAAGCTCGTGCGCCTGCTGGATGCCTCGCGGCAGGAGATCGTCAAACTCAAGCAGACGCTGGCCGCTGAGGCCGTTCCGCCCATGAGTTTCGGTGTGGTGCAGCAGGTCAATCCCGGGCACCAGCCCGTGGGTACGGCCACGGGAGATGGTCCGGTGATCACCATGGCCAGCCTGGACGTGCTGGTCTCCGGGCGGAAGATGCGCGTGGCCGTGAGCCCGCTCGTGTCGTTGAGTTCGTGCGAACCGGGGATCGGGGTGCTGCTCAACGAGAACTACGTGGTGGCCGCGGTGCTTGACTACGACCGCGTGGGCGAAGTGGCCACCATCAAAGAGATCATCGACCACGACCGCGTGCTGACCGTGGGCCGCTCGGACGAGGAACGCGTCATGCTGCTCTCCGGGGCGCTGCGCCGGAACCGCCCCAAGCCCGGTGACGCCGTGACCGTGGACCACCGCACCGGATTCGCCCTGGAGCACGTGGAACGCACGGACGTGGAACAGCTGGTCCTGGAAGAAGTACCGGAGGTCAGCTACGCGGACATCGGTGGCCTGGGTACCCAGATCGAGGCCATCCGCGACGCCGTGGAACTGCCCTATGTGCACCCGGACATGTACCGCGAGCACGGCCTGCGCCCGCCCAAGGGCATTCTGCTCTACGGTCCTCCCGGCAACGGCAAGACGCTGATCGCCAAGGCGGTGGCGCGCTCGTTGGCCGAACGCAGTGCCGCGAAGGCCGGACGCGAACGCGCCCTGGGGTACTTCTTGAACATCAAGGGCCCCGAGCTGCTCGACAAGTACGTGGGTGAGACCGAGCGCCAGATCCGTTCGATCTTCGCCAATGCGCGCGAACAGGCCGCCCGCGGCGTTCCCGTGGTCGTGTTCTTCGACGAAATGGACTCGCTGTTCCGCGTGCGCGGTTCGGGCCTGTCCTCGGACGTGGAAACGACCATCGTGCCGCAGCTGCTCACCGAGATCGACGGCGTGGAGAAGCTCGACAACGTGATCGTGATCGGTGCGACCAACCGCGAGGACATGATCGACCCCGCCGTGCTGCGTCCCGGCCGGCTGGACGTCAAGATCCGCATCGACCGCCCGGATCGCGACGGCGCTCGCGAAATCTTCAAGCTCTACGTCACCCCGGAATTGCCGTTGCGCGAGGCCGACGTCGCCGCGGCGGGTTCCCGAGAGGCCGCCGCCGATCAGTTGATCGACGCAGCGATCGCCCACATGTACGACCGCACCTCGGCCACGGAGTTCCTGACCATCACCTACCGGGACGGCGGTCAGGAAACCCTGTACTTCGCCGACTACGCCTCCGGCGCGGTGATCCGCAACGTGGTGGACCGCGCCAAGAAGCAGGCCATCAAGACCTTGCTGACCACGGGCGAGCGCGGTCTGACCCGCGAGCACCTGGTGGACGCCGTGGACGAAGAGTTCTACGAACAGCAGGACCTGCCCAACACCGCGGATCCCGAGGACTGGGCACGCCTGACCGGCCGCCGGGCCAACACGATCCAGGACGTGCGGATCGCCGTTCATCGGGGCACCGGAGCGCTCGCCGAAGGGGAGCGGTCATGAGCGTCCGCAGGGTCATGGGCAGTGAGACGGAGTTCGGCGTGTTGGCCGTGGGGGAGCCCCACGCCAATGCCACCGTGCTGTCCACGCGGGTGGTGACCAGTTATGCGCTGCGGGTGGCACGGGAACTGTCCCGGGAATCTTCTGGAAAGAACGGTTCGGGCGGGCAAACGAGCGTGGGCACCGGCTGGGACTACGGTTCCGAGGCGCCGCTGTCCGATGCTCGCGGGTACACCATGAGTCGTGAACAAGCTCACCCCTCGCAGCTGACCGATCAAGCCCCGGTACTGACCGCCGAGGAAATCGCGGCGGAGGCCATCACCGAGTCCGCGATGTACACGGAGGACATGGACTGGCGGAAGGTCATCATGAACACCGTGATTCCCAACGGGGCGCGCGTGTACGTGGACCACTCGCACCCGGAGTACTCCTCACCGGAGGTCACCACCCCGCTGGACGCGCTCACGTGGGATGCCGCGGGAGACGTGGTGGCCGCGCGCGCCGTGGAGGATCTCACGCGGGGTGCTGAAAAGACGGGGACTCCGGCCGTGAACCTGTACAAGAACAACACGGACAATAAGTCAGTGTCCTACGGTGCCCACGAGAACTACGTGGTGGACCGCGCGGTGCCCTTCGATCGGATCACCGCGGCGCTGCTGCCGTTCTTCGCGACCCGCCAGATCATGTGCGGTGCCGGCCGCGTGGGCCTGGGGGTGGACGGTTCCGAACCGGGCTTTCAGCTGAGCCAACGCGCGGACTTCTTCGAGCGCACCGTGGGCCTGGAAACCACCATCCACCGCCCCATCGTCAACACGCGCGACGAACCGCACGCGGACGACACCAAGTACCGCCGGCTGCACGTGATCATTGGTGACGCCAACCTGTCCCACACGGCCACGCTGTTGAAGTTCGGCACCACCTCGCTCGTGCTCAACCTGATCGAACACGATCGGATACCCGACTTGGACCTGGTCGATCCCGTGGCCGCCCTGCAGACGGTCAGCCACGACCCGAGTGTGACTGCGACCGTGCCCTTGCGCGACGCCCGCGAGCTGAGCGCCGTCGACATCCAGCGTGAGTACTACCGTGCCGCGCTGGACCTGGAGCGCGAACTGGCGCCGGACGGGCTGGACCGGGACACCCAGCAGGTACTGGACCTGTGGGACGAGGTGCTGACCGACCTCGCGGAAGACCCCTCCCGCTTGGCCGACCGACTCGACTGGGCCGCCAAGTACGCCCTGCTCAACGCGTACCGGCAGCGCGACGGCATGGCGTGGAACGACCCCCGGTTGATCGCCATCGACCTGCAGTACGCGGACGTACGCCCTGAAAAGGGGCTCTACCACCGGCTGGCTGGGGCCGGACGGATCCGCACGCTGGTCGACTCCGGAACCATCGAACGCGCGGCGGATCAACCACCCGAGGACACCCGTGCGTGGTTCCGCGGCACCGCCGTGCGCCGCTACCCGTCCGCCATGGTGAGCGTGGGCTGGGACAGTGTGAACGTGGAATTCCCCGGTATCCGCAGGGGCGCGCGCATCGGCATGCCCGAACCGCTGGACCTCACCCGCGAGAGCACCCGGGAATGGTTCGACGCCCCGGATGTTGAACAGTGGGTACATCGGGTGGCCGCACAACGCCCCGGCACGGTCACCGGAACCGGCATCAACTGAGTACCGATACTTGAAGCACAGAAAGATTCAGGAGAGACACATGGCACAGGAACGAATTTTCGGCCAGGGCTCGCGCCGCGAGGAAGAAACCGACCTGCCCGACAACGGCACCCCGGCGCCGTCGCAGGGCGCGGGTCAGGCCCAGCGCGACACCCAGGGCACCGATGACCTGCTCGCCGAGATCGACGGCGTGCTTGAAACCAACGCTGAGGCCTTCGTGAAGGGCTTCGTCCAGAAGGGCGGCCAGTAACCTCGTGGACCGCAGAATCTACGGCATCGAAACCGAGTTCGGCATCACCACAGCGTGTCCCAGGGGCACAGCCTGGGTGCCGACGAGACGGCGCGACGCTTGTTCGCGCCCGTGCTCGCGTGGGGGAGAGCATCCAACGTGTTCCTCCCCAACGGCGGCCGGCTCTACCTCGACGTGGGTTCGCACCCCGAATACGCCAGCGCGGAGACCGCCTCACTCGAGGATGTCGTGGCGCAGGACGTAGCCGGTGAGCTGATCGTGGACGATCTGCGACAGCAGCTCCAACAAGAACTGGACCAGGACGGCACCGGCGGCACGGTGCACCTGTTCAAGAACAACGTGGACTCCGCGGGTAACTCCTACGGCTCCCACGAGAACTACATGATCTCCCGCCGCACCGAGTACGCCCGCCTGGTGCAGGTTCTGATCCCGTTCCTGGTGACCCGCCAGATCCTGGTGGGAGCCGGCCGCGTGCACCCGAACGGTCCCGCGGAATTCGGCGGGCTCACTCTGGGTGACGGATCCAACGGTCCCAGCTACTCCTTCTCGCAACGGGCCGACCACATCTGGGAAGGTTCCTCCTCCGCGACCACGCGCTCGCGGCCCATGATCAACACGCGCGACGAGCCCCACGCTGACGCTGAGCACTACCGCCGGCTGCACGTGATCAACGGCGATTCTTCCATGTCCCAGACCACTACGGCGCTCAAGATGGGCACCACGGACCTCATGCTGCGCATGATCGAGGCCGGCAAGATCCTGCCGGACCGTACACTGGCGGATCCCGCGGCCGCGCTGCGCATCATTTCCCATGACCTCACCGGCGGGCGCAGGTGGAACTGGCCTCGGGGGAGAAGATGTCCGCCGTGGACCTGCAGCAGGAATACCTGCAGGCCGTGACACACTTCGTGGATCGCCACGGCGCGCACCACGATCGCGTGGACTGGGTGCTGGAGCTGTGGGAACGCGGTCTGCGCGCCGTGGCCGAGCAGCGCTTCGACCTGGTGGACACCGAGCTCGACTGGGCCATCAAGAAGAAACTACTGGACTCCTACGCCGCCGCCCACGGCATGGATTACGCCAACCCGCGGTTGCTGCAGTTGGATTTCGCCTACCACGACACCTCACCCACGCACGGGCTGTTCCGCATGCTCAGTCGGCGGGGCGCGGTGGCGTCCTTCATTTCCGACGACGCCGCTCGGGCCGCCGTCACGCAGCCTCCGGCCACGCGGGCGAGGCTGCGTGGGAAATTCATCCAGGCCGTTCTGGACGCGGGGGAGAACTACACCGTGGACTGGGTGCACCTCAAACTCAACGGTTCGCAGAACCAGCGCACCGTAATGTGCAAGGACCCGTTCGCCACGTCCCAACCGGACGCTGACGAGCTGATTGCCGAGGTCCAGGCCATGTCCAAGAGCTGAAAGTTCACGGGGAACCCCCACTGGAGCGACCGGTGAAGTATCAGCTGGTGCTCAAGCGCGTCCCTTAGATTGGTGGGCGACTTCCCTCAGTGCCCATTCGTGTTGAAAGGTGAATTCTCCTTTGCGAAAGATTGTTCCGGCCGCGGGCACCGCCCTGGCCTTGTCCCTGATGTTGACCGCGTGCGGCGGAGCCGAAATGGATTCGGTGGAATTGGCCAAGGACCCGTCCGAGGGCACCGCGCCGTCGGTCTCGTTCGAAACTCCACTCCAGGTGAGCGAGGCGGAGACCAAGGTGCTGCGCGAAGGTGACGGCGAAGACCTCAACGAGGGGGACAACATCCTCCTGCAGGCGGCGCTGTTCAAGGGTTCCGACGGTTCGTCGTTGGGCGACACGTACAGCCAGGGGGCCGGTCAGGTGCTCAAGCTGGACAACCAGCTCAAGGAAGCCATCCCCGAGATGCACGATGCCCTGATTGACGCCAAGGAAGGCGCGATCATCGCGTACAGCTCGCCCGACACGAGCGGCGCGGCGGGGGACGAGTCCACCTCGGTCGAGGTGTATCAGGTGGCCAAGAAGATCCAGGTGCCCCTCAACGAGGACATGAAGGACACCTCGGACAAGATGCCCAATGTCACGCAGGACGATGAAGGCACCCCGACCATCGAGAAGCCCTCCGGCAAGGAACCCAAGGATCTCCAGACGGAGGTGCTCATCGAGGGCGACGGTGAAGAAGTAGCAGACACGGACACGGTGGTCGCCAACTACGTGGGCGTGCGCTGGGAGGACGGCGAGGTCTTCGATTCCTCTTATGACAAGAATGCGCCCGCATCCTTCCCGCTCGACAACGTGATCGAGGGATGGAAGGAAGGCCTCAAAGGGCAGAAGGTGGGCTCTCGCGTCCTGCTCGCTGTGCCGACCGATCAGGCTTACGGGACCGAGAAGCAGCTGGGCAAGGACTCGCAGTACCCGTCCGGTTCGCTCGTCTTCGTGGTGGACATCCTGGGTGCCGTTCCGACCCCCGAGCCCGCGCCGAGCGAGTCCGCCGCCCCGTCGGAGAGCGCTGCTCCTCAGCCCTCGGAGGAAGGCAACGGGTCGGAGGCTCCCGAGCCAGCACCGTCCGAGTCGGAGAAGTAAACTAGTCGATCGGACAGGTCCCGGTGCCGGGACGGTTTCTACGAAAGGCCAGCAACGTGTCATTTGGACAGCGCAACTTGGATCGTTCCAAGCCGGAGATCGATTTCCCGCAGGACCCGGTTCCCACCGAACTGCGCATCACCGACGAGATTCCGGGCACCGGCCGCGAGGCCAAGGCCGGAGACAGCATTTCCTGCCACTACGTGGGCGTGACATACTCGGGTGGCGAAGAGTTCGACGCTTCCTGGAACCGCAACCAACCCCTGGACTTCACCGTGGGTATCGGTCAGGTCATCCAGGGCTGGGACCAGGGTCTGCTGGGAATGAAGGTGGGCGGCCGCCGTCGTCTGGAGATCCCCTCGGAGATGGCCTACGGCAAGCGCGGCGCTCCCGGCGCCATCGGCCCGGACGAGGCTTTGATCTTCGTGGTCGATCTGCTCGACGTCCGCTAAATGCCCCCATCCTCAGGTTCGGTGACGGGCCGCTCCACCGCTGCGTCGGCGGAGCGGCTCCTCAACCTGCTCATTGCGCTCCTGGACCGCGAGAGCGGTTACACGCGTGACCAGCTCCGCGAGATCGTTCCCGGGTACCACAAGGCCGGTAGCCACGATGCGTTCGAGCGGATGTTCGAGCGTGATAAATCGCATTTGAGGTCCCTGGGTTACCCGGTCGAGGAAATCCCCGACGACGATCCGTGGGCCTCCGACGCCCAGCTGGCCCCGCGCTATCGCGTGTCCCGCGGTTCGTACCAATTACCCCAGGTCCAGTTCAGCGCCGAGGAATCGGCCGTCCTCGCGGTTGCCGCGGACGCCTGGAACGACGCCGCTCAGGATCGTTTGGCGCGCCGCGCCCTCGACAAGCTGGAACCGGCGCTGTCTCATGAGGCAGCACCCGGCCGTGACGTCCAGCCCACCGTGGCCGTGGCGGACCCAGCGTTCGAACCGTTGCTGTCCGCGGTGCTGAGCCACCGCACGGTGCGCTTCGACTACGTGGATCGCACGGGTGCCTACAGCCGCCGCACGGTTCAACCCTGGGGCGTCGGTTCGCGTTTCGGCGCGTGGTACCTGGCCGGTTGGGATGAGGACCGGCAGGCCCAACGCACCTTCCGGTTGTCGCGCATCATTTCCGAGGTGGCGATCACCCGGGACACTTTCCAACCTCCCGAAGATTTCTCCATGGGCGGCCAGCTCGCGCGCATGGTCCACCCGCCCACGCGCGTGCGGGTCACGGTCTATGTCCGCCAGGGCGCGGCTCAACTCTTGCGTCAGATCGCCACGCCCCTCACGGATGAGGACCCACACCTTCCCGACGGTTTCGACGCCGTGCTGCTGGCCGTTCCGGACACCGAGGGTGCGGCCGAACACGTGTGCGCCGCAGGACCGGACGCCCGGGTCGCCACGGCCGCCGGTGCCGATCTGGACACTCAGCGGGCCGTGGCCCGAGCGGTCGAACGCCGCTTGGCCGAGGCCGAGAAGTTCCAGGACCGTGTCGGTGGGGTGCAGGTTGCCTGGGGCAAACAGCGCCGTAACGGTGCCGCGAAGGCGAGCACCGAGCAGCACCTGGCCAGGCTCCTGCACATCGTGCGCCACGTGTACTCCCACCAGGGAGCGCAGCTCGAGGAGACGGCGCGGCACTTCGGGATCACCGACCAGGAACTGATTGCTGACCTGCAAACCTTGTTCGTGTGCGGTCGACCGGGCCACATGCCCGATCAACTGATTGACGCGTCCTGGGATGACGGGCACATCTATCTGGGCAACGCGCAGGAACTGTCGGAGCCCGTGCGGCTCACGGTGCCCGAGGCCAGCGCGCTGCTGATGGGGCTGCAAACCCTCCAGGCGCTGCCGGGCGGCAACAGCGACGTCGTCCGTTCGACCATGCGCAAAGTCGCGACCGCCGCGGATGCCTTGCCGCTCGCGGACGCGCTGGCCGCGCCGGACCAGCCCGCCGAGCCCGTCCCTGAGGACACCGAACTGGTGGGCCGGGTGCGCGAGGCGATTGCCAACAATCGGCGCGTGAAGATTCGCTACGTGGTGGCGTCCCGCGACGAGGTCACCGAACGGCTCGTGGACCCTGTGCGCATCGTCTCATCGGACGGCCACCAGTACGTGCGCGGTTGGTGCCTCAACGCCAAGGGTCCCAGGACGTTCCGCGCGGACTGCATTCTCAGCTGCGAGGACGTGGGGGAGGCCCAGGCACACCCGCGCATGGACTCCGAAACTCGCACGAGCCTGTACCCCGAGAAGCGCAGGCCCGTGCAAGCGGTGCTCGTGACGGACCGGCGCGGCCGCTGGATCGTGGAGCACTATCACGCCAAGCGTGCGGCGACCGTGGAACTGCCCGCCACGGACGAACCGCCCATTACCGTGACCAACGGGCACGCGGGTGCCAAGGGTCCCAAGCAGTTGCCCGAGTACGTGGCTGCGGAAGTGGATTTCCCCACGGTCGAGGCACTGTGTTCGCTCGTGACCCGGCACGCGGGGCACGTGGCCGTGGCTGCACCTCCCGAGGTGGTTCGCACAGTTGAACAGTGGATAAATAACAGCCTCTTCACGGAAGGAACGCAACCGTAGACCATGGCCGCGGCCCTATACTGGGGTCCATGCTGTGGTGGATGTGGATTGTGCTGTGGACCGTTCTGGTCCTGGTCAGTCTCGCGTTCATCGTGGGCGCGGTGTGGGGACTGGTCACCAAGAAGGCCTTACCCGCATTGTGTGAGGTCGAGGCGTTCGCCGATGACTTCACGGTGCGGTGGAACGCCGCGGCCCAGGGAGCGTCACAACCACTGCGCACACCCGCTGAACCTGCCGTGTTCACCCCGGTGAACTCGGCCCGCGCCGCCTATTCGAGCGGTCGCGATCAACGACAAACAGCCCGGCTCATCCGCCGCATGAACCGCAAGGACGCCAAGGGCCAGCCCCAACGGCTGTCCGACCTTCGCCGGGCTGAACGGAAAGGACTCCACCATGGGCCGCTTGTTTGACAGCCCCCTCACCATCATTCTCATCCTCGTGGTGATCCTGCTGCTGTTCGGTGCCCCCAAGCTTCCGGGCATGGCTCGTAGCCTTGGACAGTCCATGCGAATCTTCAAGTCCGAGGTCAAGGAAATGAAGAAGGATGGCGAGGACGACAACGTCACCGTGAACGGTCAGCCGGTTTCCGACGGCCAGAACATCTCCCAGCCGCAGAACCCCACCACGACCAACACCGTGAACAACGGGCCGGTGTCTCCTGGCCAATCAACCGGTCAGACAACGGCTCAGCCGAACAACCAGGTTGATCCCAACCAGCGCCCCAGCGCGTAATCCACGGGGCACTAGTCAATACTGAGCGCCCGGGCCGGACCGTATGGTTCGGCCCGGTTGTGCACCTCGGTGCGGTCCAACTCAACGCATAGGTTCGTATGTCTGCCACTGATTCCAAGTCTCTGCGGGATCCTTCGCGCCGTAAGGAGCGTCGGGCCCGCAAGAAGAACACGTCGCGCAGGAATAATCCTCAGGCCCAGATGGCCCTGAAGGAGCACCTGCGCGAAATGCGCAATCGCCTGATCAAGTCCGCCATTGCGGCCGTGATCGGTGCGGTCGCGGGGTTCATGGTCTACAACCCGTTCATGCAGTACATCACCGAGCCGCTGCAACGGCTCGCGGATTCGGGACGAACCGCCACCATCAACTACTCCTCGGTGGGCGGCTCCTTCAACATCATGGTCGAGGTCGCCTGGTGCTGGGCGTGATCTTTGCCTCGCCCGTGTGGCTGTACCAATTGTGGGCATTCATCACCCCGGCCCTGCACAAGCACGAGCGCCGCTATGCCATGGGGTTCCTAGTCGCGGCCATTCCGCTGTTCATCGGCGGCTGTGTCTTGGCCATCACAGCGTTGCCAGCCGCGGTGTACGCACTGACCGCGTTCACGCCCGAGGGTGGCGCGAACTTCGTGGAGGCCAACCAGTACCTGCGATTCTTCTTGCAGCTGATCCTGACCTTCGGCGTCTCCTGTGTAATACCGGTGTTCCTGGTGGGGCTCAACATGCTGGGTCTGCTGTCAGGACGCACGATTCTGAAGTCCTGGCGCGTGGTCGTGGTGATCGTTCTGGTCATCTCGGCCATGGCGGCCCCCGGTCCGGACCCGGTCACCATGTTGTACCTGGCCATCCCCTTGTTGCTGCTCTTCTTCGTGGCCGTGGGGCTGTGTCTCTTCCTGGACCGCAGGCGCGCCAAGAAGGCCGCCAAGCGCGAAGCCGCCACGGGAATGACCGCGGACAGCGCGACCTCCGCGGACGATCTCCGCAAAATGGGCTAGCAGCGGAACCACGCGGCCCTGTTTTATGGGTGTCCGCGCTACGCCGTAGGCTGGTCCCATGTCTTCACACGCCGATCGATTCATGGCCGCCAAGCTCGTGCAGCCCACGCGAACACCGAACTCGCGGCGTTTGAACAGACGCTGGACTTCGAACTCGACCCGTTCCAGATCGAGGGCTGTAGAGCACTCGAGAAGGGCCACGGCGTTCTGGTCGCGGCACCCACGGGCGCCGGCAAAACGGTCGTGGGGGAGTTCGCGATCCATTTGGCCCTCGCTCAGGGTCGTAAAGCCTTTTACACCACTCCCATCAAGGCGCTGAGCAATCAGAAGTTCCACGAGTTCTCCCGTCGCTGGGGCAGCCACCGCGTGGGACTGCTGACCGGAGACACCTCGGTCAATTCCGAGGCCGAGATCGTGGTCATGACCACCGAAGTCCTGCGGAACATGCTCTACGCGGACTCCTCGACCCTGACCAATCTGGGGTTCGTGATCATGGACGAGGTGCACTACCTCGCCGACCGCTTCCGCGGCGCCGTGTGGGAAGAAGTCATCATCCACCTGCCGGAACACGTTCAACTCGCGTCACTGTCCGCCACGGTCTCCAACGCGGAGGAATTCGGTGCCTGGCTTGACCAGGTGCGGGGCCACACAGATGTGGTGGTCTCCGAGCACCGCCCGGTTCCGCTGTGGCAGCACGTGCAGGTGGGTCCGCAGCTACTGGACCTCTTCGTGGACGACACGGTGGAGCAAGCCGCCGAGCGCCAGGCCGAGCCCAATGCGGACGAGCCAGCGGTCAACCCGGAACTGCTCAGACTGTTCCGTGCCCAGCACCCCCGCGGTGGTCGCGGTGGCGGACGCGGCCCCAATCATCGCGGCCGACGCCGCCGTGGGCCACACCATTCCGAGCCTCGCGTTGCGCGCCAGGAGCGGATTTCCCGTCCACAGTTGCTTCGTCGCTTGGACGCCGAGGCACTTCTCCCGGCCATCACCTTCATCTTCTCCCGTGCGGGTTGCGACGCCGCCGTGCCCAGTGCGTGGCCGCGGATCTCTGGTTGACCACGCCGGAGGAGCAGAAAACCGTTCGCGCCTACGTGGCCGAAGCGACCTCGCACATGACCACCGCGGACCTTGCGGCGTTGAACTACCACGACTGGTACGACGGACTGGTGCGCGGTATCTCCGCTCACCACGCGGGCATGCTCCCGGTGTTCAAGGAAGTGGTCGAGCAGTTGTTTGCGCAGGGACTCGTGAAGGCCGTGTTCGCCACGGAAACCTTGGCGTTGGGCATCAACATGCCCGCCCGCTCCGTGGTCCTGGAACGTCTGGATAAGTTCAACGGTGAATCGAGGGTTGATATCACCCCGGGTGAGTACACCCAGCTCACGGGTCGTGCAGGTCGTCGAGGCATCGATGTTGAGGGTCACGCCGTGGTGCTGTGGCGCGACGGGATGAATCCCCAGGCCGTGGCGGGGCTGGCCTCCAAACGCACCTACCCGTTGAACTCCAGTTTCAGCCCCACGTACAACATGTCCACTAACCTGATCGCCCGATACGGTGCTAAGCGGTCACGGTCCATTCTGGAAACCTCGTTCGCCCAGTTCCAGGCGGACCGATCCGTGGTGGGCATTGCCAAACGGGTGCGGTCCCAAGAGAAGACCCTCGAGGCATATCGCGAAGCCATGTCCTGCCACCTGGGTGATTTCACCGAGTACGCAAGGCTGCGGCGTGAGCTCAACGGTCTCGAGAAGTCGGCCACCAAGTCCCGTTCGGCCCGGCAACGCAACGATGCCGCGGTGTCCCTACAGGATCTGCTCCCCGGAGATGTCATCGACATTCCACAGGGCCGCAACGCGGGATACGCCGTGGTCGTCAAGGCAGACGAGCACCCGTTCGATCCGCGTCCCCACATCCTCACCCTTGACGGCAAATTGCGTCGCGTGGGCGTCAATGATCTGGACGGCTCGTTGGAGCCAGAATCCAAGGTCAAGATCCCCAAACGATTCTCGGGCCGTTCCCCGCAAGAACGGAAGGATTTGGCGTCCACTGTGCGCGCGGCCTGCGTGAGCACCGCCCCGCACGCGAACGCAGCGGCGGCCACACCATTCGCTTCGACCGGGGGACCTCGGCCAGGGACCGCAAGATCGATGATCTCCGCCGTGCCCTGCGCTCCCACCCGTGCCACGGTTGTTCAGACCGCGAGCACCACGCCCGCTGGGCCGAACGCGCGTGGAAACTCGAGAAGGAAACCGAGGGCCTGCGCAAGCAGATCGCGGGTCGCACCGGCAGTATCGCGGCGACCTTCGACCGAGTCTGCGCCGTGCTCACGCATTTCGACTATCTGCGCCAGGACGAGTCCGGCAAACTCAAGCCCACGCCCGCGGGTGAACAGTTGCGCCGGATCTACGGCGAACGCGATCTCCTACTCGCCCTGACCCTGCGCGACGGGTTCCTGGACGGCCTGGACGTGGCCGGGCTGGCCGGCGTTGTCACCGCACTGGTCTACCAGCCTCGCCGCGAGGACCAGGTTCCCGCCCCAAGATGCCCACGGCCCACATGGAAGCCGCTGTGCAGACCCTGATTCATAACTGGTCGGTACTGACCGATGTAGAGGGTCAGCATCGGCTTCCCCAGACCGCGCAGCCCGAATTGGGGCTCGTGGACGCGATGTACCGCTGGGCCCGTGGCGCAAGCCTGACCAAAACGCTGTCCGGTACGGACCTGGCCGCCGGCGACTTTGTCCGCTGGGCCAAACAAACCATCGACCTGCTGGACCAACTGGCCGGGGTCGAGCACCTGGATCCGACCATCCGCGAGACGGCGCTCGAGGCCATCAAGGCCGTGCGTCGCGGTGTGGTTGAGTACAGCGTCTTTGAACAGTGAACAACCGCATGATTTTCCGGAGGACAGTGTGATCCAACAGACCAAGACCACCGCGATGTACGTGAACGCCTCGGTGTACTCACCGGTGGATCCGTTCGCCACGGCCATCCTGGTGGACGGGCCCACGGTCGCGTGGTTGGGTTCGGACGGCGCGGCACAGGCCATGGCCAGCGAACAGACCACCGTGGTCGATGTACAGGCGCAGTGATCACCCCCGCGTTCGTCGCGCATCAGCGGATCACGGATTCAGGGCAGCAGATCGTTTCTCCGGCGCAGGGCTATGGCGCAGTGGAGCTGCTCGCCGACAACGCACAGACCTTGAACGACGCCGCGACCCGCGCCTCCGAGTCGGGTCTCGTACCCTTGCCCATCCTCGTCCATCCGGTGACAGAGGCTTCGGACATTCCGTCCGTCGAGGCACCCCGACCGTGCCTCGGGATTGAGGTCGACCCCGCTCAGGACCATGCCGCCCAGGTGGAAGCCATCACCGCCCACCTCGTAGCCTGCTCCGAGGCTCGCTACCAGGCAGTGGTCGTGTGCGAGGACCGCGTAGTCGATACCGACGAGACCGGGGAGGGTACGCCGTCGTCAACCATCGACGCGATTCTCGAGGCGGCCCAGCGTGCGACTGACACGCTGGGAGAGCGTGCGTTCAGGTCGCGCGGGCACCGACTCGTGGGCGTGGGCGAACTCAGCGACGAGCAGAGTGAATCGCTCGCCCGCCACGCCCTGTCCGTGAGTTCGCGTCCAGGTGCGGCGCCTTTGACCGCACTGGCACGATCGGGTGTCCCCGTGACACTTATAACCGATGCCGATAACCCGTGGCAGGCCGTCAAGGACGCCCTCGAGGCGGAGGAGCCGAGCCACCGAACCTCGGCCCGCGCCGCGTTCCTGGCGCTGACCCGTGGCGTGTGGCGGGCCCAGCGTGACGCTCAGCCACTGGCCGGCCAACTCGCTCCCGGAGCAGAAGCCAGCTTGGCCATGTGGGATGCGGAGTCACTCATGGTGCAGCAGGCGCAGGGTACGGGGGCGTCGTGGAGCACGGACCCTCGTGCCCGCACACCAGCGCTTCCCGCACTCGACGACCCGCGGTTACCCGTGTGCGAACGCACCGTGGTGAACGGAAACGTGATCTTCGAGTGATTGACAATTGGCTATCTTGGTGCTGACCAGAATTGCCAGTTAGACTAAATTCTTACTGCCGGGTGGGTTCATCCGTCCTTAGAAAACAGAGCTGCGGAGAGATCCGCGCCTGGTCCGAAGGCGGGTGGGCCTGCCCTGTGGTGTGTTCGGGGCGTTTTTCCCCGTCCCCAGTGGCTTGAAAGGACGCCCGGTGCGAGTTCTCACCATTATTCCCACCTATAACGAACGCGAATCGCTGCCCACGGTGGTGAACCGGTTGCGGGCGGCCGTTCCCGACGCGCACGTCCTGATCACGGACGACAACAGCCCGGACGGCACCGGTCAGATGGCCGATGACATGGCCGCGGCTGATGACCACATCCATGTGCTCCACCGTGCCAAGAAGGAAGGCCTGGGCCCGGCGTACATCGCTGGCTTCCATTGGGGCCTCGACAACGGCTACGACGTGCTCGTGGAAATGGACGCGGACTGCTCCCACCAGCCCGAGCAGCTGCCCCTGCTCCTGGACGCCATTGAGAACGGCGCGGACCTGGCCATCGGCTCCCGTTACGTGCCGGGTGGCCGCACCGAGAACTGGCCGCTGGATCGTCAGTTGATCTCCCGCGGCGGCAACCTCTATTCGCGCGTGCTGCTGGGCACCAGCATTCACGACATCACCGGTGGATACCGCGCGTACAAACGTGCCACCCTCGAAGCTATTGACCTGGATTCCGTGCGCTCGCGCGGCTACTGCTTCCAGATCGACCTCGCGTGGCGCACCGAGCGCCTGGGCCTGAAGATCACCGAGGTTCCCATCACCTTCGTGGAACGCGAAGAAGGCGTCTCCAAGATGAGCAAGAACGTCACCGTGGAAGCCGCGACCAACGTGGCCAAATGGGGCCTGACCGCTCGCGCCCAGACCCTCGCTGCCAAGCTGGGCCTGCGGAAGTAACGCGACCGGGGCGCGTCCCCGGACGACCTTAAACGCCGACGCCGCGTACCAAACTTGGTACGCGGCGTCGGCGTTGGTTCGTGGTCACTCTCCGGTGACGCGCCGTGCGGGTGGCCGGCCGGGGAGAGGCGAGGATCAGATCGCGTGGCGCTCCTTGTAGAAGTCCAGGCGCTGCTGGAGGATTTCCTCGAGTTCCTCGGCGCTGCGACGCTCCATGAGCATGTCCCAGTGCGTGCGCACGTGCTTCTCGTTAGGATTCTCCGGCTTCTCGCCGTTGACCAGGATGGCCTCGTGACCGGTCTTGGTGGTCCACACCGGGGGAATCTCGGCCTCCGCCGCGAACATCACGCTCACCGACTCACCATCTTTGGTGCGGTATTCCACGCGCTGGCGCGGTGCCGGCTCTACTCCGGCCTCGGTTTCCATGGACTGGGAACCCAAGCGCATTCCACGTAGGCTGCGATCGCTCACTGGACGGTCCTTCCTGAAGTCTTACTGGTACAAAGGGCGTGATCCCGGATCCCGAACGTGCCGCTCGGGACCCAGAGATCCGCATCAACCGGGTACAACCACGAACTAGCGCGATTCATTCCCGGCACTGCTCGAACCGTGCTCGCCGGCTGCCGGATCGGCAAAGGGGCCTCCGGCATTTCGAAATCATTGGGGTCGGTCAGCGTCAAGTCCGGCTCGAGATCCTTCTCGGTGACCTTGACGGTTTCCGATTCCACGATGGGCTCGGAGTAACCGGTGGTTGCGGGTTCCTCTTCCTGATCGTCCCATGAGGAGTCGTGAGGGCCTTCGCCACCGCCACCCGGGGTCGCGAGGAAGTTGCCGACACCGCGCAGCGCGGTGCTGAGCTCGGCAGGAATCATCCACACCTTGTTGGCAGAACCCTCCGCCACCTTGGGCAGGGTCTGGATGTACTGGTAAGCCAGCAGCTTCTGCGTGGGCTTGGCGCGGTGAATCGAATCGAACACCTTGGCAATGGCCTGGGCTTCACCGTCTGCACGGAGGATGGCTGCCTTGGCGTCACCTTCAGCGGAGAGCACAGCGGCCTGCCGTTCACCTTCTGCGGTCAGAATCTGGGACTGCTTTTCACCCTCGGCCGTGAGGATGGTCGCACGACGATCACGCTCGGCGCGCATCTGCTTCTCCATGGAGTCCTGGATGGACGGCGGGGGAGTGATCTCCTTGATGTCCACGCGGGAAATACGGATGCCCCAGCGGCCGGTGGTGGAGTCCAGCACACCGCGCAGCTCGGCGTTGATCTTGTCACGCGAGGTCAGGGTTTCTTCGAGGTTCAGGCCACCGACCACGTTACGCAGGGTGGCACTGGTGAGCTCGTCCACAGCCTGGATGTAGTTGGTGATCTCGTAGGTCGCCGCACGGGGGTCGGTGACCTGGAAGTACACCACGGTGTCAATGCCGACCACCAGGTTGTCCTCGGTGATCACGGACTGCGCGGGGAACGGCACCACTTGCTCACGCAGATCGATGAGGGGCAGCAGACGATCGATGAACGGGATGAGGAAGTGCAGGCCGGGGTTCAGAGTGGATTGATACTTGCCGAGTCGTTCCACGATGCCGGCGCGGGACTGCGGAATGATCCGAACTGCTTTGATCAAGGCGATTGCCGCAGCCAGCACCACCACTACGAGCAGTACTGTGATGACGATTTCCATGGGGTCCTCTCACATGGGTGGAGCGAGGCCGGTCGGCCCCACTGAGGTTCTAGTACCCGGGTTGGGAAGCGGGGGAGTCGGAGAAATCCGTGGTGGCGGGGGCGGTGCCTGAAACGACCGCCGTGGCGCCGTCGATCCGGTAGACGTAGGCCTTGGTGCCAACCTCGAGCGTGTCGTGTTCGGCAGATCGCGCCGTCCAGATATCGCCCTCGAGACGGACCAAGCCGGTGTTTTCACTGACGGGTTCCAAAACGGTGCAGGACAGGCCTACCAGTCGTTCGGCATTGGAACGCGTGCTGGGGGTGGATTTGTTAATGCGGTTGAGAGCAACCGGACGCAAAAGGAAGATGAGAAGTACTGCAACCACCGCAAATGTGACTACTTGTAAGGGGATGTTGTGGGTGAAGAAACTCACCACCCCGGCGCACAGTGCGGCAATGGACATCATGAGAAACAAGAAGTCGAGGGTGAGCATCTCGATCCCGGCCAAAATCAACATGATGATCAGCCAGAGGATCCAGGGATTATTGACCAGTGCGTCCCACACGTGAGGCTCCATACTTGGTTGAAGTGTCGGAAGTGGCCGCCTCCGCAGGATGCGCAGCCCGCCACCTGTCGGCTCCCTTCCCATTGTGCCTTACCCCACGTGCCCAGCTCGGGAATGACCAATTCCGGGCCGGGCGGGGTACCGGAGCACGGGGTGGTACTCATGGGTCACTAATCGAAAAATCGAGCCGAGGGAAGTACCCCGAAGCCATTTCACCCGAGAGAGAAAACCTATTGTCAGTCAACTGAAGATCAGTAAGCTGGGCGGCAAGCTAGATCACAATGCCATCGTGCAGAGTGATGGCTCGCAGGGCACAAACCGTGCTTTGACGAACGCAATAAACTTGAAGGAGTTCTTGCGATGACCACTTTCGATGTGAATGCGATTCTCTCCAGCACTGCCTACGATGCTGACGGCGACAAGGTCGGCAAGGTTGAGCAGGTGTTCCTCGACGACAACTCGGGTGAGCCCACGTTCCTGACCGTTAACACCGGCCTGTTCGGCGCCAAGGAGAGCTTCGTTCCGGTGAAGGATGCTCGCCAGGACGGCGATCGCGTTGTGCTGCCTTACCAGAAGGACGTCATCAAGGACGCTCCGAAGGTTGATGCAGACCAGCACCTCTCCCCGCAGGAAGAGGAAGAGCTCTACCGCTACTACGAGCTGAACTACGACAACGGTCGTGGTGCAGATCGTGACCGCGACCTCACCGACCGCGATCGTGACCGCGACCTGAACGATCGCGACCGTAACGCCGCTGCCGGCACCGCTGGCACCGCCGGTGTTGCAGGCGCAGCTGCAGGCCGTGACGGCGACCGCGACCTCACCGATCGTGATCGCGACCGCGACTTGAACGATCGCGACCGCGGCCTGGTTGACCAGGATCGCCGCGACGTCGCTGACCGCGACCGCGACCTCACCGACCGCGACGACGCTTCCGTGGTTCGCCACGAGGAGCAGCTCAACGTTGGCACCCAGGAGCGCGAGACCGGCCGTGCACGTCTGCGCAAGTACGTGGTCACCGACCACGAGACCGTTGACGTCCCGGTGGAGCGCGAAGAGGTTTCCGTCGAGCGCACCCCGATCCGCGACGGCCAGGGCCGCCCCGGTACCGGCACCATCGGTGAAGAAGAGGTCGAGGTTTCCCTCCACGAAGAGCGCCCCGTGGTCGAGAAGGAAGCCGTGGCTGTCGAAGAGGTTGGCCTGAACAAGGAAACCGTTCGCGACACCCAGCGCGTCGAAGCTGACGTTCGCAAGGAACAGGTCGACGTCGAGACCGACACCGACCGTAACCTTGACGGCCGTGACCGCGACCTGACCGATCGTGACCGCGATCTGGATGGCCGTGACGGTCGCGACGGCCTGGGCGACAACGCTCCCCGTCGCTGAAACTGATCCGCAACGCTGAGGCGTTGAATCGGTAATAGCTGCACCCCGGGCCTCACGGCTCGGGGTGCAGTTGATTCTGCGCGGGTTTGCGGCCCGTCAACTGTCTCCGCCCCGGTCGTGGGCGGTAGCATCATCTGCGTCCCCGTTACACCGAAAGGTCCGCGGGTCCCGCGCGTCCCCGGTATGGTCGCGCGTCACACGAACATTTCAAGGAGTTACTCATGTCTGATGCCGCTCAATTACAGCTGACCGTGGACGGCGCCCCGCGCACCGAGACGCAAGGAACCACGGCGCTGATCTGTACGCGGATCAGCGTGAGGTGGTGGTGGCCCACATCAACGGTGAGCTCAAGGATTTGAGCACCGAACTGGCTGACGGTGACACGGTGGAACGCGTGCTGGTGAGCGACCCCGAGGGCCTGGAAGTCCTGCGGCACTCCACCGCGCACGTTATGGCCCAGGCTGTTCAGCAGTTGTGGCCGGACGCCAAGCTGGGTATCGGTCCGTACATCACGGACGGTTTCTACTTCGACTTCGACGTGGATGATCCGTTCACGCCGGAAGATCTGAAGAAGATCGAGAAGTCGATGCTCAAGATCGTGAACAAGTCGCAGCTGTTCCAGCGCCGCGCCGTTGATGAAGCTGAGGCTCGCAAGGAAATGGCGGACGAACCTTACAAGCTCGAACTGATCGACCTGGCCAACGGCCCCGGTTCGGGTTCCATGGAGGAATCCGCGGAGGGCGCCTCGGTGGAAGTGGGCGCCGGCGAGATCACCATTTACGACAACGTGGATCGGCAGAGCCAGGAGATCGTGTGGCGCGATCTGTGCCGCGGCCCTCACGTGCCCAATACCAAGTTGATCGGTAACGGCTTTGCGCTGATGCGTTCGGCGGCCGCGTATTGGCGCGGTAACGAGAAGAACAAGCAGCTGCAGCGCATTTACGGCACGGCCTGGCCGTCCAAGGACGAGCTCAAGGCGTACAAGGAACGACTGGCGGAGGCCGAGCGTCGTGATCACCGCAAGCTCGGTTCCGAACTGGATCTGTTCTCGTTCCCCGACGAGCTCGGTTCCGGCCTGCCCGTGTTCCACCCCAAGGGCGGGATCATCCGCAAGGAGATGGAGGACTACTCGCGCCAGCGTCACACGGAAGCCGGCTACGAGTTCGTCTACTCCCCGCACATCACCAAGGGCCACCTCTACGAGGTCTCCGGTCACTTGGACTGGTACCGGGACGGCATGTTCCCTCCCATGCACGTGGACGAAGAGCGCAATCCGGAAACCGGTGAGCTGACCAAGCCGGGCCAGGATTACTACCTCAAGCCCATGAACTGCCCGATGCACAACTTGATCTTCCGCTCGCGCGGCCGCTCCTACCGTGAGCTGCCCCTGCGGTTGTTCGAGTTCGGCGCGGTCTACCGCTACGAGAAGTCCGGCGTGATCCACGGTCTGACGCGCGTGCGCGGTATGACCCAGGACGACGCCCACATCTACTGCACGCGCGAGCAGATGAAGGATGAGCTGACGGCCACCCTGAACTTCGTCCTTTCGTTGCTCAAGGACTACGGCCTGGACGATTTCTACCTGGAACTGTCCACCAAGGACCCGGAGAAGTTCGTCGGTTCGGACGAGATCTGGGACGAGGCCACCCGCACACTGCAGGAAGTCGCCGAGGATTCCGGTCTTCAGCTGGTGCCGGATCCCGGGGGAGCGGCCTTCTACGGCCCCAAGATCTCCGTGCAGGCCAAGGACGCGATCGGGCGTACGTGGCAGATGTCCACCATCCAGTTGGACTTCAACCTGCCCGAGCGTTTCGACCTGGAATACCAGGCAGCGGACGGCACGCGTCAGCGCCCCGTGATGATCCACCGCGCCCTGTTCGGTTCGGTGGAACGCTTCATGGGCGTGCTGACCGAGCACTACGCGGGTGCTTTCCCGGCGTGGCTGGCCCCCGTTCAGGTGCGCGCCATCCCGGTGGCCGAGGCCTTCAACGATTACCTGGACGAGTTCGCGGCCAAGCTGCGGGCCCAGGGCATCCGGGTCGAGGTGGACACGTCCTCGGATCGGTTCCCCAAGAAGATCCGCACGGCTTCCAAGGACAAGATCCCGTTCGTGGTCATTGCCGGCGGCGACGACGCCGATGCGGGTGCCGTGTCGTTCCGCTACCGCGACGGTTCGCAGTACAACGCGGTCCCCGTGGATGATGCCGTTGAGATGATCGTGCGGCACGTGCGCGACCGCGTGAACGAGGATCCCTCGGCGCCGTCGGACGGTGACGTCACGGACTCCGCTGCGGAGCAGTCGTGACGGACGAAACGTCGCAGAACGACAGCCAACACTGGGTCTCTCAGGACGAGTTCGAGATCCCGGGCGTCCCGGACAGCTTCCAACGGCTGTGGACACCCCACAGGCTCGCCTATGTGCGCGGTGAGGACCCCTCGATCAACGAGGATCCGGGCTGCCCGTTCTGCACGGGACCGGACCGTACGGACGAAGAAGCCCTGATTGTGCACCGTGGTGAACACTGCTTCGTGGTGCTCAACCTGTTCCCCTACAACCCCGGCCATTTGCTCGTCTGCCCGTACCGTCACGTTGCGGACATCACCGAGCTCACCGACGAGGAATTGTGGGAGCTGAACGTGCTGACACGTACTGCGGTCGCCACGATCCGCGAGGTGGCACAGCCGGCCGCGTCAACGTGGGGTTGAACCTCGGTTCCGCCGCGGGCGGTTCGCTGTCCGCTCACCTGCACCAGCACGTGGTGCCGCGGTGGGGCGGTGACGCCAACTTCATGCCGGTGATCGCCAACACCAAGCCACTGATCCAGACCCTGGGCGCCAATCGCGACGACATCGCCGCGGCCTGGCCCCGTTCCTGATTCTCACCGCACGCGGGCCCCGAAAGTCGGCGTCCGCGTGCGGTACCCCTGTCACTAGGATGGAATCCATGTCTCGACACTCGTACGTCTACTCGGCCAGGGAGTTCGGTGGGCTTCGAGCCTGCGCGGCGGCGGATCCGCTTTCCCCGGCCTGGTCATGGAAAAGCTGCACCCCCGCTTCGTGTCGGAAGAACTCGCCAAACTGCCCCACGGCGTGGTGGTGATCAGCGGCACCAACGGTAAGACCACGACCACCAAGATGGCCGTGCAGCTCTTGCGTTCACAGGGACTGCGCGTGTTCACGAACCGCACGGGATCGAATTTCGTGCGTGGCGTGGCGGCGTCGTTGCTCGCCGAGATGAATGCCTTCGGCCGTCTCGACGCGGACGTCGCGGTGCTGGAACTCGACGAGGCGCACGCCGTGCACTTCGTCAAGCAGGTCAAGCCGCGCTATGCGCTGCTGCTCAACGTGATGCGCGATCAGCTGGACCGGTTCGGCGAGATCGACACCACGCGCCGGATGCTCAGCCAGGTTGCCAAGCGACCACGGGCACGGTCGTGCTCAATCGCGAAGACCCGCGCATCGCCAGCCTCGCGGACGACGTCGCCGCTGACGCCACCATTGAATGGTTCGGTCTCTCCGACGCGCTGCGCCCCATGTTCCCGTCCGATGACGACATGCGCGATGTGCTGCGCCAGACGGAGGACGTCGAGTTGGATTCGGAACAGCCTTCCGTGGCGCGGCCGCAAGCGGACGTGGTGCTCACCGCCGTCAAGGCCAACAGTGTCGACCTTTACGTGCACGGCGAGCAGCACTCCGCCACGATCGACCTGTACGGCGTGTACAACCAGTACAACGCCGCCGCGGCATTGGCACTGAGCCTGCAGGTGCTCGGCGAGACCGCGGATGTCGCCTCGCTGGTCGATGAGCTGTCGCGCGTGACGCCGGCCTTCGGGCGCGGTGAGACCGTGACCGTGGAGGGTAAGCCGCTGCAGCTGTTGCTCGTGAAGAACCCGGCCGGTTTCCGCTTGTCGTTGGCCTCGGCGTCTGCCGATGACTACGCGACGATGGTTGCCATCAATGACGCGTATGCGGACGGCCGCGATGTGTCGTGGCTGTGGGATGTGGATTTCGACAGTCTGCGTGCCGGTGGCGTGGACATCGTCTCCGGTGTGCGGGCGTGGGACATGGCCCTGCGCTTGGACTACGACCTGGTGGAGGTCGGATCGGTCGAACCCGATCTGGAAACGGCGCTCAAAAAGTTCATCGCGGGTGCGGGGGACCGACCCATGCGGATCTTCTGCACGTACACCGCCATGTTGTCGCTGCGCAAGATCCTGGGCGGCATGACCCACGTGGACGCGATCTAAGGAGCCGATCATGAATCAGGAAAAATTGGGTTCCCTGGACATCGTCCAGCTGTATCCGCGGGACATGAACATTTACGGGGACTGGGGCAACACCCTGACCCTCAAGCGCCGCGCCGAACGCTACGGCTATGAGGTGCGCGTGCACGACTACAACCCCGGCGATCCCTGGCCTGACTACGCCGACCTCTTCGTAGGTGGCGGCGGCCAGGACTCGGGGCAGTTCCGAGTGGCCGAGGACCTCGCTCGGGTGGCGCCCAAGCTGCACGAGGCTGCCGAGGCGGGTACCCCCATGCTTGTGATCTGTGGTCTGTACCAGCTGTTCGGCAAAGAATTTCGGACGGGCGGGGGAGAGACCCTGCCCGGGATCGAGATGTTCGACCTGCAGACGGTCGGCGGCCCGGAACGGTTGATCGGCAACATCGTGACCGAGTCGCCGGAATTCGGCACCATCATCGGATACGAGAACCACTCCGGACTGACCACCCTGGGGCCGGACCAAGCGCCATTGGCCACCGTGGTCAGCGGAGCCGGCAACAACGGGGAGGACGGCACGGAGGGCGCCGGACTCACAATGTCCTGGGTAGTTACCTGCACGGTTCCCTGTTGCCCAAGAACCCGGCGCTGGCCGACTTCCTGTTGCGGACCGCGGTGGAGACACGCGGCGATCAGTTCGCCGTGACACCCCTGGACGACACCTACGCGGAGCAAGCGCGCGCCGTCGCCCAGACCAGACCCCGCTAGCGAACCGGGGCCCGGCCCGAAGGGCCCCGTCGAATCGCTAAAATAATTGACAAATCGTTGACCCGGCGCGGCTGCGCTGGGCGCACACAACTTCTAGGAGGAACTCGATGTCAGGTCACTCCAAATGGGCCACGACCAAGCACAAGAAGGCCGCGATCGACGCCAAGCGCGCCAAGGCTTTCGCCAAGTACATCAAGGCATTGAGGTGGCCGCCCGCATGGGTGCGCGGACACCGCCGGTAACCCCGCACTGGACCTGGCCGTGTCCAAGGCCAAGAAGAACTCCGTGCCCAATGACAACATCGACCGCGCGATCAAGCGCGGTGCCGGTCTGACCGGCGAGACCATCGACTACTCGGAGATCCTGTACGAAGCCCGCGGTCCCCAGGGCACCGCGCTGTACATCGAGTGCTTGACCGACAACAAGAACCGCGCGGCCTCCGAGGTCCGCGTGGCCGTGACCCGTCACGGCGGCACCATGGCGGATTCCGGTTCCGTGGCCTACCTTTTCGAACGCAAGGGCGTGGCCGAGGTGACCAAGACCGACGGACTCACCGAGGACGACGTCCTCATGGCCGTGCTCGATGCCGGCGCGGACGAGGTCATCGAGGAATCCGAGGTCTTCGAAGTGGTCAGCGAGGCCACCGACTTGCCCGAGATCCGTAAGGCTCTCGAGGAAGCCGGTCTGGACTACAACAATGACGATCCCCAGTTCCGCCCCACCATGAAGGTGGACCTGGACGCCGAGGGCGCCAAGAAGTTCCTCAAGCTCGCGGATGCGATTGAAGAGCTCGATGACGTGCAGAACGTGTACTCGAACGCGAACATCTCCGAGTCCGTGATCGCGGAGCTCGAAGACGAGGACTGAGCACTCCGTGTCACTTAGCTCGACCACCGGATCGGCCCCGGGACAGCGCATTTTGGCGGTGGACCCGGGGCTGACCCGTTGCGGCTTCGCGGTGGTGGACATGGCGGCCAACCGCACGGGGACGTTCGTGCACGTGCAGGTCAGCGGCACCAAGGCGCACGAAGCCCTCGAAAACCGTGTGCTGGCGATCATGGAAACCGCCGAGGCGCTCATGGACAAATTCTCACCGGACGTGGTGGCGGTGGAGCGCGTATTCGCCCAGAACAACGCCCCCACCGTGGTGGGAACCGCCCAGGCCACCGGCGTGGTCATAGCGGCCGCCGCCCGACGGAAGATCCCGGTCGCGTGGCACACACCGTCCGAGGTCAAGGCGGCCGTAACCGGCGACGCGCCGCGGACAAGGAATCGGTCAACCGCATGGTGGTTCGCATCTTGCGGTTGGAGGCACCGCCTCGGCCCGCCGACGCCGCCGACGCCCTTGCGCTGGCCGTGTGCCACGGCTGGCGCGGAGGCATGGCCGGTATGAACGCGGCGGCCAAGACGTCCACCCACTCCGGCTCGCAGCTTCATCCGTCCGAGCTTCCGGGCTCACTGCGGCCCAACAGGCGTGGAAACAGGCGGAAGCTGCATCGCGGCAGCCGAGGGCCCCCAGGGCGGCTCGTTCTCCCCGCCGGTGATGACGCAGCGGGCGCAATGTGCGTGTCCGTGGGAGTTGTTAGAGTGATGCCGTGCTGCAGTTCGTATACATGTTCGAATCAATAGCGGGAACACCCCGCGTGACGGGAGCCGCCCAGTGATTGCTTCGGTGACCGGTGAGGTGCGCTTCGTGGGCGCCACGCAGGCGGTAGTCGAGGTCTCGGGCTTCGGCATCGAGGTCCAGGCCAGCCCGCACACCCTGGCGGGGCTGCGCACGGGTGCACCGTGCACCTGCACACCGCCTACATCGCCCGCAAGGACGAGGCCCCGCTTTTGTTCGGTTTCGCCGGTGCGGACGAGAAGGAAGTCTTCACCGTGATGCTCGGGGTGTCCGGCGTGGGTCCGCGCACCGCCCTGGCCGCGGTTTCCGTGCTCGGCCCGGACGAGACCCGACGCGCCATCGCGACCGGTGACGACAAGGCCTTCACCGCGGTCCCGGGGATCGGGCCCAAGTCCGCCCGCAGGATCGTGCTGGAACTGGCCGACAAACTCGTGCTCCCGGAACCCAAGGAGAGCCCGGCCGCTCAGCCGCAGATGCAGGTGTGGCGCGAACAGGTCATGGACGCTCTCGTGGGCCTGGGGTGGAGCGAGAAGGACGCCACCCGGGGCATCGACGACGCCTGGAGACCCAGCCCGAACTGGCAGACTCGGGCAACGTGCCGGAGATTCTGCGCGCGGTGCTGTCCTGGTTGGGAACGGCCAAGGGCACGAGCCACGCGCGTAGCCGAGGACGGTCCTGATGGCCTACGAAGAACGCGGTTCCGTGCAAGGTGAGCAACGATTGGTCGGCGCCGAGGGCGATCTGGACGATCAGCAGCTCGAGGCAAGTCTGCGTCCGGGCACCCTGGATGATTTCGTGGGGCAGAAACGCGTGCGCGCCCAACTCTCACTCGTGTTGGAAGCCTCCAAGTTGCGTGGCCGCACGGCGGATCACGTGTTGCTGTCCGGACCTCCGGGACTGGGCAAGACCACGCTGGCCATGATCATCGCCCAGGAACTGGACGTTCCCCTGCGGATCTCATCGGGTCCGGCGATTCAACACGCCGGAGACCTCGCGGCCATCCTGTCTTCGCTGACTCACGGTGAAGTGCTCTTCCTGGACGAGATCCACCGCATGTCCCGGCCGGCTGAGGAAATGCTCTACATGGCCATGGAGGACTTCCGCGTGGACATCGTGGTCGGCAAGGGCGCCGGTGCCACGTCCATTCCGCTGGACCTTCCGCCCTTCACCCTGGTGGGTGCCACCACGCGTGCGGGCCTGTTGCCCGGTCCGCTGCGTGATCGCTTCGGCTTCACCGGCCACTTGGAGTTCTACTCGGTTCCCGAACTCGAACTCGTCCTGCGCCGATCGGCAGGTCTGCTTGATCTGAACATGACCTCCGAGGGCTTCTACGAGGTGGCCTCTCGTTCCCGCGGCACCCCGCGCATCGCCAACCGTCTGCTGCGGCGTGTGCGGGACTGGGCCCTGGTGCACGGTGTGGATCGCATCGATGCCCGTACGGCAGGTGCCGCGCTGGACATGTACGAGGTGGACGTCCGAGGACTGGACCGCCTGGACCGCAACGTTCTTTCGGCCCTGGTCACCAAGTTCAATGGGGGACCGGTCGGACTCTCCACGTTGGCCATCGCGGTCGGAGAGGAAACCGAGACGGTCGAAACCGTGGCCGAACCGTTCCTCGTTCGAGAGGGACTCCTGGGTCGTACTCCGCGCGGGCGCATCGCCATGGCCGCGGCGTGGGAACACCTGGGACTCAATGTGCCCGATCACGCTGCCTTCAAGGATCCTGCCCTGCGGACGGCCCTGGCCACGGAACCGCCGGAGGAAGATCAGCCCACGGCCTTCTGAGGCTTGCCCATCTGTGGCGATGCGCGTTGTGTGCTGCGTGTCCGAGGTGAGTGCGAGTTGAGTATGTCACGGTTCAGCGGGCGGCCAGGTCAATCACCTACACTTGAGCGGATCCCTGTGGTGCCTCGATTGTCCACCCATGACCTCGCGGGTTACCTCAGACGTCAACATTGTCTACAGAACGGAACTCCGTGATTCTCTCCGCCCAACTTCTTGCACAGGCCCAGCAGTCAGGAGGCGGCGGAACCGCATGGTTCTTGCCCGTCATGCTCGTGGTCATGGTGCTGCTGCTGTGGCTGCCCATGCGCCGCCAGAAGAAGGCTCAGGCCCAGATCAAGGCCAAGCAGCGACCATGGAACCCGGTACCCGCGTGATGACCAGTTTCGGCCTCTACGGCACGGTCCTCTCCATCGACCGTGATGAGAATAAGGCTGTGCTGGAGGTGTCCCCGGGTACTTCCGTGACCGTGCACACCCAGACCGTCACCACCATCCTCGATGATCCCGCCACGGAGAACGCCGCCATCGCACAGGACGGCCTGGCCGACGGCGAGGGTTCCACCGCCGCGGGTGGCGCACGCGAATCCTTTGGGGACCGCGAGCACGACCTGCCCGGTGACAACGTCCCCGGTGATACCGCAACCGGCAACACCACCCCGGGCCAGGACGTCCCGGGTGATGATGTACCGCGCGGAACGTGGCGCGACAACCGCCGCGATAACGACACCAACTGAAGAAGTGCGTGAGACACGGGCCGAGAGCATCGGCCCGTTTCTCATGACCGGACCCGGTGCGGCTGGGGCGCAGGCCGCACGCACCGTGCGTTGTTGAAGGACAGACATGGCATCAGATAAAGACACCTCGGGCCGTTCGGGTACCGACGAGTCGAAGAAATCCAGCTCGAAGGCCGCATCCCGCGCGTCTCGCTCTGTGCGCTCGGGATCCCAAGCGCCGTGAGCACGGCCAAACGCGGACTCGTGGCCCTGGCGGTGCTGACCATCGCCCTTGCGGGCATCCTGATCTACGGTGTCACCACCGATCGGACCGGTTGGGATCCCAAGCTGGCCCTGGACCTCGAGGGTGGCACACAGATGGTGCTGTCCCCGGAGCTGCAAGAAGCTCAGGACGGTCAGGAGATCACCCAGGAGCAGCTGGACCAGGCCGTGGAGATCATCCGCCAGCGTGTTGACGGCACGGGTGTCTCCGAGGCCGAGATCAGCACCCAGTCGGGTTCGAACATTGTGGTGTCCATGCCCGGTGTTCCCTCCGCCGAGACTCGCGACCTGATTCAGACCTCCGCGCAGATGGCGTTCCGCCCCGTGATCACCACGGCGGAAGGTGCGCCCACCCCGGAGGATCAGCGCACCCCCATCGAGACATTCCGGAACCGGATGCCGAACCCACGGATTCCTCGGACCCCAACTGGGTGACCCCCGAACTCGTCAAGGAGTTCGAAGCCCTGGACTGCTCCGCGCAGCGCCCCCAGGACGAACGCAAGGCACAGGATCCCGAGAAGGCCGTGGTGGCCTGCGACCCGGCGAACAACGCCAAGTACATCCTGGGCCCCCTCGAAATTCCCGGCACGGACATCGACGATGCCTCCTACGGCACCGCGACCAACCAGCAGGGCATGTCCACGGGCCAGTACGCCGTGAACCTGCAGTTCAACTCCGAGGGAACCCAGACCTTCAAGGAACTCTCCGAGCGCCTGTACCAGATCGGTCAGTCCCAGCAGGCGACCCCCGCTCCCAGTTCGCGATCCTCCTGGACGGCACGGTGATCTCCGCGCCCTCCATGAACGCCGTGATCAACGACGGCAGTGCTCAGATCACCGGTTCCTTCACGGAAGAGGACGCACGGTTCCTGTCCGAGCAGCTCAAGTATGGTGCCCTTCCGGTGAGCTTCAGCATCGAGTCGGAACAGCAGATTTCCGCGACTCTCGGTAACAACCAGCTGCGCATGGGCATCATCGCCGGCCTGGTGGGTCTGGCACTGGTGTGCGTCTACTCGATGTTCCAGTACCGCTGGCTGGGCCTGGTCACGATCTCGTCACTGTTGGTGGCGGGCCTGATCACGTACTTCGCCATCACCTTGCTGGGTTGGAGTGCCAACTACCGCCTGTCGCTGGCGGGTGTGGCCGGTCTGATCGTGGCCATCGGCCAGACCGCCGACTCGTTCATCGTGTACTTCGAGCGCATCAGGGACGAGATCCGCGCGGGCAGAAGCATCCCGCAGCGGTGGATCACGGCTGGAAACGAGCACGGCAAACAGTGCTCGCAGCCAAGGCCGTGAACTTGCTCGCGGCAGTCGTGCTGTACTTCGTGGCCGTGGGCAACGTGCGAGGGTTCGCGTTCACC
>NZ_AJXN01000029.1 GCF_000286355.1 Kocuria atrinae C3-8 | reverse complement strand
CCCGATACTCCCGCGGGGTCTGCCCCAGGAACCGCTGGAATTCCCGGGTGAAATGGGCTTGATCCGAGAACCCGTGGGCTGCGGCAACAGTCGAAAGGTTGACGCTTGGATCAGACCGAATGTGCTCTGCGGCCTCCTGCAACCGGCGTCTCCGGATCAACGCGTGCGGCGTCAGCCCGATGTACTGGGCGGCCAATCGGTGCACCGTCCGCGTGGAGACGTTCAACGCCGCCGCCAGGTCACCCACGGAGACAACGGAAGAGTTGGACCCAGCCACCTCGCTAATGAGTTCGCCAGCCGTGCTTCATCCGTTACCGGACCAACCCGTGCGGTGACCCACGCGGACAGTCTTGCCACGCGTCGTCGAAATCCCCGGCGGCGACTGCTTCTGCAACCTGCGAGTGCAGCTTCGGCGCCGCCACCGGAACGTAGCTGTCCCGCACGCTCGCCGGGCCACTCGTGAAGGCCGACACAGCGGCCGGACGCAGCAGTGCGGCAACCGCCCACCCGGTGGCGACGAGCTCACGATGCGATGCGCGCGTCGTCGGGCCGGCGAAACCCACCATGTCCTGCTCGACCACCAAATTGCAGCCGGGGAAGGGGAGCAGGTCTTGGCGCGAGGTCGAACCCGGAGGCTCATGCCATACGGCGATCCACCAGCAGACGACGAGCTCGCGGACCGGGCCGGTGGCGGGAATCCGCTGGAACCGAGGGGGTAGCGGCGCGGGTACAACACCCCGCGCTCGGAGATCTCCGGTAGCTCGCCCATGGCAGGAATATACAAGCCGCCGGCCCGCGCGCGGGTCTACCGTTTCAGACATGACGACACAGCAGAACACCCCGGCCACCGGTTCGCACACCACCAACGGCACCCCGCACGGTTACTCGTCCATCACGCCGTTTCTGGCCGTCGCGGATCCCACCGCGGCCCTCGCCTTCTACCAGGAGGTGTTCGGCGCCCAGCTCATCAGTGCTTTCCGCTTCGGTGCTGTGGTGGTCCATGCCGAGTTGCAGTTTTCGGCCGGCCGCCTGCAGGTGGGCGCGGCCCAGCCGGACTACCACCTCGTCGCCCCGGACGCCGACGGCGATGACGTCACCTATTCGCTCGCGCTGTACTGCCCGAACGTGGACGACGTCGTGGCGTCAGCGGTTGCCGCCGGTGCCACTCTGCGGGAGGAGACCACCCATTTCGTGTCGGGGGATCGGTACGCGAGTATCCGTGGCCCGTTCGGGGTGCGGTGGTCGGTCATGACCCGGGTGGAGGACCTGAGCGATAAGGAGTCGCAGAAGCGGGTGGAGGAGTGGTCGGCGGGGATGGGGTGATGGGGCTTAGTAGATCCCGCGTGCCTGCCGGGGTCTACAAATCGTTCCCGCGTGGTGGGACGACCATGCGCGTTTTCACTGCGTCGAGGGATTGCCCGAAGAAATGGGCGAAGAAACCCAGTTTGGTTTACCGAGACCGGCGAGCTCAAGCCCAAGCACCGCAGGCAGAGATTCCCCGCTTACCCGTGTCAGCTGAAGTACACCGACTCGCAAAGTGAGCTGCATGTGGTGATGGGCAACTACGCCAGGTACTCAGAGAATTCATCACCGGTTGGAACGAACACAAACATCTCTGCCTCTGACGACCGCAGCTACTTCGTGCCGGGCAACCTCCGTTGCGTCAGCATAGGAAAGCGTCGGCGCGTCTCGGCGACCACTCTCCGGTCGATGTCCACCACGGCGAGAGCAGGCTCGACTCCGAGCTCGGCAATAGCCGTACCCATGGGGTCAATCACGAGCGAGTGCCCTACGGATAAGGGCTCTGCTTGACACGAGCCCACCATATACAGCCCGTTTTCAATCGCTCGAGCTGCAGACAGTGTCTGCCATTGACGAAGTTTGTGCTCGCCGGGCACCCACGCCGCGCAGGACAGCAGAACGTGCGCGCCGTCGACAGCCAAGGCCCGGGCAAGCTCGGGAAAGCGAAGGTCGTAGCAGGTCAGAAATCCGAAGCGAAGACCATCCAGGTCAAAGAACACCGGTTGAGGTTCGATTGCTCCCGTAATGAAATCTGATTCCGCATGGCCCTGGGCATCGAAAAGGTGGATCTTGCGGTAACTTGCCAGGCGCCGTCCGTCGGGGCCGTAAGCCACCATCGTGTTGTATGGGCGGTAGGGATCATCGGAGACTTCAAGCACCCCCGCCACCACTGCCACGCCGTGGTGCGCTGCGAGTCGGGAGAGCTCGGTGCAGACGGGTCCGTCGAGTGGTTCCGCGACCTCCGGAAATGTCTCGTCCACGAATTTCTTCAGATAGGTCGCGTATTCCGGCAACACGATGACGTGCGCCCCGAGCAGTGCTGACTTCTCCACGAAGCGGGCGAGCGCCACAAGGTTGGCATCCACGTCGCTGCCGCTTTGCATTTGTCCCAACGCAATCCGCACGGTGTGCTCCTTCATTCGAACAGCAGGTCAGGCGGCATCTTGTGCTACCTGCTGTTCGGTGGCTGACATCTCCGGTGGTTCAACTCGGAATCCGCGGGTGATGACGGCAAGAACAATGAGACCGCACACCAGCCAGATCGCCCCAAGAGTCAGCGCGTTCGAGTCCAGTTGGAAAAGCAGGAACGCGCACACCAAACCGCCTCCGGCGGGTATCACCACATGGCTCAGAACACCGAGCCGCCGCCCGGCCCGGCGCTCGCGGGCGAAGTGGAAGATGACGGATAGGTTCACCAAAGTGAAGGCTGTGAACGCACCGAAGTTGATGAACGACGTGGATGTGGCCACGTCCAGGAAGATGGCGATCATCCCGACGGCCCCTGTGATCAGGAGATTCAGCACGGGGGTTCGGAAGCGCGGATTCAGCCGACCGAACACGGCCTTCGGTAGAACGGAGTCCCGCCCCATGGCGTACAACAATCGGGAGGAGCTGGCCTGGGCAGCGAGTCCGGAGGCGAACTGCGCGACGACCAGGCCGGCCAGGAATATTGCCCCGAACAGATGTCCGCCAATTTGGAGGGCGATCTGCGATGACGCGGAGGCGCTGTCTTCGAATTGGCCCCCGGGGTGAACGAGCTGAGTCACGTAGGAGACGAGAACGAAGATGCCGCCGCCGATAAGGGCGATGAGCATGATCGCCCGCGGCATGTTCTTTCGTGGTTCCACCGTTTCCTCGGTGAGGGTGGTGACGGCGTCGAAACCGAGGAAGGAATATGCTGCGATGGCCGCGCCGGCCGTGATGGTTCCCAGGTCAGAAGTGGGATTGCCGAAAGGTTCGGTACTAACGAGTGCGCCCGCCCCGTCCATGGAGGCCACGTGGGCTACTGACAAGACGACGAAAAATACGAGAACGAGTAACTGGAAGGCCATCAAGATGTAGTTGGCCTTGTCGGCCACTTTAATCCCCAGCACATTGAGTGCGGTGGTGATGAGGGCGAAACCGATGATCCACGCCGCGAATGGGACTCCCGGGAACTGAGCACCCAGGTAGGAGGCTCCGATCAACCAGATGACCATGGGCAAGAACAGATAGTCCAGCAGCACTGCCCAGCCGACCAGGAAGCCGACGCGAGAATCGATGGACCGGCGCACGTAGGTGTAGGCAGAACCGGCAACGGGATGGGCAGCTGCCATGCGGCCGTAGCTGTGCGCGGTCAGCAACATAGCGGCTAGGGCCACGAAGTACGCGGCCGGGGCGGCACCGCCGGTAGTTTCCGCGATAATACCGAAAATTCCGAGAACGATGATCGGGGTGAGATATGCGAGTCCGAAGAGAACCAGCGAAGGCAACCGAAGGGTGCGAGTCAGTGTTGTGTTTTCCATGGTGGGTTCCTCAGGTTGGTAGGACTGCGGGGTCCAAGTCGTCGGATCCATGCGACCGTTGTAGACGGGAAGCTCGACCGGGGTCTCACCGGCGCGGAACTGCGACCACATGCGGTTGATCCCTTCTGTGCCCTGGGCGCGTACTCGTTCGACCTGGGTCAAATCCAGGTCCGCGGCGAGCAGCCCCGGCTGGTCATCTTCGCAGGAAGTGATCACGTTGCTCCGGGTCCACAATCAGGCTGCACCCCGTACCTACGGGGCCGGCGCAGTTCACGCTGACCATGAACACCTGATTGACGATGGCATTGGCTTGCGCCAGAACCAGCTCTTGCCGGCGGTCCGGAGTGGTTGTCTTCACGACATTGAGGATGACCTCGGCGCCCATCCAGGCCAGCTGACGGGTGACTTCCGGAAACCAAGCGTCGTAGCAGATGTTCAACCCAAGGCGACCGACTCCATCGATATCCACCGTGGTGAACCGCTCGCCCGGGTCGTATGGCTCATGCGGTCGCCACGGGAAAATCTTGCGGTAGTAGCCGGCGAGTTCTCCTTGGGGTGAGCACACCATCATGGTGTTGAAAAGCTGACCGTCAGGGCCGCGCTCGCATACGCTGCCGGGCACCAGCCAGATGTCCAAGTCGCCAGCCAGTTCCTGAAGCTCACGGGTACGGGGGCCAGCCAGGGGCTCAGCACTGTCCTGCAGAGCCTCGGTGCGCTGCAGGTCGGGATCGCCGTCGGAAAATAGGTGCAGTTCAGGGAAAATCACCATTCGGGTCTCAGGGCAGGTCCTAAGAATGCCTGCTACTTCATCGGCGAACCCCGCTATGGGTTCGCCGATGAGACGGGGAGCGGATTGGGCGGCGACGAGCGGAAGTATGCGGGGCATGGGGTGTCCGATCTAGCGGTGTGGTGGTGAGCGTTATAATAGATCTAAATGATCATTTTACGGAAGAGCCGGACGTTGGTCCGTAAGGTGGGCAACGTGGTCTACGAAAATGCACCCGCAGAAGGTCTGGTTGGCGAGGCGCTAAGCGGCATCGAGCGTCGAAGTGCCATTGACGCGGTTCGCTTGCGAATTGGCATGGCCATCTCACTAGGCATGCTGAAGCCCGGGGAGCGGCTGCCAGATCAAGAGCAAGTGGCCAAAGGCTCTCAGTCAGCCCCATCACTGCCCGTCGAGCGCTGACCCGTCTAGCCGAGGACGGCGTCTTGGTGCGGCGTCGCGGGCGTCACGGGGGCACATTCGTGGTCGATGATCCGCCCGTGGAAAAACTGCGTCAGATCGTGGTCTCCACGGACGAGACGGCGGAGGTGCACCAACTCATAGATCGGCGCTTGCTCATGGAGTGTGCACTGACGCATTTCGCCGCGCTGCGGGTCAATCGCCACCACTTGCGACGTCTTGGTGAGCTGACACGGCAGATGGCCGAGACCTCGAGTTGGTCCACCTACCATCAGGCCGACAAGGAATTTCATCACGTGGTCGCTGAGGCTGCCACTCTCGGGCCGGCCGCCTCTGAATACCACGGGGTGCTGCACCGACTGTACGGCTACTTCATCCCCTATCCGATCGAGCAGTTACATGCGTCCAACCAGGACCATCTCGGACTGGTCGAGGCTCTGGGCGCTGGCAACGGCGAAGCGGCTGTGGAACTCTCTCGACTTCATGTGGAGCGGTTGCATCACACGATGTTCGTGGGACTGCTCCAAAAGAAAGCGACATCCGGCAGGCCGGAAAGCTGATCAGTATGCCTGGCCCGGTCCTTCTAGGTGTATGAGTTCGCGGCGTTGGCTACACGGGCTGGGACTCGTGAGGCCGGGGGGCTGATCAGAGCAAGTGGTGTGAGGTCGGTGGCTGTTGTAGTGGTTCGCTCACACCCTGATCGCGGACGGCGGGGGTGTTCACTGTTGTAGATGCGGGGGTAGAGACATTCCTTGGCCAGCAGCCGCTGGTAGCGTTCGACCTTTCCATCGTGCCGGGGCGTGTAGGGGCGGGGCGCTGATGCAGCGCGGAGTGGGCCCTCACGGTGCGGTTGAAGTCCTTGGCCCGATAATTCGTCCCGTTATTCGTGATCACACGGATGATCCTGGTGATCGCATGAGCAGCGAAGAACACGCGGGCGAAGACCCCGATCGTCTTAGCCGCTGTCTCGTCCTCGTGGGCCTCCGCGATGGGGTGCTGGAGTGGACATCCAGAGCCTGGGGGTTATTAATGCGGTAACAATGTACCCATTTCGTGAGGGTGGGCCGGGCGATACCGGTCTCGGCGCCAACGTGAGGTAACGGCCCTCCCTCGGTGAGGACACGGGTCATGAGACGAAGATGTCTTCCGGCAGGGGCAGTGGGGAGTTTCCGTGGTCCACGGAACGGGTCTCCTGGCCGAGCGGTTGCTAGATACCTTTACCCTGACCAGTCGAGGCCCGTTTCCTCATCCCCACTTGGGTGACCACAAAGCCGTGACCCACAACAAGCTGAAACTCCCGAGGGACAGAGTTGTACCGGAAACGCGGGCCACGACCTCAACGAAGCCATCCGTTTGGTCTATTGGTACCGGCTTGATCGGTGAAAACTAATGTAGACCTGATCGATAGTCGGCCCTTGGTCGACAACATTTAGCTGGCAGGAAAAGACTTCTGGACGTGGTGGTTCATCCGCACATAAAGGTTTTCTGGCTCACCACTGCGCCAGCAGCGATGAGCCAGGAAACCTTCGCGTTTCGGTGGTGAGCACTCACTGCACCGTTTGTTTGTCCTTGCGGGTCAGCGGTTCCCCATAGCGTTCCACCTCGATCTGCTCGAGGCTCTTGCCCCGCGTATTGGGGGCACCCACAAAGCCGATGATTAGGGCTGCGACCAGCAGACCAATCATGATCATGCCCACGAACGGGACTCCGTGCGAGGCCAGTAGTGTCGGGAACCAGTAGCTGAGCAGGCCCACCATGATTCGGGCGACGAAGAACAGGACTCCCTGGGCGCTTGCCCGGTAACGGGTGGCGAACATTTCGGCGGCCCAGAGAGCATAGAACGCCTGGGCTCCGATGCCGGCCGAGATACCCCAGAGGGCAGCGAACAAGATCAGGATCGGCATGGTGACGTGTGCGAAAACCAGCAGGAGCCAGGCGGCGATGCCGAGGATTGCACCAATGGCATAGAGCACCCGGCGGCTCATTCGATCACCGTACTTCATGAAGCCGAAGTACGTGGCCAGCACGGTGAGGGACCACAGGAGTACTTGAAGCAGGTTCTGTTGGGTTGCCGATTCCACTCCCGCGGTCTCGTAGACCCGGGGCATGAAGATGCCCATCTGCCCAGCAACCGTGTTCCACAGAGCGTAGACGCCGATCAAGAACAGCAAAGCCTTCACGTTGGTCTTATTCGAAATGAGTTCCCAGAAGCCGCGGTGCTTGATGCCGGCAGCGGCCGACGCCTGGCGCTCTTCGTTGGATTTCTTCCACGTTTGCGACTCGGACAGGCCACGGCGAACCCACCAGGTGATGAAGGCGATCACGAACAGATGGGCGAAGATGATGCGGCTTCCCATGAGTCCCAGAGGCACCACGAAGGTGGCGAAGAGGAACACCAGGCAGGGGCGAGAGACCACGCGAATTGCGCGGTCCCCACGTGCTTGGCCCGGTTTTCCGACGGCGCTTCCTCCGCGATGTACGTCCAGGCAACCGGGACGCCCGCACCCACGGCAATGCCGGTAAGAATGACACCAAGGAACAACATCCAGGGGGCGACCGCGAAGACCACGAAAGCCGTGCCAATCATGTAGAGGATCAGGTCATACGTGTAGATGAACTTTCGTCCGTACCGATCCCCGAGTGGGCCTCCGATCAGCGCACCAACGGCGGCACCAAAGGCATTCGCACTGAGTGCGGCTACGAGTCCGACAGCCAGGTTGGTGAATCCGAAATACTCCTGCCACAACCCCAGGCTCGTGGCCAGGGCAATGATGGAGCCGGCTTCGATGTAGTTGGACATGGATACAGCAATGGTGGCTTTCCAGCCGCCGAGTTTTGTAGTGCTCATGGTGAGCCTTTCTGAAGGGCGACGGATCGGGTAAGCACCCGGCGTCGGACATCGATGAGATCAGGTGAGGTGGAAGTACTGGATCAAAGGCTGGTGCTCGCAGTCCTCCACGAAGTACTGGGCCATCTCCGCCTGCCATCGGGCATTGGCCGGATGCTCGTTCATCAGTCGTTCGGTCACATCGGTGTCCTTGGCTTCGAAGTACCCCACCACAAGGCCGTCCTTGGGATTCAAGAACAGGGAGTAATTGCGCCACCCCGTCTCATGTAGGGCGTGGAGCATGTCGGACCAGACACGCTGATGGACCTTGACATATTCCTCGAGCTTCTCTGGCCGCACACGCAACAGAAAACAACGGCGGGTGCGCGTGATGTCACCTGGAGGGTGATCAGCCCCTGCAGATCGGCATGTGACGAATGGGTGCCCATGCAGCACTCCTTTGTGGTGGGCCGCCCCTGATGGAGCGGATATGAGGAAAGACAGACGATGAGCTGCACCGCGGAAATCTGATCCGGATCTGTGAGGTGCGTCTCACCAATGCGTTTATCGTACTGAAATATTGAGACGTTTCAATACCCTCTTGCAGAATTCCTACCTGACGACCCCCGATACGCCGCCGCTCAATCGCTCAAAATGTCTGAGAACGCGCGGTAAATACCGACTTGCGGGTGCGGTGGCGCGTGACGGCAGTGTGATCTGAGTGTTGACGTGATGCGCGTCACCGCCTAATCTAATGAAACGATTCAACTGGTGAGTCAAGGCGAGGCCGCCGCTCACCCGCCGCTCTCACAGAGAAGTGAAGGTCATGACCTCATTCGACGACATCACAGACCAACTAGCAGGTCAGTCCATCGAGTTGCCCTCGTGGGCGTTCGGCAACTCCGGAACCCGGTTCAAGGTTTTTTCGACACCTGGCACGCCGCGCACGGTGGAGGAAAAGATCGCCGACGCCGCCGCCGTGCATCGGTTCACGGGTCTCGCACCGAGCGTTGCACTGCACATTCCGTGGGACAAGGTCGATGACTACGCAGCACTCGCCCAATTCGCACAGGATCAGGGAGTCGCCCTGGGCACGGTCAACTCCAATACGTTCCAGGACGAGGACTACAAGTTCGGTTCTCTGACCCACCTCGATCCCGCGGTCCGCAGCAAGGCCATTGACCACCATCTCGAGTGCCTCGAGATCATGAACGCCACGGGGTCACGGGACCTCAAGATCTGGCTGGCCGATGGAACGAACTACGCGGGTCAGCAGGACATGCGGGGCCGTCAGGATCGTCTCAGCGACTCCCTGCAGAAGATTTACTCGCAGTTGGGCCCGGAGCAGAGGATCGTCCTCGAGTATAAGTTCTTCGAGCCGGCGTTCTACCACACCGACGTTCCGGACTGGGGTACGGCCTACGCCCAGGTGGCTGCGCTGGGGGAACAGGCCGCAGTCTGCCTCGACACCGGCCACCATGCGCCGGGTACCAACATCGAGTTCATCGTCATGCAGCTGCTGCGATTGGGCAAGCTTGGATCGTTCGACTTCAACTCCCGTAATTACGCGGATGATGACCTCATCGTGGGTGCGGCTGATCCGTTCCAGCTGTTCCGCATCATGACGGAAGTGGTCCGTGGTGGCGGCTTGAAGCCGTCATCCGGTGTGGCCTTCATGCTTGACCAATGCCACAACATCGAGGAAAAGATCCCCGGTCAGATCCGCTCCGTGCTCAACGTCCAGGAGATGACGGCCCGGGCACTCTTGGTGGACCAAGCCGCCCTCACCGCAGCTCAGGAAGCGGGGGACGTGCTCGGAGCTCACCAGGTTTTGATGGACGCCTTCTACACCGATGTTCGCCCGGACCTGGCCGCCTGGCGCGAGACGTGCGGTCTGCCGGGGGATCCCATGGCCGCCTTTGCGGCCTCTGGCTATCAACAAGAAATCAACGACGAGCGCGTGGGCGGTACTCAGGCCTCATGGGGCTCCTGACACGTTGCCCCGAGCACTCCCCGATTCGTTCAACCACTCCTGTTCTTGCTGACACCTTCCGAGAAAGACCCAGATCATGAACACCAGCACACCTTCCTTTGTCACCGACCTCATCGACCGGTCCAACCGGCTCGGGTCGAACCCGAAAAACACCAACTACGCCGGCGGGAATACCTCCGCCAAGGGCACTGCCACCGACCCCGTTACGGGCGAGGACGTCGGTTTGCTGTGGCTCAAAGGATCCGGTGGCGACCTGGGCACCTTGACCGAAAAGGGTCTGGCGGTGCTCCGCCTGGACCGCGTCCGTTCTCTAGTTGACGTCTACCGGGGCGTGGATCACGAAGATGAGATGGCCGCAGCTTTCGACTACTGCCTGCACGGCAAAGGCGGGGCGGCACCGTCCATCGATACGGCCATGCACGGCCTGGTCGAGGCGGACCATGTTGATCACCTGCACCCGGATTCCGGCATCGCGATCGCCACCGCCAGTGACGGGGAACGCCTGACCGATGAGATCTACGGAAACAAGGTTGTATGGGTGCCCTGGCGCCGCCCCGGATTCCAGCTGGGACTGGATATCGCGGCCGTCAAGGATGGAAACCCTCAGGCCGTCGGGTGCATTTTGGGTGGTCACGGGATCACAGCGTGGGGGGAGACCTCCGAGCAGGCGGAGCAAAATTCGCAGTGGATCATAGATACCGCCGAGGCCTACATTGCCGAGCATTCCAAGCCGGAGCCTTCGGCCCAGCCCTCGCTGGGTTCGGTGCCCTGCCAGAGGGCGAGCGGCGTGCCAAGGCTGCGGCCCTGGCGCCCACAATTCGCGGACTGGCGTCTACGGACCGGGCTCAGGTGGGCCACTACACCGACGACCCCAGAGCCTGGAGTTTCTGGCGGCCACCGAGCACCCCCGGCTCGCCGCCTTGGGCACGTCCTGCCCAGACCACTTCCTGCGAACCAAGGTGAAGCCGTTGGTTCTTGACCTGCCTTCCGACGCTTCGATAGAGGAGTGCACGGCGCGGTTGCGTGAGCTGCACGAGTCCTACCGTAAGGACTACCAGGCGTACTACGACCGCTATGCAACGGCCGAATCCCCGGCCATCCGCGGCGCGGACCCCCTGATTGTTCTGGTGCCCGGCGTGGGGATGTTCTCGTTCGGAAAGGACAAGCAAACCGCTCGAGTGGCCAGCGAGTTCTACCTCAATGCCATCAATGTCATGCGCGGAGCCGAAGGGATTTCGACATACGCGCCAATCAGCGAGGCGGAGAAGTTCCGCATCGAATACTGGGCGCTGGAAGAAGCCAAACTGGCACGCATGCCCAAGCCCAAGAGCCACGCGACCCGCATTGCCCTGGTGACCGGGGCGGCGTCGGGCATTGGCAAGGCCATTGCCACCCGTCTCGCTTCAGAAGGCGCGTGCGTGGTGATCGCGGACCTCAACTTCGAAGCGGCCCAACAGGTGGCAGACGAACTGGGCGGGCCCGACGTCGCTGTGGGGGTAGCCGCGGACGTCACCGACCCCGAGCAGGTCGCCGCGCCGTCGACGCCGCAGTGCTGGCCTTTGGTGGCCTGGACCTGGTGGTCAACAATGCCGGACTGTCGATTTCTAAGCCTCTGCTGGAGACCACGGAGAAGGACTGGGACCTCCAGCACAACGTGATGGCCAAGGGCTCCTTCATGGTGTCCCAGGCCGCCGCCAAGGCCATGATCGCCCAGGACATGGGAGGGGACATCGTCTACATCTCGTCGAAGAACTCCGTTTTCGCGGGACCGAACAATATCGCGTACTCGGCCACCAAAGCCGATCAGGCGCACCAGGTCCGTCTCCTGGCCGCGAGCTCGGCGAGTACGGTATCCGGGTCAACGGCATCAACCCGGATGGTGTGGTCCGAGGATCCGGAATTTTCGCCGGCGGCTGGGGCGCTAAACGCGCCGCCGTGTACGGCGTCCCCGAGGACGAACTGGGCAAATTCTATGCCCAGCGCACGCTCCTCAAGCGCGAGGTGCTGCCGGAGAACGTGGCCAATGCCGCTGCCGTGCTGACCAGCGCCGAGTTGTCCCACACCACCGGACTGCACGTGCCCGTCGACGCCGGCGTGGCTGCGGCGTTCCTGCGATGAATTCGACAACCGAAGGCGGTTCAGTGGCCGCCGTGGACCTCGGAGCCACGAGCGGGCGGGTCATTCTCGGTGGTCTCGACGGCGGGCAGTTGCGGATGCGGCACATCGCGCGCTTTCCCAATCAACATGTGCGTTTGCATGAAGGTCAGCGGGACGGGCTGCACTGGAACATCACCGAGCTGTACCGGTCCTTGACGGCCGGACTGGCCAAGGCAACCCGGGAAGAACCGAGGCTCGTGTCGATCGGAATCGACTCCTGGGCGGTGGACTACGCCTGCTGCGCCGCGGGCGAATGGTGGGTGTGCCGTACCACTACCGCGACGAACGCACCGGTGACGGTGTCGAGTCCGTGCACGCGCGGGTTGCGGCGAAAGAGCTGTATCGGCGCAATGGCTTGCAGCATCTGCCGTTCAACACTCTGTTCCAGTTCGCGGCAGACCAAAATGCCGGTTCTTTGGACTGTATGGACAGAGCTCTACTGATCCCGGACCTCATCGCGTACTGGCTGACCGGCCAACAGGTGGCCGAGACCACCAATGCCTCCACCACCGGGTTACTCGACGCCCGGGCCGGGCAATGGGACGCCGAGCTGATGCATATGCTGGGGCTTCCGGAGACCTGCTGGCTCCGCTGATCACACCCGGTGCCACGATTGGTGAGCTCCTGCCCTCCGTTGGGGTCGAGCTCGGTGCCGAGCCCGGGCTCACCGTCACCGCGGTTGGATCCCACGACACGGCATCGGCGGTAGTGGCAATGCCCGCCATAGACAGCGAATCCGCGTTCATCTCCTCCGGCACATGGTCGCTGGTGGGTATCGAACTCGAGGCCCCTGTCTTGACGCCAGAAAGCCAAGCCGCGAATTTCACGAACGAGGGCGGCGTCGACGGGCGAGTGCGATACCTGAAGAATGTCTCCGGGCTGTGGTTGCTCTCCGAGTCCATCCGCACCTGGGACGGGCCCGGGGCGGGGGATGCGCAACGGACGAGTGACCTTGCCGCGCTCATTGGGGAAGCCTCACATGTGACAAGGCCCGTTCCGGTCTTCGACGCAACCGATGACCGGTTCACCGCCCCGGGTGACATGCCCGCCCGCATCGCCGAATGGTGCGAAGAGCGCGACATGGAACCTCCACGCAGCCGAGCGGAGGTCGTGCGATCCATCCTCGAATCGCTGGCGGAGGCCTATGCTCGCACGATTGACCAGGCCGAAGAGCTGTCGGGTAAGAGCATCCGCACCGTGAATATCGTGGGTGGCGGGTCGCAGAACTCATTGCTATGTCAGCTCACCGCAGACCGGACCGGCCGGACGGTGTATGCCGGGCCCGTGGAGGCCACAGCCATTGGCAACATTCTGGTTCAGATGCGGGCCGTGGGGATGGTATCTGGCGACCTGGAAGCGTTGCGTAGTGTGGTGGCCGCGTCGTTCGAACCCGTGAAGTACACACCGCGACCCTGACGTTCGCGCGAGTGGATACGATGAACACTCGCCACTGAACTGAGGGATCACGGACATGAACTCTGAACGACCGCCGGTCGGTATCAAGGATGTTGCCCGCCACGCCAACGTATCCATTGGCACGGTCTCCAACGTCCTGAACCGCCCGGAGGTGGTCTCCGAGGATCGCCGACGGCGGGTCATGCAGGTAATTCAGGAGTTGGGTTACGTCCGCAATGACGTTGCCCGGCAGCTTAAGGCCGGGCGCTCCCGCGCCCTAGGCTTGGTCATGCAGGACAGTACCAACCCCTTCTACAACGACATCGCGCTCGGCGCCGAGACCGCCGCCGAAAAACGCGGCTTGGCCATGATCACGGGCAACGCCGGGTTATCGCCCAAGCGTGAAAACGTCTACCTGGATCTCTTCGAGGAACAACGTGTGCGCGGGGTGCTCTTCACCCCACAAACTCAGGAGCTGGGCCGAATCGATGCCCTGCGATCCCGCGGGACTCCTGTCGTTCTGGTCGACGAACACGCGCCGCCGTCCAGGTACTGTTCCTTGGCTGTCGACGACGTTGAAGGTGGGCGCATGGCGGTGGAACATCTGCTGGACGGGGGCGCCCGAAGGATCGCGTTCGTGGGTGGGCCAACTTCCCTGCACCAAGTGGTCGACCGCCGGGCAGGCGCCGAACGGGCAGTGGGTGCGGTTCCTGGAGCGTCATTGACCGTGGTGGAGACAGCTGCATTGACCGTGTTGGAGGGCCGCGGAGCGGGCGAACAGATCGCAAGTTTGCCTGCCGCCAAACGCCCGGAAGCAGTCTTTGCCGCCAACGACCTGGTCGCCCTGGGCCTCATGCAGGCATTCATGTTCAATCGCAGGCTTCGTGTTCCGGAAGACATCGCGCTGATCGGTTACGACGACATCGACTTCGCGACATCGGCTATTTCCGCACTGTCATCCATCCGTCAGCCGGCCCGGTTGATGGGACGCACCGCCGTGGAACTGTTGGAAGATGAGATTGCCGACCCCGAGCACCAGCACCGGCATGTCAGTTTTCAGCCGGAATTGGTGGTGAGGGATTCGACGCGATCCAGTTCGTGACGGGGTTTGTACGCCGTGGTCGGTACTGACATGAGACGAGCGGGCCATACCCCACAGGATGAAAGTTCCTACACATGCCGTCCGCCGAGAAGAGCCCGCTCGCGATCCACGCTAATGCGCCCTTGACCCCCACCGGCCGTTTGCACATGGTCAAACGCCATCTCGAAGGTGACCTCGCTGGGCGGGCGGCGTCACCGGATCAGCCCCTACACGCCCCGACATAACGGGAAGGTTGAACGCTACAACCGGCTGATGGTTGATGAAGTCCTCTACGCCCGCCCGTACGGCTCAAAAACTCAGCGGCGGCGAGCCTTGCAGGTATGGGTGAATAACTACAAGCACCATCGGCCTCATACCTCCTGCGGGGATCAGCCCCCCGGCCTCACGCACCCCGGCCCGAGTCAATAACGTCACGCCCTCTTACAGCTAGTCTCCCCATGGCGTCATCGGGCCGGCGGAACCCTTATGTTCTGCTCGACCACCAGACCACGAGCTCGCTGACCGGTCCGGTGGCGGGAATCCGCTGGAATCGAGGGGGTAGGCGGCGGGGATGGGGTGAAAAGACGGATGCCCCCGAGAAAATTTCGGGGGCATCGAATGTTTGTCCTTAGAGTATTACTTGACCGCGACGAAAACCTTGTCACCAAGCATTCCGGGAGTAATTGCAAGAACACCTTGGGCAGCGGTATCTGTCGGAACTTCAAAGGCAGCATTGCCTGTAGCCGTACCGTCTGTATACAGGGTGCTGGTGGTATCGATGGGATCTGGTGCAACGACAACGTTGTCGAAGCTGTTGACCGTTGTGCCGTCTGCTGTCACGTACTCCACTGAGACCATGACGGGCATATCGCCGTCAGGATTGTCGCCCAAATAGGTGGTGGAGTAATTCACGAGCATGTACTGAGCGCCGTCGACAGGCGGTTCGTTGAACTCGTTCTCGGAAAGAACAGCATCGGTGGCATCAGGGGTCGCTGAGTTCACGACAACGCGCCATTCGTCGTTCTCGATGGTCGAGCCGATCGGGTACGGGTTCCCACGAGTGCCCTCTTCAGAGGATCCTTCGTCCGCTGCTACTTCACTGTCAGTATTTTGCTCAGTTTCCGAGTCCGTATTTTCAGAGGGTCCCGCCACGGTGGTGTCCCCACTGCCGAAGGATTCGTCAAATGCGTTGGAGACAACGGTCAAGAACACCACTGCTCCTACGACCGTGCCCACGATCGAGAGAATCAACGCAGTGATGCCCATCCACCTGGACTTGCCCTTAAGGAATAGCGAGACGAGACCTAGAATGAAGGCGATTGGCAGAAGAATCCAGCCGATAATGAGGGCACCTGGGACGCAGGCAAAGATAAAGCCGATCACAGCTGCGATGAGCGCGATGAGACCGAGGATGTTCGACTGATTTTTCTTGGGCTGCTGCGGGGGCAGTGTTTGTGTCGACCAGTCTTGGCCATTCTGCCCGGGATATGGTTGCTGCTGGAAGGGGACCTGATTCGGTCCCTCACTGGGGGGTGATGAGGGAGTCATGTCCTCATAGTTGCAGACGCAAAGAACCTCTATCCTCAGGACATGAGTCATTCAAGGTATATGACTGATGATGACAAACTGCACTGAGGTTTTCTCACCGCGTGATGTGCGTCTGACCGAGCGGAATCGGTTACCGAACCGGGAGGCGGTGAACCAGGGTGTCGAGAAGCTTGATATCGCATCGCTCGGCACGCACGGGAACGTCATTGACGAGACTGGGCCACGTCTGGGGCAGGTTCCACGCAACCCGCCCCGGACTAAGGTCGGCTAGCACGCGGTACCAGTCCTGTAGGGGCGTCCGGAGCTGTACGTGCAGGTCGAAGGAGCGACGTGCGCGCGTTGCATCGCCTTCTTTCCGCTGCCGCAGAGTGGTCTCGTCCGGGAGCGCGACGAGTACGGCGTCGGCGAAGCCGAGCCGTCGGTGCCGCATGGCTTGCCGAACCTGCTGATACTCGTGCACGAAGCGGGCACGAGGGGCCGCGCCGATCCGGTAGAGACACCAGCTGTAGTGCAGCTTCAACGGATCGCTGTCGCACAGCACGTGACCGAGTGCGCTCTCCAGCTCCACAGCCTCCGACCAGCGCCGTGTATTCACCCCGGTCCAGTACCGGCCCTGCGCCCGGGGATCGCTGCCATCAGGCTCGCGCCTGTTGGCACGTACTCCGGCACGAATCGGTCCGCGACGCGACGGCACCAGGTCGTCTTGCCGGCAGCGCTCGGCCCTTCCACAGCAACAATCACTCCATCACGCTATCCGTCTCCAGCAGCTAATCCGATCTGAGGCATCCGGCCGCACGCGACCTGGTGAGAAAACCTCACTCAAGTAACGCGTCCGACTATTGATGCTGGGTACCAATGAATCTGCGCAAACACGCGTGAGATCCTCGCGGAAACAACGCTCGTTGCATGGTGCAGCTATGGATTCCTAAATGTTGCCCGGTCCAGGAAACTCCGCCAACCTCCTTGACCACCGTGCTTACAGCCGCTTCCCCGCATTCAGCGACGCGGCCATGAACTCCGCCACGACCTTCTGGGAGATGGCCACGTCCAGCACGAACACGCCCTCGTCATGGGAGGCCAGCCAGTCGGTAAGTACGGACAGCTCCGCCAGGGTGCAGACCTTGGCGCCGTCCGCCCGAACGGCGACCTGAATGCTCGGCGACAACTCCGTGACGGCCGTGGATTCGGTCAGGGGGTCTGCGAGGGCACGGTGGAGGGCGCGGTGCTTCCTGATCGTGAGAGAGCAGATCGTGAACGTGACGTGCAGCTGTCAGGCCACTCTCAATGGCGCCGTCGATGAACCCACCCCAGCCCGTCGCGTAATCCGCGCCGGCCAGGTATACCCGGCCATCGGGTTGTTGGAGGCCCTCGAAGCACTCCGTGAGGTGCCCGGCATAGTGCATCGGCCAGGTCTCACCCGCGTACTGGTCCTCGACCCAGTTGTGGCCGGTGGCGTCCAGGACTTCCAGCCCCGGAACGAGGTTGTCGAGCATGGCTTGTGCCGCCGCGACGTCGTCGGTGGGGACCTTGGAGGCGTCGGGGCCGAAGCAGACGAGAATCGTGGCGTCGTCGTCGAAGTACTCAGCCTGCACGAAGTTTAATGGTGCGTCATCGGATGCGAAGGCCACGAATCGCTCCTGCCTGCCTTCACCTTGACCCACAGCTTGGCCCCTCGGCCGGCCTGACCGCGTTGCGATGCCTTGAGCTTGGGGGCCGAAAGAGCTGGCTGGAAGTCGGTGGTGTGCAGCGCCCCGAGAGGCAGGGTGACCACAACGGCGGAGCCGGTGAGCTCATGACCGTCCGCCAGGGTGACGGTCACCGTGTCCCCGGCCTGTTCGATGCCGGTGACCGGGCAGTTGAGGCGAAGATCGACATCGGCGTCGGCTCGGATTGCTTCGATCAGTCGCTTGGTGCCACCTTCGAGCTTGTACGTGGCGCAGGCTTCGAACATGAGCTTCCAATCCCCGTTGGAAATCGCCGCCCATCGCAAGGCTTGGGTGTAGGCGGCTTCATCGAGGCGGCCGTTGAAATTCAATGACCAGAAGGAGCGCATGAGTTCTTTTACCGGGGGATCCAACTGCAGATCCTCAATGGCGTCGGCGAGTGTGATGTGGTCGATTTCCGCCACTGAGGGGTGCTGCATTGGCTGCCAGGGCAGGGGGAAAATCTCCCGGGAACGAGAGAGCAGGCGCGTGTTGGGCTCGTCGATGAGGTCGAGAATTTCCTCGGCGCTGCCTTTGCTGATCTGCCCGTTGGCGCGGCGGTAACCGGTCGTGAACTCCGGGCCGGTCACGGGAGTGATGCCGTAGCGACCCATTTCAGCCCAAACGAATGGCTGGATCCAGTGGACCCAGGTGCCTCCTAGTTCCAGGGGCCGGCCCATCCGTTCTTCGAGCCAGGTGCGCCCGCCGATGCGGTCCTTGGCTTCCAGAACGGTAACGGTGTGGCCTCGCTGGGACAGCTCTCGGGCGGCTGTCAGTCCTGCGAATCCCGCGCCGACGACAATGACATGGTTGGTGATTTCGTTCATGAATGACTCTTTCAACTCGAGGTGGGTAGCGCCGCGGTCAGGTTGCGGGCTTGGTTGCGGTCCCGATGCGGGCTAACGGTCAGTGCTTGTGGTGGTCCTGGGGGTACTCGGTGGTGTTCATGACGGTGAGCCGGGAGTTGAAGGGCAGCACTAGCGGTTCGTCGGTGAGGTCGTCCCAGCCGAACATCCGTCCGATCGAGCGCTCCTCCCGAAGATCCACCAGCAGCACCGACTCCACGGTCATGACTCGCTCGGTCCAGTAGAAGAGATAGAGGTCTTCGGCCACCTCGAAGGCCAGGGTCCGGTCGACGTCGGCCAGCCCTTTCTCACCACCGCGCAGGCAGTGCCACACGAACGTGCCCGGGGTGAGGTAGATGTGCTCGTAGGCCTCCACATCGCTGTAGCGGTAGTAGATTCGCTTGCCCACCAGCCCGGCAGAGCGCTGGTGGAAGGCCGCTTCGGTTCCCTCGACCCGGGCGTGGGTGAACTCGGTGCTGCCCTTGACGGCGCTGTCCGCCTCGTGCAGTGCGGAGATGGCAACGGTGGCTGCTCCGCTGTTCAGGTTGAAGACCGCGGAGACATTGCGCACCTGTCGACCCGCACCGTGCACGAAGTCGATGATGAAGATGCCCGGACGGCTTCGATGGCCTTGTAGCTGGCCTCCACACTCTCCTCGTTGTCTTCGGCGGTGATGGTCCAGGTCAGAGAGGAGGAGTCGCCGAAGGTCATGGTGAACGTCCGGCCGTCCTCGCCCTGGAGGGAGACGCTGGTGCCGGTCAGGGCCGGAGACGCCGGGAGAGTCTGGTCTCCGAATCCATCGAGCATCGTGGACACGGAGGGCCACTCGCGGACGGGAACATAATCCTGGAATGCGTTGTCGGCGGTCATGGAAAGAACTCCTTCGGAGGGGACAAAAAATGGAACTGCCGTGGGTGCGGCACGCACGTGACGCGCCCACGGCTCAGCTGTAGACGAAGAACTCGACGGTGGGCTCCAGGACCTGCCAGCGGGTCATCGCGCCCTCGGTGAAAGAGGCCATGGACCCGGCGGTCAGCTCGAAAGTGTCCCCGCCCTGGACTTCGATGCGCAGGTGCCCGGAGACGATATAAATGCTCTCGTCCTGATGGATGGGCAGGTCGAAGGCCTCCGGGGCCTGCTCGGGGGTAACTTCCCAGATCCCGGCTGAAAGGGCTTCGCGTCCTCCCTGGCCGGGCTTGCGCAGCCACCGGACAGTGCCCACCTCAAAGGGTTCGGCAGCAGAAGCATTGGTATGGGCGTGAAAAACCTCGGACATGATGGGTTCCTTTCGAAAGCGCTTATTGATGTGGGGAAATTCAGTGAATCGTGTGGGACGGCTCCGCAGACACTGCCGGCTGGGGATCATGGAGCAGTGGGAGGCGTTCTTGGACGCGCCGACGGTAGACATACAGCACCAAAGAGAGGGCAAGGATGCAGACCCCGATCGCCAGTTCTTTGGGGCCGCCGTAGCCGGAGAGTTCACTCGACAGCGCACCGACGATCAGTACGGCTGCGGTGTAGACAACCAGGACTACTGCCAGTGGAACGGCGAATCGCCCTGCTCGGAAGGGTCGGTTGTACTCGGGATGGTCTCGACGCAACAACAGAAAACCGACCAGGGCCAAAAGGATCGCGAGCAGATAACCCAGGTTGGCGGCCACGAGAATGGAAATGGGATTCGAGATGAAAATGATGAGCACGATGTTCAGGAATACGGCCGCGAAGATGGCTCGAGCCGGCACGCCGTGACGGTTGGTCTTCTCGAATTGCTTCGGAAGGAGGCCATCCAGGGCTGCTCCGTAAAGTGCCCGGGACCCGTCTGCCATGGACGCATTCACACCCATCAACAAGGCTGCCAGGATGGCCAGCAACATGACATCGGTCAGTGGACCGTCCGGCAGGACCCGGGTGAAAGCGGTGACAAACATCCCGGAAGGATCGGACGCCGCCTCTTCCTGTGAAACCAGTCCTCCTGCGCCCAACGGCACCAACAGGAACATGGCGAAGGTGTACGCACCTGAGGTGAACATGGCCTTACGGCCATCGCTTTTGGTCCGGTACTGCGGCAGGAACGCCGCGCACATCTCCGTTCCGTACGCGGTCCACCCGATCAAGTACAGCCACACCAACGCCAACTGAAGAGTGCCCAGCGGGTCGGCCGTCAGATCACCCAGGCCCCAGGTGAGGTTCGGCGCATGCCATTGTCCGGACAGGACCGGGGCTGCAATGAACACCAGGAACGACCCCAAGAGCAATACGCCAACGATCTTGTTCACCCAGGCCGCAGGTTGGGCGCCGAAGAGGTTGGGAATCATGATGAGCAGGATCAGGGCAGTGCCGATTAATTGGGCCGGAGAGAGTTGCGCGACTCCCACGTCCATGGTCCAACTGGTCCCGGGTAGCCACCGTGCGGCAATGATTGCCCCGGCTGTCACCGACACGATCGAGATCACAGCCGACCACCCGAACCAGTAACCGAAGCTGGCGAGGGCCCGGCCGGGGCAAAGCGTTCTCGCCAGGCCTCGTGTGCGTAGATCGGCACTCCGCCGGGCTTATCAGGGAAGATCGACGCCATTTCCGCGAACAGGCTGTTCTGCACCCAGCCGATCAGCGCAGCCAAAGCCCATAGGCCCATGGCAGACAGGCCGCCGACCACAGCCACGGTTGCTCCGAAAGAAACGTACAACCCCCCGGAAACGGCCATTGCCATGGCGAATGCATCTTTCCAGGACAGCCGGGCGTGGAGATCAGTCCCGGGTGCGGGACCTCTGGGGCGGGTGTGGGCCCGGGCGGTGTGTTTGAGGTGATGGATGAAGACATCAAGTCCCCCTGGGATCGGGTGGTGCTGGAACTGCTCTGCAGGGTTGTTGCACATGCGGTGCAGTCACGGAAAGCAGCCAAGGTCAGTGTCGGCGCGATCAGGCATGTGATTCGGATCACTGATGCGCCATAGCTAACTCTGCATTTGCAGAGTTGCCTTGACAAGGGGGTGCCTCAACTTTTTTCGGGTTTCTCAAGACGTGTCATACCGCCAAGGAGCGGCCGCCGGAGGGTGCGTTCGGGCAGTACCGGCCTCCAGGGGTTAGCGTGGATGAGCACAGAAATAGACCTAACCCGACAAGAATGGGGACCAAAGTGGCAGGACGTAACGGTGTCTACGGGGCAGGCCGAGAGGCTTTGCTCGATGCCGTCATTGAGCTGGTAGGCCGCGAGGGGCTGAGGTCCTTGAGCTATCGGAAGGTGGCAGAGATTGCGGGGGTGGACAACACCTTGATTTCTCACCACTTCGGTTCCAAGACCGCCCTGTTGGAGGCGGCCATGGAATATGCCGCCGAGCGAACCTTGGACAATACCGAGTTTGAACGGATCTTCCGTGGCACGGTCGCCGAGAACGTTATTGCTGAGGTGCGACACTTTCCCGAACGCCAGTCATTCCAGTTCGAAATGGTGTTGGCCTCGCGAGGGATGCCAGCCCTGAGGCCGGCAGCGGAGCGTCTGTATTCCGCCTATATCAATCGCATGCAAGGAGCCTTGTCCGCCGCTGGGTATGAGGCAGACGAAGCTGTTGCGAGGTTGGTATTCGCCTCCCTGGACGGGCTCGTGTTCCAGCGGCTGACGGTTGCCACAGAAGAACAAATGCGGTTGGCGCTCCATCAGATGGAACGATTGCTACCCCTGGCCCGCGCACATAGTCGCACCTTGAGGGCCCCGGAATTGTGCCCGGTTTGCTGGGTGGCCCCCCATCTTCCTTTTCGAGCACGCTCTCCTCGGCATCTCCGGTCATGCCGACGCCGCCTACCCGCCCATTACCGACCGCTCCACCCGAGTTATCCACAGATTCGCCGAGGCCGATGATTCGCGTTCTCCCAGCGGCTTAGATCGAGGCAGGCGCATGAGGCGCCCAACAGAATCCATGGGGGTAATCGTGAATGGTGAACTTGAGAACACTGCAAAGGCCCGCTCAGCCGGACTGGCCCGGGCGGCTACAGCGGGGGCGGCGGTGCTGATCATGGGTGGGCTCTTGGTGGGCTGCGAGACCTCCTCGGCTGACCAGGAGCCAAGTCCCAGGCAGAGCGCCTCCTCGACCTCGAGCGAGGCAGCCACCAGCGCACCCAGCCCGACGACGTCGCCCACTCGCGTTTCGAACCCCGACCACGACAACTTGGACCCGCGCGGCCCATTGCCCGGATCGACCAAGTGGGAGCAGATGATGGAGAACGATCAATGATCATGCGCAGGCCCAAGGTGCACGGCGTGTGAGACAGTGAACCCGAATAGCACCATAAAGCAGGCAGGGATGTGCAATGGGTAGGGCCGTTGAACCCGCGAGCAACTCCACAGGCGAGGCTCCCATCGAGCACCGGAACCACCGCCTGGCCGACGGGCGGGAGGCCGTGTTTTTCAGTGACCGCGGCACCCCGGCCGTGGAGCGCGTGGTCGATGCCCGTCCACTGGGCGAGCGCTCCGGTCACGGCAGGTGCGCTTCGACCGGTTGACGGGGGAGTGGGTTGCGGTCGCCGCCCACCGGCAGAGCCGCACGTATCTGCCTCCGGCCGACCAGTGCCCGCTGTGCCCGTCCGTTGGTGGGAGGGAGTCGGAGATCCCGGTCGAGGACTTCCACGTGGTCGCCTTCGAGAACCGCTTCCCGTCCCTGGGCCCGGAGCTGGGGGAGCTGCCGTCACCCCAAGGCGCGACGGGCCGGGAACTATGGGGATCGGCGTCGTCCGCCTATGGCCGCTGCGAAGTGGTGGTCTACACGCCCGAGCACGAAGGCTCCTTCGCGTCCCTACCCTTTGAGCGCGCCCGCACGGTCGTCGAGGCCTGGGCCCAGCGCACCGAGGCACTGTCCGCCATGAAGGGCATCCGTCACGTGTTCCCGTTCGAGAATCGCGGCGAACAAATCGGCGTGACCCTGCACCATCCGCACGGGCAGATCTACGCGTACCCGTACGCGGCACCGACCGCCGCACGGTTGGCCGAGCGCTCGCGGGCCTACCTGGATGCGACCGGCCGGCCCCTCATGGGCGAACTCCTGCGCGATGAAACCGACGCCGGCGACCGCATGGTCTTGGCGGGCGATCACTTCTCCGCCTACGTTCCCTATGCGGCGCGGTGGCCGTTGGAGGTGCACCTGGTCCCGCATCGCCAGGCCCCCGATCTCGCGGCCTGACCGGTGACGAACGCGACGAACTGGCCGTGCTCTACCGCGACCTGGTGCAGCGTGTGGACCAGCTCTACTCGACCCCACGCCGTACATTGCCGCGTGGCACCAGACCCCGATCACCACCGCGGACCGCGAGGCCGGCTGGCTCCACCTGCAGCTGACCAGCCCCCGCCGATCCGAGGACAAACTGAAATTCCTCGCCGGCTCCGAGGCCGCCATGGGCGCCTTCATCAATGACATCACCGCGGAACAAACCGCCGAGCGCTTGAGGCAGGCCGCGTCATGACCCGCCAGCAGTCCACGCAAAATGACGAGCACGCCCGCGCCGAACGCCTCACCCGTCGATTCATCGAGCTCTACGGCCATGTCCCGCACGGCGTCTGGCGCGCCCCGGGTCGGGTGAATCTCATCGGGGAGCATACGGACTACAACGACGGTTTTGTGCTTCCCTTCGCCATCGACCGCGCCGCCATGGTCGCCGTGCGGCTCAAACAGTCAAACGATTCAGCCGCGCACTCCGCGGACCTGGCCTCCAGCTACGCCCCCGACGGCCGCCTTGCAAAGGTCAGCTTCACCATCGCGGATCTCGCTCCCGGCTCGGTCGACGGCTGGGGCGCCTACCCCGCCGGCGTCGTCTACGTCCTCGCTGGCCTGGATGGCATTGATGTCCCCGGATTCGAAGTGCTCCTCGATTCCACCGTGCCCGTGGGGGCGGGCCTGTCCTCATCCCACGCGGTCGAGGTCGCCACAATCGTGGCCCTCAATGACCTCCTGGGCCTGGGCCTGAGCCACCCGGACCTTGCCCGCCTCACCCAGCGGGCGGAAAACGAATTCGTCGGCGCCCCCACAGGCATCATGGATCAGTCCGCCTCCCTCATGGGCCGGGCCGGCGGCGCGCTGTTCCTCGACTGCCGCACCCTCGAATCCGAGATCGTGCCCCTACCCCTCGCCGAGCACGGTCTCAGCGTTCTCGTGATCGACTCCAAGGTCGCCCACTCCCACGCCGACGGCGGATACGCCGCCCGCCGCGCCTCGTGCGAACGGGCCGCTACCGCATTGGGCATAACTGGCCCTTCACAGATGAG
>NZ_AJXN01000028.1 GCF_000286355.1 Kocuria atrinae C3-8 | reverse complement strand
GGCCCACCACGCCGATCTTGTAATTCCCCAGCGCCGGGTAATCCGGTTCGATGGCCAGGACATCCTCTGCGGAGGGCAGCAGGAGGGCCGCCCACCCCGGTCCGTTGTCGACCCACTGATGGGCCACGATTTCCTCGTCATCCAGACCCAGTCCCGCAGTGACCTGCTCCAGCATGGCGGGATCGAAGTTTCCCGAGCGTGAGGTGGGCGGCGCGGCGAAGGTCAGAGCGCCGTCGTCGGTGGGGCGGACCTCGACCAGGCCCGCGGTGCATTCCTGCACGATGACCTCGCTGGAGCGAGGGGTATTACCCGCCTCGAGCCACGCGTGGGCCGAGCCGAGCGTGGGGTGACCCGCGAAGGAGAGTTCGCCACCGGGGGTCCAGATGCGCAGTCGATAATCGGCGTCCGACGAGGTGGGTGGAAGGACGAAGGTGGTTTCGGACAGGTTGGTCCACCGCGAGAAGCGGGCCATGTCCTGGTCGCTGAGGTTCCTGCCATCGAGGACGACCGCGACCGGATTGCCCATGTAGGGCTCACGGGAGAAGACATCGACCTGGGCGAACGGGCGCTGGCGCTGCTGATCTGTCATGGGTCGATTCCATCACAGGCCGTCCAGGGGCAGCGTTGTAGCGTGGAAACCATGGAGTCAGAACGCCACAGTCTGCATGCCATGACTGGACCTGAGCAATACCCCGCGGACGCGGTGACCCGGTCCCCTTCCAAGCGAACAGGATCCTGGACCTTGTGATCGTGGCGGTGGTGTTCGTCTACAACCTGCCCATCGGACTTGGCGCTTTGCCGCGGGACCTGCCTGTTGTGGTGGGTCTGCTGATTTTCATGGGATTGTGCGTCCCCTACCTGTTCCGTCATCGCTGGCCGGTCGCGGTCTTTGTAGTGACGGCCGGGATCGCCTCTGTGCAGTTGTGGTTGGGCATCGATGTCCTGGTGGCGGACGTGATGGTGCTGTTGACGCTGTGCAGCCTGACCCTTCGATTCGCTTGGTACTTCACGGTGCCGGCCTTGGTGGCGGCTGTCGCCTGGGTGATTCTCGCGATGCAGGGGTTGGTGCGTTCGGGGTACGTCAACCTGGGCGATGTAGGTGTTCTGATCGCCATAGTCATCTTGGCTTGGACGTGGAGCATTGTGCTCAAAGTCAGGCGACAGTACGTGCACAGCCTGGAGCAGCGAGCCGTGGACCTGCAACGAGAACAAGCAGCGCACGAACGGATGATTCTTGCCGAGGAGCGTAATCGGATCGCTCGAGAGATTCACGACGTGGTGTCCCACAATCTGGGAAGCGTGGTGGCCTGTCCGACGGCGCGATAGCCTCGGTTCGATCCGATCCCGAGCGAGCTCAGCAGGCCATGACAATGGTCCGGGAAACCAGCAGCGGTGCACTGACAGAAATGCGGTCCATGCTCGGCTTCCTGCGGTCCGAGGACTCCGGTAGTAGTGCCCCACAACCGGGGATCGACCAACTGGACGAGCTGGTGGAGCACACGCGAAATACGGGGTTGTCGGTGGACTTCCGAACTGCGGGACAGCGACCCCGACTGTCTACGGGTGTGGAGCTGACCGTGTATCGAGTCATCCAGGAAGCCCTCACCAACACGCGCAAGCACGCGGGGCAGGACAGCAATGCGGTGGTTGAGCTGACCTTCGACCGGAGTTCCGTGGACGTCCAGGTGGTTGATGACGGTGGCTCTCCGCCCACCGATCAGAGCAGCGATTCTCGAGGGCATGGACTCACCGGGATGCGGGAGCGCATCAGCGCCTACGGTGGCACGTTGGAAACTGGACACATAGCAACCGGGGGATTCCGCGTTCGTGCGTGGATCCCCGTAGGAGATCAGCGATGACCATTCGACTCGCACTCGTGGACGATCAGGAAATGATCCGCATGGGAATGAGCATGGCGCTGGGTGCCCACTCGGATCTGGACGTCGTGGCCGAGGCGGGAAACGGTTGCGAGGCGCTGACCGTTCTGGAAACCACACCGGTGGACGTGGTGCTCATGGACGTCCGCATGCCGGAAATGGACGGGGTGGAGGCGACGCGGCAGATCCAGGAACGATTCGGTTCCGAAGCGGGGACAGAGGCTCCCCGTGTTCTGATTCTGACCACCTTCGACCTGGACGAGTACGCCTACGACGCACTTCAGGCCGGTGCCAGCGGGTTTCTCCTGAAGGACTGCCCCATGGAGGAACTGGTTGCCGCGATCCGGCATGTGAACCGGGGCGACGCCGTGATCTCGCCGGTGATGACCAAACGTCTCCTGGGGCACTTCTCGCCGCCCCGCGGCACCGCGGTGCGGGAGGATGCTCGGATTCAACGGCTGACACCGCGTGAACTCGAGGTCCTGCATCACCTGGCCAAGGGGCTGTCCAACGCGGAGATCGCCACCGAACTTGTCCTGAGTGAGGGGACCGTCAAGGTTCACGTCGGGCACATCCTGGACAAGCTACAGGTCCGGGATCGTGTGCAGGCCGTGGTGCTCGCTTATGAGACCGGTGTGGTCGAAATCGACCGGCCATGAACTCACGTGACCGACCGGACGCGACGCGGCTATGCCTTAAGGCATAGCCCAAGATAGGTCTCAGGGGAGATCCGCACGAATGCCCCGGTGACGCACCGTAGAGGCATGACATATCTAGTGGAAACGGATCAACTCACCAAGACCTACGGTGACCGCACTGTTGTGGAGAACCTCGATCTGAGGGTACCCGCGGGGAGCGTGTACGGGTTCCTCGGTCCCAACGGATCGGGCAAGTCCACCACCATGAAGATGTTGCTCAACCTGATTCAACCTCGGCGGGGTCGATCAACATCATGGGCCAGCCGATGACCCGCGGTACCAGACGGGGACTCCTGGGCCACATCGGTTCCTTGATCGAGAATCCTCCCGGTTACAGTCATCTGACCGGTCGAGAGAACATGGCCATCGTGCAACGGCTGTCGGATCTGAGCAGTCTGCAGATCGACCGGGCGGTTCACGCCGTGAAGCTCGAGCAGCAGATGGACAAGAAGGTCAAGAACTACTCCTTAGGCATGAAGCAGCGCCTGGGGATTGCCATGCTCTGGCCAAAGAACCGTCACTGCTCATCCTGGACGAACCCACCAACGGCCTGGATCCCGCGGGTATCGAAGAAATCCGTCAGTTACTCCATGACCTGTCCCAAGCGGGCGTGACAGTCATGGTGTCCTCCCACTTGCTGGGTGAGATCGATAAGACTGCAACGCACCTGGGCATTCTGAGCAACGGGCAGATGATCTTCCAGGGCAGTCGCGAAGAGTTGTTCGCCTCGACGATCCCCAATCTTCTGGTGCGTTGCTCCCAGCCCAGGCAAGCGCAAGAGGTGTTGGCCCATTCCGCTGGGGTGCAACACTCCAGCGAAGTCCTGATGACTCCCACGGAATCCGGCCCGGTCGAGACCGTGCGGATCTCCAACATGGACGACGTAGGAACCGCCCAAGCCGTGGCCACGCTCGTCCGCCAGGACATCGCTGTCTTCGATGTCCGACGGGAAGAACAGAACCTGGAAGACCTCTTCAGGAACTGACTCGTCAGGGGGGACTATGAGCACCGCAACCTTCTCCGAAGCGGCCACAACCACGTCATCGAGCAAGCAAACGCTGGACGCACTGGTGGCCAATGAGTTCGCCAAGATGCGACATTTGAAGGTCCTGGTCCTGCCGCGGATCATGCTCATCGGAGTTACGGGTTTGACTCTGTTCAGAGCGCTTGCCTCCGGTGCATTCAGCGCGGATGCGCAGGGAGATGGCTTCCCCTGGAAGCTGATGCTGGCCAGCATGAGTTTCGCGATCACCATGATCTATCCCATTCTTCTGTCGGTCATGGCCAGCAGGTTGGTTGAGGTGGAGCACCGCGGCAACGGCTGGATGCTGTCAGCCGGATCAGGGACCACACCGGGCCAGCTGTGTCTCGCGAAATTCTTGGCCCTCGGATCGCTGGTCATGGCGGCCACGGTGCTTCAAAGCGCACTGATCGCCGGTGTGGGACTGCTGGCCGGTGTAACCGATCCCTTCCCCATCGGATTGTGGCTGTCCTACACGGTGTCGGTCACGCTCATCAACGTGGTGGTACTCGCAGCCCACGTCCTGATCTCGGCCGTGATCGAGAATCAGCTGGTGTGCCTGGGCATCGGCGTGGGAGGACTGTTCCTGGCCGTATTCGGATCCGCCTTCCCCGCATGGATCTCGCACTTGACTCCGTGGGGCTACTACGCCTTGGCCCAGCCCGCCGATTACGTGGGCATGGACTTGGTCTACTTCGACATGCCCGTTCTCAGCATCATCGTGCTGACCGTGATCGGCGCAGGAGCATTCCTGGCCATCACGTCTCGATTCGACCATCAGGAGCTGTAGCTATGAACGTCATCCGGATAGAATTTCTGAAACTCAAGGGATCACTCAGCTGGCTCGTCGTGGTGCTGCTCCCCGTCATGGCGGTGTTCTCAGGATCCCTGAGCACCCTGTCGAGCGGCGGAGAGTTCGAGGACGGCTGGCACACCCTGTGGATCCGTTCCATCGGCTTCTACGGAATGGCGCTGTTGCCGATTGGAATCGGCATCCTCGCCTCGCTCGTGTGGCGACCCGAACACCGGAACGGGAACTGGAATGCGCTGATGTCCCAGTCCGTGCCCACCCACAAGGTGGTGTTGTCCAAGGTCGTGGCCATTTCCACGCTGACCGCGGCCATGCAGGTCGTGATGCTGCTGACCGTACTGGTGATGGGCAAGCTCGCCTTCCAGATACCGGGGTGGTTGCCCAGCACGTACTGGCTCGGTTCGTTGTTGATCGTGGTCGGCTGCATCCCCGTGGTTGCTCTGCAATCGGCGTTCTCCACGTTCTTGCGGTCCTTCGCCGTACCGGTGGCGATCGCACTGATCGGTGCGGGAATCTCCACCGTGGCACTGATGGTGGGGTTGCCGGCCGTGATCGTCAGTCCCTATGCCCTGGCCACGTACACCACTCAGCTCGGAACCACGCTCGTGAGCGGGGAATCCACCGTGTTCAATGCGGCGGCCATGACCCCGGGAAGCGTGGCACTGGTCGTCAGCCTGGGGCTTCTCCTCACGGTCTTGATCGTCGCGGCCACGACCGCGGTTCACAACAAACGTGATGCCAGTAGCTGACGTCGCAACAAAGTGAGGGGTTCCCGCGAACCGTGAAGAATGTGATTGCCGGGAAATGACGATGGGGGTAATTCACCATGAAGCATCGCGCGACGGACGAACAGTTGTCTGCGGCTAGAACTTTCGCGGGGAAGGGCATCTTGAGCGGTTCAGATCCCGCAACCCGGCCGGACCATGTGACCGTGATGAGGAAGAGTTCGGTCTTCCCGCAGTCTCCCCAAAATGTTCTCGATCTCTGTATGTCGCGTGAAGGTTTCCCCGCGATGATGCCTGACCCTTTCGAACTCCAGTGGTCATCCACGGAGAAAGGTGAATTGGGTGGCACATACGACTTTCGCTGGCTTTTCAAGGGCGTTCTTCCGGTGCGCTGGACGGCCTTCGTGGATTCGTACACGGAGGGGCGAGAGTTCTCCGACATCCAAATGCGTGGGATGTTCCGCTACTACCACCACACGCACACGTGCGAACCGCACCAGGACGGGTGCTTCTACACGGACACCGTGGTATTCCGCTCGGTTCTCGGTTCCCGCCTCGACAAGCTGGTCTTGTTGCCCCAGCTCCGTAAGCTCTTCGGGTTCCGTCATCAAAGAATGAGCGCCATGCTCAACCTTTTGGCAGCGGGCACCGGAATCCGCCGCGCGGAGTGAGCCAACCGTCTGATCAGCCCCGCCGCAACACCACACCGCGGCGGGGCTGCAGCACGAGACGGGGGCCGACTGGTTGGCCCTGGGTGTCGACCATGCCCTGGGGCACCCGCACGCGGCGGCGTCGTCGGCGGTCGGAATCGAAGTTGACCGCTGCCCAGCCGCGCGTGAATTCGCGCCACCAGGTGTGGCCGCGCCGCACCGGTTCGTGCAGCGGATCGCCCAAGTCCCAGTCGAGCTGGGCGACGTGCTGAGTGCGGCTGTAGTCATCGTGGGCGGTGGCCGAGTAGGCCCCGCGCCCCGCGCCGAAGATCCAGAACGCGGCCAGGCCGTACTCGAAATTGGGGTGGTCATCATTGCCGTCGGTGGGCACCCGAAGAATGCTGATGCCGGGCCCGTCAGCCTGGGACAGCTGCGCCTCGGTGGTCTCCGGATCGAAGAGGTCAACGGGGCTGAAACCCAACCACACTTCCTCAAAGCCGCCACCGTAGCTGCGTGGCTGATCCACCGCCCGGGCTCGCGCCGCGATTCGGCGATGTTCGGCACCAGGATCTTGCCGACGTCATTCAGCGCCTTCCCTGCCGCGTGCACCAGTTGCCCCACGCCGTTGCGGAAATCCGCCATGGACTGGGCATCCTGGATGGGCAGGTCCAAGCCGTAGTAGTCGTCGAACACATCGTTGTCGGCCATCACGCCGTCGAAGGGCGAATCGGTCAGCTCGGACACGACATTGTGAACCCACCAGTCCCGATACTCGGGGGACCACACGGCCATTTGCCAGTGCCCCTCGTACCGGGCCCATTGGATCCGATCTCCGTTGAGCCGCTGCGCGAACCACTCGTCCGGGGCCTCGGGATAGGACACCCCCGAACTGTAGATCGGGCCGGGTTCGTAGCTGCGCGTGGAGGACAGACACTTGTAACAGAGCACGGTCATGTCCGGGCGGCGGCGCTTCAGCTCAGCCGCCGCACCCAGTTCCCACGGTTGCAGAATCGCCACGCGGTAGTGCTCGGCCGCGAAGTCGATCTGCTCCGGACTGATGGGCCAGCCGTAACGGATCCACGCGCCCACCCCGCCTGTTGCGGCGGCTGGAGCGAGATCATCGACACCAGCTACTCGGGCCGTTCCACTCACGAAGCGCGCTCGGACGCCTGGCTACTGGCCATGAGGGACTCGCCGGCCTTGTACTCGAAGTTACGTTCCTCGCCCATGTTGCCCAGCATCCGGTAGAGCTTGTTGTAGGAGGACATGACCTCGTGGAGCTGGAAGAAGTCCTCCACACGTCCCCGGGCATTGACGCAGTAGGAGCGGTAACGGTCCACGTCACCGATCACGGCCTGGATCTGCTGAGCCATGGCCTCCACGTCACCGGGGGACAGCAGCTCACCACACGCGCCCCAGGTCCGACCGTCGTTGGTGTCCAGGTCATCGCCGACCAACTGGCTCATGCCGCCCACGTTCGATCCCACGGTGGGGATGCCGGCGGCCATGGCCTCGAGAACCACGATGGGCTGACCCTCGTTGTAGCTGGGCAGCACCAACAGATCGAACTGATCGAGCATGTCGCGGACGTTCACGGTGCCGTGAATGGTCACCATGTCCTGGAGTCCCAGGCTCTCGATCTTGGCCAGGCACGCCTCGTAGTAATCCGGTACGTGTTCCGTGGGGCCCAGCACGTCCAGGTGCAGGTTGGGGAACCCTGCCTTGCGGAGCAGATCCATGCTCGACAGCAGATCCATGAGGCCCTTAATGGGCACCACACGAGCGATGTACACGAGCTTCCAGGTGTGCTCGTCCGGATCGGCAGCAATCCGCTCCACCGCAGCCTGACGCTTGTGGTACTTCTCCTCGAACTCTTCAATGATCATGCCGTTGGGCAGCACCACGGACTTGTCGATGTCCGCGCGAGCTCGGCGGCCTCGGTGATTGCGGTGGGGTAGAGGTAGGTGACCACTTCAGCGCTGGGGTAGCAGAAGTGCCCCATCTCGATCCACCAAGCCATCCAGCGCGGTGCTCGGGGGAGACGTCGAAGGTGCGGTAGTCCTGGGAAGTGATCGACAGCGCCATGTTGCGGTCCAACAGGGTGTTGACGGTGTCGCGCACGTAGAGGTTGTGCTCGGTCAGCAGGAAGGACGTCCCGTGATCGCGGGCGGCTGCCGCACCCAGAAGTGCGGCGTAGCCGGTGGTGTGTGCGTGGTAGACACGAGCCTTGGGCATGGTCTCACCAAGGACCGCGTAGGCCAGCGAGAAGAAACCGCGCAGGGTCCAGAACGACTCCGACAGGGACATTCCGAGCTGCGGCATCCGCTCGGTCAACGCGTGCATGAACTCTTGCGAACCCAGGATTGCCCACAGTGGGTACTCGCGGGTGCGCTCGTTAAGACCCTCGTCGATCAGCTCCCACAGCGGTTCGGTGTCCCGGTGCTCGGACAACGCGTACAGGGCGTCGAACAACCGGTTCGACAGTCGCGCTCGCTGAGCGGAGTTCATGTTCAGGTCCTTGGGACGCACGGACATGAAGTCATGGCGATGCTCCTGCATGCTGAGGAAGATGACCCGCACCCACTTCACGTTCTCCGGCATGCCGTACAGGTCTTCCATCGGCTGACTGGAGTCCCAGGCAATATGGATGATGCCGTAGCTCAGGTCCGGGTTGCCCGTGACAATGTCGTGGACGACCGCCGAGACACCGCCCTTGAGGTACGGGTACGTGGATTCCATGACGATGGCCACGTCCACATCCTCGTAGTGCTTCTGTGCCTGTTCCTGCGCGGGCACGAGATCGGTTGCGGGGCCGGTGGCGCGGTGTTTACCGAGAGAACGAACAAAGGGGTACATGGGGGAGGCTCCTCAAGAGCAGATCGGTGGGGCCGGACGGTCCCGGCCGGGGCGGCGTCGTCGTACTACCCGAAGCGAGCGGGCAGGCAACGGACGCGGTGGTGGGTTGGTTTACCAGGACGTGGCGTGACGCCAGAACAGCGTGTACTCGGGCTGGGCCCAGTGCCGCTTGTAGAGGGCCCAGGCGGCGACCACCAGGACGAGGTCGACCAGCAGGAGCAGCGCGTACGCACCGCTGGTGCCCAGCAGGGTGAAGGCCAGACCCGCGGCGATCAGGTGGGCGGCACCGAGAACCTGAGCGGTGATCTTCTCGCCGATGTAGTCGAGCTCGTAGCTGAGCAGCGTGAGCATCATGAAAGTCCACGAGGCCACGGAGACGGTCACGGCCAGCAGCGCGTTCTCGGGCTGCAAACCGCCCAGCAACAACGACGCCGCCAGCGTCAGTACCATGCCCACGGCACCGGTCCGCAGCACCGAACGGTCCACGATGTAGCTGAGCATGGTGGAGCGGGAGGCCATCTCGGGAAGGGGCTCGTGCTCGATGGCCTTGTGCAGACCGCTCACCGCGCGATCCACGTGCGGAGCGAGATTCACGAAGTAGAAGTTGTAGGCAAGCACGGCCGGGAGCATGGCCATGAAGACCACGACCACCGGGAAGGTTCCGTCCGTGACCAGGAACAGGACGAACTTGTCCGCCCACAGGACCGCGCCGAGCAGGAGACCGCGCAGAACATCCACCGCGCAATTGCGCTGGGTAAGACGCTCGAAGGCGCGGACGTGGGTCAGGCTGCGGCCCATGGCCACGATCTGAGTCGCCGCGGCGAGCAGCGGCGGGAGAATCCAGACGGTCGGTGCCAGCGCCAAGGACAGGGCATAGGCACCCCAGGCAACGGCCCACAATCCCCGGCGTTCACCCACGTTGGCGAGGACCAGCGACTGCACGAACAGAACGTGAGCGCCGCACAGCAGCACGTAGGCGCCATGGCCTCGAGCGACCAGCCGGTGGCCAACCACAGCGGGAGGGCGAACACCAGAACCAAGGGCAGGGTCTGTGCGAACATCGCGGGCCACACTTCGCAGAAGCGACGGGTGATCTTCTGCATGTCGCGCTCGGCCATCAGGCCACCGATGGCTCGGTACGAGGGCATGCACGCGGCCTGCGCCAGCCAAGGAACGGTAATCGAAGATGCCAACACCACGTAGGTGAGCTGAACGCTCCCACCGTCGCCGCGGCCATCTGGGGGCTGACCACGGGGAAAACGATGTTGAGGAAGATCACCGGTGAGAGGTAGAGCAGCAGGTTGATGCCGCCTCGGTTACTGACGGGGGTTTCAGCCCCTTGAGTGCTGGTTCCCAGGCGCTGCCACGCATGATCAGTGCCACGGTGATCAGAACCAAGAGACCACCGGCCAAGGTCAACAAAGTGAGTCCGGATTGCGCGAGCCCATCCACCATGATCGGGACGAGTGCCGTCAAGAATAATGCGCTGACGATAATTGCGGTTCGGCGCCTGCTGTAAGCGTCGTGAACTAAGGACGTGATTGATCTCAAGGCTCTCCCCCTGGTGAATCGGATCGCGTTCTCAGCCCCCGCCGAATGAACGCCCGATGTAATGAATGGTCTGGCAGTCACTCAAGCAACCGCACTAGTCAGCATTCAGATTAGGCATGTGCGATTGCAAAATTCAACATGAATATGCGATTAACTGTGGGTCAAAAGATGGAATAGCTGGGCACGCGCAAAGAATGTTACTAATTAGTAAGTTCGCAAAGAACCGCGAGAATTCAAGGCACAGCAGTGTTTCATTTAAATGTAAATGCATTTAAATGGCGAAATGGGGGACAGTGAGACGCGGTTCTTATGCCTGTCCGGTCAAAATGTGAATTTCATCACGTATGGCGCGGGTCATCTGTTCGAACCCGGGTTCCTCCACCGGGAAGTGTCCGCAGTTCTCGAGCAACCGCCAGGACTTCTGGGCGCCGATGCGCTCGAAGAACGGGCGGCTGATCTCCAATGGGGTCCAGCGGTCGTCCGCGGGGTGGAGCAGCAGCACGGGGGCGTTGGTGAAGTCCTCGGGCTCCATCAGAGGGGTGGACTCCATGTAGCTGCGGATCCATCCCAGGGGGACTCGGCCTCCGCCGCCGCGCCGGTCCTTGATGACCTCGCGAACCAGTCCAGGTGCGTTGGAGACGTGGCGCATGTCCGCGATCCACCGGATGGGAACTCGAACATCGGCCAGCGGTCCGCGAATCAGTTTCAAGGATGGCCCCGCGAGCCGCGCCACGAGTGGGTGCCAGGTCAATCGGCGCGCGCGGATCGCGGGGGTCCAGGAGGCACGTGACGATCAGGCGAGCGGCGAGACCTGTGGCCGCGGCGGCGTCGTAGGCCAAGAGGCCACCCATGCTGGCGCCCAGGATGATCAGGGGGCGCTCGTCGTCCTCGGCGCGAATCAGGTCGATCAGGAGCTCGCGCCAATGGTCGTAGCGGATGCGCCCTGGGTTCTTCGTCACGGTCATGCCGTACCCGGGGAGGTCCGGCACGGTGACGTACGCCCCGAGGGAAGCGAAGTGGGCCGCGTACGGCCAGAACGCATCGCTGTTCCCGCCAGCGCCGTGAACCAGGAGGATGCGCACGGGGGCATCGGGGTGGCCCACTCGATCCAGGTGGACCTGGGAATCACGCCAGTGCCAGGTGTCGTGAGAGCGGCGGATCTTCTCGCCGATCACCGCGGGAACGTGCTTCTTGTAACGGCGGTCATGCGGAGTGGTCACTGTGGCCTCCCAATATGAAAAATCCCCTTGCCATCACGAATGGTGAAGACAAGGGGATCATTGGTCGGGATGACAGGATTTGAACCTGCGACCTCGTCGTCCCGAACGACGCGCGCTACCAAGCTGCGCCACATCCCGATGTAAGCAGGCGTGCCCGCAAACAACTGCTCCAGCATAGCGGGACTCACGCGGGATTGTGAAATCCAAGGATGGTCGCAGACAGGCGGGCGCGGATGACTTACTGACCACCGTGTCGGGAATCACAGGTAAGGTCCCCTATATGAATGCGCGGCCCGCCTCCGGTGACAACAACTCTCCGTCGAAGGGCGGCACCATCACCTCTCGCACCTGGATCCGCGTGGGTCTCGCGATGTTCGCCGTGGGGTTCGGAACCAACCTTTTCGCGCCCATGCTGGAGGTCTACCGAGATCAGGACGGCATTTCTGAAGCGTCGGTGACCGCGATGTTCGGCATCTACGCCGCGGGTCTGGTGCCCGCGCTCCTGATCTTCGGCCCCATCTCCGATCACTACGGCCGCCGAGCAGTCGTGAGACCGGCACTGATCCTCGTGGCCGTGGCGTCCGGCATTCTGGCTGCGGGTAGCCAAGCTCCCGAATGGGTGCTCTACGTGGGCCGCTGGATCATGGGCTTCGGAGTGGGCATGGCCATGTCCTCGGGCTCGGCGTGGATCAAGCAATTGTGTGTGGATCGGCCCTCGGCCGGACCGCGGCGAGCGACCATTGTCCTCTCAGCGGGCTTCGGCGGCGGACCGCTCATCGCCGGCCAGTTCGCGGAGTTTTTACCGGGTCCGCAGATCACGCCCTACCTGCTGCACATTGCCCTGGTCATCGTGACCATCCCGCTCGTCTGGGGCGTCCCCGAAACGCAGTTCCCCGCGGAGGGGCGCGTCAAACGGCCGCCGCTCGTTCCGCGCATCGCTCTGACGGGACGGTTCTTCTGGGCGGTCGCCGCGTGGGCTCCGTGGGTCTTCGGTACGGCAACCGTCGCGTTCACGAGCATCCCCGGTTTCGTCACGGACACGGTCGAATATCCGGTTGCCTACCTCGGCCTCATCTCTGGCGTGGGCATGTTCTCGGGCGTTTTCATCCAACCGGTCGCCGCGAAACTCGCCACGTACGGCTGGCTGCCTCTGTCGGTCGTGGGCCTGGGCGCGGCGAGCGCGGGCCTGGTGCTGGGTGCCGTGGCCATCGAACTCCACAGCGCCCTGCTGGTGGTTCCCGCGGCGATCATCCTGGGCTGCAGCTACGGCATCATGATGGTGTCCGGCCTGCGCGAGGTGGAAATCGTCGCCGAACCCCACGAATTGGGCGCGCTCATCGGCGTCTTCTACACCCTCACCTACACCGGTTTCGCGGTGCCGTTCGTGCTTGCCGTTCTGGGTCCTTTCGTGGGCGATCTCTTCGGCATCGGCCCGGTCCGTGGCTTCATCGCATGTCTGGCCTTCGGCGTGGTGGTGTGCCTCGTGTCGACCGTCCCCGTGGCGCGAGCGGCCTCGCGAGCCGTGCCGCACCCCCGTCGGGCGGTCTGACGGCACCGCTCACTTACCCGCCGATCGAACGACGGCCCCGTCCCGCATCACTACGTAGAGGACGACGTCGCTCGCAGCCTTCCCTGCCCCCGCGTCACCTACTTGCGCGCTCGAGAACCTGCAGCACGTGCTCGTAGGGCTTGCCAGTGGCTTCGGTCATGCCCTGTTCGCACGTGCGATTGAGAGAGACGTACGCGTCGTAGTACGTGGCATTCACCTCAGCGGCCTCCGGAGCTGTTGCGGCAGCGGTGAGCTCCGGGTGCAGCATGCCGCGGTCACCGGCGTACCCGCAGCAACCCCACGCGAAGGGGACGGTCGCTCGTTCGGCAGCGGCATTGGCCAGGCGCATCAGGTGATCGTTGATGCCCAGCTGCACGGAGGAGCACGTGGGGTGCACGGCCACGGAGCGCACCGGCTCGGAGACCGTGAGTCGGTCCAACACGTGCTCCGAGACGAACTCCACGGCGTCCACGAAGCGCAGCGTCGCGTACTTCTCCGATCCCGCCGCCAAGGTCTGCATGGTCTCCAACCCCTCGGTGCACGAGGACGCATCGCACACGACCGGCAACCGACCGTGATCGGAGGCCTCCCACAGCGTTTCCAGCGTGCGGTGGGACATGGTCTCGTAGCCGGTGGGCAGGCCCTTGGACTTCCAGGGAGTACCGCAGCACGTGGCGGTGATCCCCTCGGGAATGCTCACGTGCACGCCCGCCCGCTGGCACAGCTTCAAGAACGCTTCAGACACGGAAGGCCCTGAACCGTCCACCGTGCCGAACATGGCGCCGATGCACGCGGGGAAGAACACGGCCTGGGACTGTTCGGCAGGGACGTTCGCGGGCGACGTCGTCAAGAAATCCCGCGAGCGGCCGCCCGCTGGGAGTTGAGGCTTGTATTGCGGAACGTTGTCCGCGCCCACGACAGCGCGGGCCACCGTGGTCGCACTGATCGGCAACGCGGCGGGCAGTCGCTTGGCCACGGACAATGCGAAGGCTGCGCCGGGTGCCGTCACGGACCACGAGCGTGCCAGGCCCGCCCACACGAAATCCGCGACCTTCGAGTGGTTCTCTGCCCGCAGGCGCCGCACCAGGTCACCGGTGTTGATGTGCACGGGGCACGCGGTCACGCACATGCCATCCACGGCGCACGTCTCCAGGCCGGCGTAGTCGTACTCGCGGGACAGCCGCGCGGCCAACTCCGTTTCGCCCGCGATTTCGGCTTCCGCGATCTCGCGACGACCCGCGATGCGCTGGCGCGGGGTGAGCGTAAGATTCTGCGACGGACAGACCGGCTCGCAGTACCCGCACTCCACACACCGGTCGACCTCTTCCTCCACCGTGGGCGCGGTCTTGAGATCGCGCAGGTACGCGGTGGGATCATCGGTGAGAATCACGCCCGGGTTGAAGCGGTAGTCCGGATCGATCAGACGCTTGAGGTCGAGCATCACCTCGTACAGCTCGTCGCCGTACTGCCGCCGCACGAACGGTGCCATGATGCGTCCCGTGCCGTGCTCGGCCTTGAGCGCGCCGCCGCGGTCGAGGACAAGATCCACCATGTCCTCGGTGAACCGTTCGTAGCGCTTGAGCTGCTCCGGGTCCGTGAACTGCTCGTTGAGCATGAAGTGCACGTTGCCGTCCTTGGCGTGCCCGAAGATCACCGAATCCTGGTAGCCGTGCGCGTCGAACAAGGTGGTCAGTTCCTCGCACGTCTCGCCCAGCTGCGGCACCGGCACCACGATGTCCTCGAGCAGCGCATTGGAACCGGTCGGTCGGTTGCCGGCCACGGTCGTGTAGAGCCCCTTGCGCACGGTCCACAGGCTCGCACGTTCCTTGGGATCGGTGGTCAGTTGCGCCGGGCTTTCCAGGCCCAGCTCGTCGAACAACGACGACGCCGCTCGCGCCTGGTCCCGCACCTCCGATTCCGAATCCGCTTGGTATTCCACGAGCAATGCGGCCTGCTGATCCACGGAGATGTCCATGATCACCGGGGGAGCCTGGCCGGTGCGCTGGGAAACCTTCAACGAGGTGGCGTCCAGCAGCTCCACGGTGGCGGAGTTGACGTCCACCAATTGCGGCACGGAACTCGTCGCGGCGACCACCGTGGGGAAGACCAGCAGGCCGGTGGCCACGAACTGGTGAACGGGGACGGTACGGAAGACCGCCTGCGCCACGAAACCAGGGTGCCCTCGGAACCGATCATGAGGTGCTCGAGGATCCGCACGGGTTCCTCGAAATCGACGAACGCGTTGAGCCCGTAGCCCATCGTGTTCTTCATGGCGAACAACCGCTCGATGGTTCGCACGGACTCAGGATTGTCCATGACCCGTTGCCGCAGTCGGAGTAGGCCCTCGTGCAGTTCGGGTTCGGCGGCGCGCAGCTGGGCGTCCGCATCCGGGTCCGCGGTGTTGATCACCGTTCCCGACGGCAGCACCACGGTCATGGATTCCAAGGTGCGGTAGGTGTTGAACTCGGTCCCGCACGCCATGCCCGATGAGTTGTTGGCGACTACCCCGCCCACGGTGCACGCGGCCTCACTTGCCGGATCCGGACCCAGCTTGTATCCGTGCGGGGCCAAACGGGCATTGACCTGTCGGACGGTCACACCGGGTTGAACGCGCACCCGGGTCCCGTTGTCCAAGACCTCCACGTCACGGAAGTGGCGGCGGGTGTCCACTAGAACTTGATCGGTCACGGCCTGCCCGGACAGCGAGGTGCCACCAGAACGCAACGTCAGTCCCAGGCCGTGACGAGCTGCGGCCGCAAATACGCTGCCCACGTGCTCCGCACTCTGGGGACGCACCACGGCTTGGGGCTGAAGCAAATAGTGGGAGGCATCGTGAGCGAGCACCCGCCGCTCCAACTCACTCTCTGCGATGCTGCGCGCACCGCATGCCTCGCGCACCTGCGCGACGAATTGCTCTGCGGTTGTGGCGGACTGTTCGCGGACGGGTGCGCTCATGGGATGCTCCTGCGGGGTGTGACGGTGCTGACACCCATGGTAAGACCACAGGCGGACATGCACACGGCAATGCCGCGTGAGGGGTGGCTCCATCGGTTGTCCCGGGTGTGCCAACCGGGTAGTCCGCTAGGGATCCCGCCATCAACTGACAGCGGGCACCAAACAAAGTCGTCAGTCCGTGAGCGTGACCAGAATGGCCTGGGGCGGGCAGAACAATCGGACGGGGGCGAAGCGAGATTCACCGAGCCCCTGCGAGATGTTCACCGGAACACCCCGGTGATTGATCAGGCCCTTGCAGATCGCGGGATCCAAATCGCAGTTGCTCACCAGGCTCGGCCACCGGCAGGCAGACCTGACCGCCGTGGGTGTGTCCCGCGAAGATCAGGTCAGCACCGTCCGCGACAAAGCGGTCCAGGGTCCGCAGGTACGGAGCGTGTGCCACTCCGATCCGGAGGGCGGCGGCGTCGTCGTCGGCTTGGGTGGAACTCGCCGGGAAACCGGGGTGGCGGTCGTACGCGAGGTGCGGATCGTCCACACCCGAGAAGTCGAGCACTGTGTCCCGCACGCGCAAGCGATCGTGGCGGTTGATGAGCCCGGTCCAGCCGGCGGCGTCGAACGCGCGGTGCATGTCCTCGGTGGGTAGCCGCGTGTTGTCGACCGGATCCTCGCTGGCCGTGGTCTTCCACAAGTACCGGAACGGATTCTTGAGCTCCGGGGCGAAGTAGCAATTGGAGCCGGGCACGTACACGCCGGGAAATTTGAACAGCGGCTCCAGGATTTCCAACAGGTACGGCAGTGCCCGCACGTGGGAGAGGTTGTCACCCGTGTCGATCACCAGATCCGGGCGAAGGGCCGCCAGCGACTGCACGAAGCGCTTCTTGGCTTCCTGCCCGGGGACCGTGTGCAGATCGGAAATGTGCAGGATCCGCAACGGTCGGGAACCCGCGGGCAGTACCCGCAACGTCTCTTGCCGGAGCTGGAACCTGCGCCGCTCGCCGAAGACCGCCCATGCGGCGGTGCCCGCGCCCACGGCACCTACCCCTGCGGTAAGTGTCGCGGCTGCGCGGGCACCGTTACTCATGGAACTCACTTGTTCGTGGACAGCACGCGGGAGGGCGGATCCGAGAACTGCGAGGTGTCGTAGTCGCGGGCTACTTCACGCATGTAGTTCTGCCACTGCGCACCGGCGTACGTGGAGCCGTCCACCCAGTCGGTGTCAGTACCACCCGAGCGGCCGCCGATGGACAGGCCGTTCAACGAACGGGAGCCCAACTCGTAGTTACCGACCCACGAGGCGGTGGACAGGCCCTTGGTGTAGCCCATCATCCACGTCTGGGTGGAGTTGTCGGTGGTACCGGTCTTGGCTGCAGATGCCCCCGGCAGTCCGATGTCACGCTGCCAACCGGAACCGCGGGTCAAGGTCTGGTTCAGGGTGTAGTTCACGCCCTGGGCCACTTCTTCCTTGATGGCTCGTTCGCACTTGTCCGCGGGAACGTCGTAGGTCTTGCCGGTGAAGTCCTCGACCTTGGTCATGGAGCGGACCTCGCACATCACGCCGTCGTTGGCGAAGGCCGAGAACGCGCGCGCCATGGTCATGGGAGCGATGTCCACGGAACCACCCAGCAGCGAGGACAGGATGGTGGTGTCCACGGGATCGCCGGTCTTGCCGTCGTGGATGCCCAGGTCCTCGGAGATCTTGCCGATGTCGCACAGGTCCAGATCAGCAGCCATGGCGAACAGTGCGGAGTTGATCGAGTTGTACAGACCGTAGTCGACCTGCATCTGGCGCTCGTAGCCGCGCTCGGCGTTCTGGAACTCGAAGCCGTTGCCGTCGTCGCCGGGCTCGTACTTCACACCGCCGGGCAGGCAGGACGCGCGCCACTGGTAGTCAGCGGGGTAATGGGTGCGGCGAGCGTCTATGGTGGCCTTCACACCCTTGCCGGCGTTGATCCACTGAGCCAAGGTGAGCGGCTTGTAGGTAGAGCCCACCTGGAAGCCACCGGCACCACCCATGGTGGTGTCCACGTTGAAGTTGTAGGTGGTGTTGGAGTCACCCTCGGCACCGGAATAGAAGGTGTTCTGGGCCATGGACGCGATGTGACCGTTCTCGGGCTCCAAGGACACCAGGGCGGTGGACACGTTGTCCGGATTGTTGTCACGCGGCTGGGTGTTGTTGACCTCGCGCTCGGCGACGCGCTGTGCCTTCATGTCCAGCGTGGTGTGAATGGTCAGGCCGCCGCGCTGCAGGGTGGCCAAACGCTCGTCCGGGGTGGCACCGAAGGCCTCGGACTGCATGAACTCGTTCTGCACGTAGTCGCAGAAGTACGGGGCGGTTGCCGCAGCGGTACAGCCGGAGTTGCTCGCGTGGATGTCCAGATCCAGGGGAGCCGCTACCGCCTGATCATGCTGCTGCTCGTTGATGGCACCGGTCTGCAGCATGGTGTCCAGCACCAGGTTGCGGCGCTGTTCGGAGGCTTCCGGGTTGACCTGCGGGTTGTAGTAGTTGGGGGACTGAACCATTCCGGCCAGTGTCGCCGACTGCTGGATGTTCAGCTCGGAGGCGGGGATACCCCAGAAGTACTGGGCAGCTGCCTCAACGCCGTAGTTCTGGCCACCGAACAACACGATGTTCAGGTAACCCTCCAGGATCTCGTCCTTGGACATTTCCTGTTCCATGGACAGCGCGAGTTTGATCTCCTTGATCTTGTCCACCACGCCCTTGTCCGCGCCAATGGTGCTGGCCTGTTCGCCGGCACGAACCTGCTGGTCGATGAGCAGGTTGTTCACGTACTGCTGGGTGATGGTGGAAGCGCCCTGACGGGCACTGGGACGCAAGATGTTGTTGCCCATGGCGCGCACAATGCCGCCGGGATCCACGCCACCGTGGTTGTAGAACTCACGGTCCTCAATGGCCAGGATGGCGGCCTGCATGTTCGGAGACATGTCCTTCAGCTCGACCGGTTCACGGTTCTGAGCGAAGAAGGTGGCAATTTCGGTTCCGTCGCGAGCGACCACGGTGGACGAACGGGACAGCGGTCCCATCTCCATCTCATCCGGGAGGGACTTGAACCAGCCGATGGAAGCGTTGGAAGCCATGCCGACTGCTGCCGCGGGCGGAACGAGTAACCCTGCTGCCACGATGCCTGCGACTACTGCGGTGGCGATGAAGGCCACAACGTTGCCGAAGACCGAGGTGGACTCAGAGTCCGAATTCTTGCGTGATGCCATTGCGCCAGTGTACAAGCCAGGACTGGGAGCAAGGGTGCACCCGAGAGCACTGTCACAGTGGTTCGTCAGCAAACTTTGGACGGACACAACCGGGGGCTGGCACTAGGGTGGTGATCATGACCACTTGGGAGTATGCAACCGTTCCGCTCATGATCCACGCTACAAAGCAGATCCTCGACAACTGGGGTGACGATGGCTGGGAGTTGGTGACCGTCCTGCCGGGCACGCAGGCCGCCGATGTTCCGGCCGCCAACGTCAACGCACCCGTCCAGACCAACCCCATCGCCTATTTCAAGCGACCCAAGAACTAGTCGACCTGCATCGAAAGGGCCACCCAGAACAATGAGCAGCTCGATTGAAGAACGCATTGAAGAACTAGGCCTCACCCTGCCCGAGGTCGCCGCACCGGTGGCGGCTTATGCGCCGGCGGCGGTCTCCGGCAAGTACGTCTACACCGCCGGTCAGCTGCCGTTCATCGACGGCGCCCTGCCCGCCAAGGGTGTGGTGAGCGAGACCGAGGGTGAGAACCACGTCAGTCCGGAGCGCGCCAAGGAGTTGGCCGCCCGTTCCGCGCTCAACGCAGTGGCCGCCGTGAAGGCCCAGATCGAAGACCTGGACCGTGTGGTCCGGGTCGTTAAGGTCACCGGGTTCGTGGCGTCCGCCTCCGATTTCTACGGTCAGCCCGGCGTGATCGACGGCGCGTCCACGCTTCTGGGTGACATCTTTGGCGAGAAGGGCAAACACGCCCGGTCGGCAGTGGGCGTGAGTGTGCTGCCACTGAACTCGCCCGTGGAGGTCGAACTGATTGTCGTGTTCAGCTAGAACGACCGCCCGCGGATCCTCGGAACGGCTGTTCCACGTTCCGCAGGCACATCGAAAGGCCGCGTTGGCCTGGTTGGATCGGGGCGTGGGCATCCACGGCTCGGCCCCCAGGCACGCGGCCTCCGTTGTCGTGGTCAGAGACGGTGATCACGGCCTCGAGGCGCTCATGATGTTCCGCCCGGATCGTCCGTCCTTCGGGCAACTGTCCTTCCCGGGAGGCCTTCTGGAACCCAGCGACGACGAACCGCTCACCTGGTCCGGGCCCCGGCCCACGGAGTGGGGCAAGAAACTCGGTTCGGATGACATCGGTCTGGCACGCCGCGCGGTGGTGGCCGCCGCACGCAGCGTGTTCGTGGAGACCGGCCTGCTCTTTGCCGGTTCCGAAGGCGACGGGATAGCCGAACACGTGGACGGCGCCGATTGGATGCTCGCGCGAGAACAACTGTCCGACCTGGACATCTCCTTCGCGGAAGTGCTGTCCAACAGGGTGTTCGCCTTCAGATCTGAACTCCTGCGCCCCCTGGCACGCTGGATGACCTCCGACTTTGTCCACCAGCGCGTGGACCTCAGATACTTCGCCGCGGTGCTTCCCGTGGGGCAGCGATGCTCACCTCTGAAAACCCGGACCAAGAAGTCGTGGTTGGGGTGGGTGGACGCGAAAATCTTGCTCGAAGACCCTCACGGCACCGCGGTGCCTGCCTTGTTCGCCGAGCACGGTAATGATCGGAATGACGAGCGTGAAGCTTCGGGCCAAGAATTCAACCTCGGTGAAGTGGCCACCCCGGGCGTCCAGACGATTCTGCGCATGATCGCGGCGTCGAGCTCGTCGATCGCATTCCTCAGCGCACGCCGGGACATGACCGTGCAGACTCCCTCGTTGGAGGTCCGCAACGGGGACCCGGTGCTCGTACTGAACAACTGAAAACGCCGCGGCACCCGAGTGGGTACCGCGGCGTCGTCGGCGGGGCGGTGCGCGAAACGCGACCGCCGCGCTGAAGTCCTAGCGGGAACGCTGCTTGAGGCGCTGCAGGTCCAGGATGACCACGGCGCGGGCCTCCAGGCGGATCCAACCGCGCTGCACGAACTCGGCCAGCGCCTTGTTCACGGTTTCGCGGGACGCGCCCACGAGCTGAGCCAGTTCTTCCTGGGTGAGCTCGTGAGCCACCAGGATGCCGTCCGTGGCGGGGCGGCCGAAGCGGTCGGCGAGGTCCAGCAGAGCCTTGGCTACGCGACCGGGAACGTCCGAGAAGACCAGATCGGCCAGGTTCTCGTTGGTACGGCGCAAGCGGCGAGCCAGAGCCTGCAGCAGCTGGGCCGAAACCTCGGGAGAGCGGGTGATGACCTTGCGCAGGTTCTCGTGCTTCAGGCCGGCCAGGCGAGTTTCGGACACCGCGGTGGCTGACGTGGAGCGGGGGCTCGGGTCGAACAGCGCCATCTCGCCGAAGATTTCGCCCGGGCCCATGATGGCCACCAGGTTCTCGCGGCCGTCGCTGGCGGTGCGGCCGAGCTTGATCTTGCCGGAAATGATGAAGTAGAGCTGATCTCCGGGATCGCCTTCGTAGAAGAGGGCGGAGCCGCGGGAGAGGTCAACCTCGGTGATCTCCTCGGTCAGCGCGGAAAAAGCCTCATCGTCCAGTGAAGCAAACAGTGGGGCGCGGCGGAGGACGTCGGTATCCAAGGTGGTTCTCCTCAACAGTTGGGGGTGCGCCAGCGGAGGGCGCTATTTGTCACCATCGTAACGAGTTTCACACTTGTCGGGGCTGACAAGCCCTTGCGCTGAGTGTGAACGCAACGTGTGACGGGTTTATGACGGTCCGTGATCAGCGTAACGCACGGCCTGGTTTCACGATTTTCTCAGACCCGGCCCCTAAGCTCACTAACTACTTGTCTACCGCCCGCGGTCTGCGGCGCGACCTCGAAGGACGTACATGAACCTGGCCCTCAATCTGCTGGACATCATCTTGGTGATGGTGCTGGTGGGCTACCTGATCGCTGGGCTGTCCAGGGGTTTCTTCCGCTCCCTCGCCGCTCTGGTGGGCTTTGTGCTGGGCGCGGTCGCCGCCTTCTGGGCGGGCCCGTGGATCTCGTCGCAGGTGGGTTCTGAACTGCGGATTCCGTTTGTTCTCGTCACCGTTCTGGGGCTTTTGGTCCTGGGGCAAATTCTCGGCGGGATCGTGGGGAACTATCTGGCGCGTCTCACCGAAAAGACAGGGTTGGGTGTGTTGGACCGCATCGGCGGTGGCGCACTCAACGTGGCTGTGGCTGCCATCGTTCTCGCGCTTCTGGGTTCCCTGGTCGGCCAGTTGGGCATGCCCCAGCTCTCTCAACAGGTAGCGGGATCCTCGGTGCTGCGCGCCATTGAGCGCTACACACCAGAGCCCGTGCGTGAGGCCATGACCGAAACCCGCGACGCCGTGGCCGGTTCGCAGGGGATCCGTCAGCTCGATTCCCTGCTCTTCCCGGTCGAGGACGCTCCCCAGCCCGAACAGACCACCGACTCCAATGCGGTCGAGGCCGCCGGCCAGTCCGTGGTGCAGGTCTACGGCACGGCCGATCAGTGCGCCCAGAACCAAACGGGCTCAGGCTTTGTGGCGGCCTCCGGTTTGGTGGTCACCAACGCGCACGTGGTCGCGGGTGTTGATCAGCCCGTGGTCCAGACCCGCGACGGCCGCGTCTACCAGGCCCACGCCGTCCAGTACGACGACGCTTCGGACCTCGCCGTGCTCTACGCTCCCGATCTGCCGAGGCACCTTTGCCGCTGAGTAATTCTGTGGAGCGTGGTCAGCAGGTGTCCTTCGCGGGCTACCCGCTGGGCGGTCCGTATACCGTGCGACCGGCCACCATCCAGGGTGAAGCATTCGCGCCCGTGCAGAACGTCACCACCGGCGCCACTCTGTCTCGCAGCATCATCCAGATCGCCGGTCGCGTGGAGCAGGGCAACTCGGGTGGGCCCATGCTGGATGCCAACGGCAACGTGGTGGGCGTGATCTTCGCCAAGGCCGTTGAGGGCGAGGCCGGCTACGCGATCCCGATGGAGCAGGTCACCAACATCCTGGAAGCGCCGGCGGCTCCACCGCTCCCATCTCCACGGGTGAATGCGTGATCTCCTGATCAGTAGTTATCAGGCGAACCAGGCATTGACCGTCTCCGGGTTGCGCTCCATCCACTCGCGGGCAGCCTGCAGCGGATCCTTACCGTCGAGGTTCACGGCGCGGTCCATTTCATTGACGGCCGCCAGCGGGTAGTTGATCCGGGACACCACGCGGCGGGTCTCCTCCGGCAAGTTCTCCCAGCTCTGCCGATACGCCAAGAGTGACGCACGATCCGGCTCCGGGAACGCTCCAAGCGGATCGGCCAGCGGGCGCAGTTCGTACACGTCGTTGAGGTACTGCGGCTGCCACAGGGGAGTGGCGAACCAATCCCCGGCGTTCATCCGCTGGTTCACGGTGTCGATGATGGCCTGCAAGTCACCCATTTCCTGGTGCCAGCCCACAGCGGCCAGGCCGTAGGACTCGATGAGTTTCTCGGACCGCATGGTGAGTCCCGCGCCCGGAGTGGTGCCCTGAACCGTGAGCGTGGTCATCCGCTCGGCCACCTCGGGCTTTGCCAGGTCCTCGAGCGAGGAGACCACATCCTCCGGGATGTAGGCCGGAACGGCCCAGTAGAACATGCAGCCCTCGTAGAGCACGGTGCTTCCACTGCAGTGTCTTTGACCTGGTCCCAGTACACCTCGTGCCCGCCGGGCAGCCACGCGTCCGCGAACAGATCCATGTCACCGGCCGCCAGCTGCGGGTACATCTCCGGGTGTGGCCCCTCGACCACATCCACCGTGTGGCCCAGCCGCAGCAGGACCTCCTCCACCAAGGCGGCGGCCACCTGGTGGAAGGATTCGTCGATGCGCCCGTAGATCAGAGCGTCGGAGGAGCGGTGCTCAGCGGAGGTCATGGAGGGGCCTAACTGGTCGACTTCGATGACGTCTTGTTCAATTCATTGGCCACTACCTGCACGCCCAACTCGTACCCGAGTACACCGGCACCGGCGATGACGGCCGTGGCCTGCGGGGAGACGAAGGAGACGTGGCGGAAGGATTCGCGCTTGTGCACGTTGGAGATGTGCACCTCCACGATGGGGATCTCACACATTTCCAGCGCGTCGTGCACGGCGATCGAGTAGTGGGTGAGGGCCGCGGGGTTGATCACGATTCCGCAGGCCTCGGTGCGTGCCCGCTGGATCCACTCGACGATCTGGCCCTCGTAGTTGGACTGTTCGAAGACCACGTCCAGTCCGAACTCGGAGGCCTTGGCGCGCACGTTGGCTTCAACGTCCGCCAGCGTGGTGTGGCCGTAGATCTCGGGCTTGCGTGTTCCGAGGGTGTTCAGGTTGGGGCCGTTCAACACGAAGATGGGAAGCTCGCTCATGGACCCATTCAACACGACTTCAACGCGACGACGCCGCTCGGCGACCGTTTCGGACGAAAGGTCACCGAGCGGCGTCGGCGGTCGATGAAAGCGAACGGCTACTTGGCGCCGAGCGAATCCACGATCTGCTGCATGACCGTCTGGTCCGCGAGCGTGGACACGTCGCCCACGGGACGATCCTCGGCCACGTCCTTGAGGAGGCGGCGCATGATCTTGCCGGAGCGGGTCTTGGGCAGCTCGGGGACGATCAGGACTTTCTTGGGCTTGGCAATCGGGGAGATCTCCTTGCCCACGTGAGCGCGGATCTCTTCGGAGAGTTCAGCCTGGTCGCGGCCTTCGGAGGTCGCCTGGTCCGAGAGGATGACGAACGCGAACACTGCCTGACCGGTGGTCTCGTCCGCGGCACCCACCACTGCGGCCTCGGCCACGGACGGGTGGGACACCAGAGCGGACTCGATCTCCGGGGTGGAGAGACGGTGGCCGGACACGTTCATGACGTCGTCCACGCGACCCAGGATCCAAACGTCGCCGTCGGCGTCGCGCTTGGCGCCGTCACCGGCAAAGTACTTGTCGCCGAACTGGGCCCAGTAGGTGTTGACGAAGCGATCGTCGTCACCCCAGATGGTGCGCAGCATGGACGGCCACGGCTTGCGGACGACCAGGAAACCGTCGGTCTCGTTGGGCAGGGAATTGCCGGCGTCGTCCACGACGTCCACGGCGATACCCGGCAGCGGGATCTGTGCCGAACCCGGCTTGGCCTCGGTCACGCCCGGCAGCGGGGAGATCATGATGGCGCCGGTCTCGGTCTGCCACCAGGTGTCCACGATGGGGCACTTGCCGCCACCGATGTGCTTGTGGAACCAGGTCCACGCCTCCGGGTTGATGGCCTCGCCCACGGTCCCCAGCAGGCGCAGGGTGCTGAGGTCGAATTCGGCGGGGATGTCCTCGCCCCACTTCATCATGGTGCGGATGGCGGTGGGGGAGGTGTAGAGGATGCTCACGCCGTACTTCTGCACGATCTCCCAGAAGCGGCCGCGGTGCGGGGAATCCGGGGTGCCTTCGTAGATCACCTGGGTGGCGCCGTTGAGCAGCGGACCGTAGGCGATGTAGGTGTGGCCGGTGACCCACCCGACGTCCGCGGTGCACCAGTACACGTCCGTCTCGGGCTTGAGGTCGAAGACGTTCTTGTGAGTGAAGGCAGCCTGGGTCAGGTAACCGCCGGTGGTGTGCAGGATGCCCTTGGGCTTACCGGTGGTGCCGGAGGTGTAGAGGATGAACAGGGGATCTTCAGCACCCTGCTCGGAAGGGGTGTGCTCGGTGCTTGCGGCTTCGAGAGCCTCGTGCCACCACACGTCACGGCCGTTCTCGAAGGGAACGTCGCTGCCGTTGCGCTTGACCACGAGCACGTGCTTGACGGACTCGCCACCCTTGGACAGGGCCTCGTCCACGGCGGGCTTGAGCTGGGTGGGCTTGCCACGGCGGTAGGAACCGTCCGCGGTGACCACGAGCTTGGCCTCGCCGTCGTCAATGCGGGAGCGCAGGGCGTCTGCGGAGAAGCCGCCGAAGACCACGGAGTGGATGGCACCGATACGGGCGCAGGCCAGCATGGTGATGACGGCTTCCGCGATCATGGGCATGTACACGGCCACGCGGTCGCCCTTGGAGACACCCAGAGCTTCCATGGCGTTGGCGGCCTTGGAGACCTCGTCCTTGAGCTCCGAGTAGGTGTAGGACTTGCTGTCACCGGGCTCGCCCTCGAAGTGCAGGGCCACGCGATCGCCGTTGCCGGCCTCCACGTGACGGTCCACGGCGTTGTAGGCGGCGTTGAGCTTGCCGTCCTCGAACCACTTGGCGAACGGCGGATTGGACCAGTCCAGGACCGAGTTGAACGGGGTGGACCAGCTCAGTAGATCGCGGGCCTGGTTCGCCCAGAACTCCTCACCCTGATCCTCAGCCTGCTGGTACAGCTCTGCGGTGGCGTTCGCCTGCGCGGCAAATTCCTGGCTGGGCGCGTACGTGCGCTGTTCCGATGCGTTTGAGTCCTGAGACATGGCACTCCTTCGTGTGTCGCTACATGGCCATTGACCGCGCAAGTACTCCCTGCGTGGCGCAGTTCACATTTGATCCCAGCGTAGTGGACTTCTCGTTGCCACACCCAACCGAACCGCGGGCGTGGAATATCAAGTCGTGCTGTGACATCCCGGGCCTCGAAACGCGTTTGACCCGGGGTGCCCGGCCCAGCATGATCGAGACTATGGACAACCCCGTAGCTGCCGAGCACATCCGCCACGTCACGCCGGATGAGGCAGCCAAGGCGGCAGCGCGGCGTCGTCGGGCGGGGGAGGAAAGCTCACTCTCCGTGACCCGCCGAGCGCGGAAGATCCAGCGGATTCTCGCCGAAACCTACCCGTACGCCGTGGCCGAATTGGATTTCGACGACGCCTGGCAGCTTCTCGTGGCCACGGTGCTGTCCGCGCAGACCACCGACGTGCGCGTGAACTCGGTGACGCCCATCCTGTTCGCGACCTACCCCGGGCCGCAGGATTTGGCCGAGGCTGAGTCCGAATCCGTGCAGGAGATCGTGCGGCCGCTGGGCTTCTACCGCTCCAAGGCACGATCAATCCAAGCGCTCGCCAATCGCGTGGTGGACGAATACAACGGCGAGGTGCCCGGGAAACTCAAGGATCTGGTCACGCTGCCGGGGGTGGGGCGCAAGACCGCGAACGTGGTGCTCGGCAACGCGTTCGGGGTTCCGGGCGTCACCGTGGACACGCACTTCGGGCGGCTTGCCCGCAGGCTGGGATGGACCACCCAGGAGGACCCGGTCAAGGTGGAAAAGGACGTCACCGCCCTGTTTCCGCCCAAGGTTTGGACGGAGCTGTCCCACGAGCTGATCTACCATGGCCGCCGCATCTGCCATTCGCGGAAGCCCGCTTGCGGAGTGTGCCCGATCGCGGATTTGTGCCCCTCCTACGGAGAGGGCCCCACCGATCCGCAGGTGGCGCGCAAGCTACTCGCCTATGAATTGAAACCCGGCCGCGAAGAACTGCTGGACCGGTACATGAACGGTGCCACGCGGCGAGAGCTGCGGGCCGAGGGGCACACGCTCAGCGCGTGAGTCGTGAAAGGACACCCATGAAACCTACGTCGCCCGGAACCGTTCACGCCCGCGAACAATTGTTGAAGTTGGCCCAAGAGGGGCACACGGTCTACATGGAGGACCGCGAGCCGTGGCGGATTGGAGAGCTTGCCGAGGACTACCGGCAGTCTGCCGTGCTGATCCTGTTCGGTGCGCTGGACCAAGTGCCCTCGGAATACGAGGAGCACGGTGAGGGGCCGGGGCGCGACTTGGACGTGTTGCTCGTCCAACGCTCGGCGAACCTGCGCTCGCACCCCGGTCAGGTGGCGTTCCCAGGCGGTCGCCTGGATCCACCGGACGGTGAGTTGGGTGAACTGATGACCGTTCCCGGTGGCGAGGTGAGCGCTCCGCACGTGCGCGGTGCGCTGCGGGAGGCCCATGAGGAAACGGGACTGGACCCGGACGCGTGGAGGTGCTCGGAACCTTGCACCCTGTTCCACTGCCCATCAGTAATCACATGGTTACACCCGTCATCGGGTGGTGGCAGAGCCAGTCCGAGGTGGATGTGGTCGACCATGCCGAGTCCTCGCTGGTGTTCCGGGTTCCGGTGCTGGATCTGATCAACCCCGCGCACCGTTACTACGCGACTGTGACCCGAGGGAATCAGACCTATAAATCTCCGGCCTTTGACGTGCGGGTCAACGAGACCGGCGAAACCGTCACCGTGTGGGGGTTCACCGGCATTGTGATCGATCGGATCTTGGAATGGCTTGATTGGTCGGTCGAATGGGACCACAACGACAAGCGTCCGGCTCCGCTGTAAACCCGTGACGACCTGCCCGGGAAGGCTCAGCAAGTAGCGGGCAGGAGCATGTTTGCTCTGGTCGCGGTCTACTTTGCGTCCGCGTAACTGGTGACCACGCTCGTGGCCACCGGAACTTCCACCGGTACACGGCCGAACACGGTGCGCACCGCCTGATCGGCGGCGTCCAGAACCACTTGCTTGACCTGTTCGGCTTGTTCTTGAGCGCAGTGAACCATGACCTCGTCATGCAGGAAGAAGACGAGGTGCGCGTCCAACCCTTGCCGGTGCAAGCCCTGGCGGATGTGTCCGAGCCAGGCCAACGCCCACTCGGCAGCTGATCCCTGCACCACGAAGTTCCGGGAGAACCGGCCATGGGTCCGCGCCGCTTGGGTCGCGCGGCGCTCACCGGCGGCGGTTTCCGTGGCACGTTGGATCTCGAACCACTCTGGTTCCGGAAGTGGCGACCAACGCCCGAGATAGGTGCAGACCTGTTCTCCGCGTTCACCCACGCGGGCAGCGTGTTCCACATAGCCCACGGCCCGCGGGAACATGCGGGTGAGGTGCGGCATGAAACGGCCGGCCGCTCCCTGGGTTGCTCCGTACATGGCACCCAACAATGCGACCTTCGCGTGGGGCCGTTCCTTCAACTCGGAGCCGCGTTCCTGTCCTTGCTGGGCGATGGATTCGTACAGATCTCGGTCCCTCGAGGCCTGAGCCAGGGCATCATCACGGGCCAGGATGGCCAGAACGCGAGGTTCCAGTTGAGCGGCGTCGGCAACGACCAGGGTGCGGCCGGGATCTGCACGCACCGCATCGCGAATGAACTTGGGGATCTGTAGCGCGCCACCGCCGCGTGCCGCCCAGCGGCCGGTGACCACGCCGCCGACCACGTATTCGGGGTGGAAGCGGCCGTTGGTGACCCATATGTCGAGCCAGTGCCAGCCAGTCGCGGAGAAGATACGGGACAGTTTCTTGTACTCGAGGACGGGGGCCACGATCTCTTGTCGGCGAGCATCTGGTTGCCCCGCCACCACGGTCCACTCCTTGATCACCCAGCACGCGTGGAATCGATGTCCACACCGGCGGTGCGCAGCGCCTTGAGGAGCTCGGGAGGAGAATCGGGATTGAGCGTGGGAGCGGCCAGGACCCGACGGATCTCTTCGGCCAGCTCCTGCATGCGGATGGGGCGTTCGCCCTCTTTCGGGCGGGGCCCATGGCGTCGGTGAGAATCTGCTCGTGGATTCCTGGATTCCACGGGATTCCCTGGTGACGCATGGTGGCTGCCACCAGCGCACCCTGCGATTCGAGACCCAGCAGCATCTCCAACCGTTTGGGGTTGCGTGCCGTGCTCACGGCGCGGATCTGTTCGGCCAGTTCTGCGACCAAGTCATCCAGGCCGGGACCGCGGTCCGTGGCCATGGCGAACAGCGAGGTTTGTGAGTCCTCCACCGGACGAGGACGTGGACCGGGAACATGTCGGGGGTCTGCCGGTTCGATGACTGGGGTGTACTGCATAGGCCGCGACTCGCCGGAATCGGGGTCCGGTGCTCCGGACCCCGGAGCGTCAGACGCGGTGGCCAGGATCGTTGCGCACAGTCCCAAGTCCCGGCATTTGGTGGCCCACACATCTGCTTCGCACAGGAGCGCGGCGGGCACGGACGTATCCATCCAGGTCCAGACGGGCGGCTGCACGCCTGCTTCCAACGCGGCGGCTTCGCGTGTGGAGACTATGCCAGGGAATTCCTGGTCCGTGACCGTCAGTGGTTGCCCCGCCCGCTGACCGTTGGCCGTGACCACCTGCAGGGTCCAGCCTCCGGCCCCGGTTTCCGCGGGAGCCACCACTATGTGCATGCGCTCATTATCGCGTGGGGCACTGACATGCTCCGGGCGGGCTCAGCGCTCCGCAATGAGTTCGAGTTCGAAGCCGTCCGAAACGCACACACTTTTTCAGTCCGGCGCCGCCACGTCCAGCAGTTCCGCGACCTTTCGAACCGTGCGCATGTTCCGGGCGGTGATGGTCATGCCCGGCAGTTGTTTACCGAGAGCGACCGGCAGTTTGGAAGCATGGATTCCCTTGTCACTGCCGTACCAAATATAGATTTCCGATCCGTCAACCACGATGCGTTCGTCGTCGTGGATCGGTAGCGCGGCCAGATCCAGCTCGGGGACGGGACGGTCGCAGAAGTGCACTTGATACAGCTTGTCGTCGGTGGCGATGTCGCGCAGCGGATCTGCGGCCAGCACCGCCGACAGTTCTTCGAACGTCCGGTGAACGACCGGGCTCAGGACACCGAATTCCGATTCGATGGCCGCTGACAACGTTTTGGCGAACTCCGCGGGGTCGCCTTGACGAACACAGATTAGGTTGCCGCTCTGCAGGTAAGTCTTCACCTCTTGAGCGCCGAGCTGTTCCGTGAGGAGGGCACGCAGCTCTGCCATGGGAACCCTGTTGTTGGCTCCCACATTGATGCCACGCAAGAAGAAAGCCGTTGGCCGGTTCATGGTCAGATCCTACGACCCAGGTGCCTCCGCTTCTTGTCTCCGACCGGTGAGGTGGCCCGGTCCAACACGGATTTCACCGCGCCGTGGATGGGCGGATAGATCACACCCAGCGTCTCCGGTTTCAAGGGTTTGGAGAGCACCGCCCGCTGATGAGTGAACGTGTCGCGTGACCATTTACCGTGGTAGGTCCCCTGGCCACTGGCACCCTTACCGCCGAAGGGCAGATAAGGACTACCCACATGAGCGACCGGGATCCCGATGCTGACTCCACCGGAGGGCACCTCGTCCATGATGTAGTCGCGAACGGACTTGTCCGTGGCGAAGATGTACAGGGCCAAGGGAGCGTCCCGTGTGAGCATTCGCTGCACGGCTTCCTGAGGACCGCGCACCGGCAGGATGGGCAGGACCGGGCCGAAGATTTCCTCGCTCATCACGGGATCGGATTCGGCCACGGGGTACAGGACGGTGGGCGCGATATAGCGATCCTCCCGATCCACGTCACCGCCGCACACGATCTGCTCCGAACCCTTGGCCGGGAGCATGGCACTCACGCGATCCACCGCGCCGGTGTGGATCATGCGCCCATAGTCTTCCGATTCCTGCGGCCGAGCTCCGAAACTCTCGCGCACGGCTCGCGCGAGTTCCTCCGCCAATGACGCCGCAATGTCCTGGTAAGCATAGATGTGATCCGGTGCCACACACGTCTGGCCGGCATTGACGAACTTGCCCCACACGATCCGGCGTGCGGCCGCATGAAGGTCGACATCGTTGTGCACGTATGTGGGGGACTTCCCACCCAGCTCCAGGGTCACGGGAACGAGATGGCGAGCTGCGCGTTCGGCCACCGCGGTGCCCGTGGCGGTGGAACCCGTGAAGAACACGTGATCGGGGCGGGCATCGATGAGGGCAGTGGCGGCGTCGGCCTGGCCGGTGACTACGGCGACGGCTTCTTGGTCGAAGTAGCGCGGGACCAGCTCGGCAAAGAGCTGTTCGACGGCCGAACTGATCTCACTGGGCTTGATGACCACGCAGTTACCCCCGGCCAGCGCGCCCATGAGCGGAGAAAACTGCAATTGCAGCGGGTAGTTCCACGGCGAGATGATCACCACGACACCCAGCGGGTCGTACCGCACCCACGAACGGGCGGGAAAAAACTGCAACGGCGTGCGAACCGGCTGGTCCTTGTGCCATTTCTTGAGATTGCGACGTGTGTGTTTGAGCTCGGTGATCACCGGATAGATCTCGGTCATTGTGGCCTCGAACGGAGATTTCCCCAGGTCTTCGCCCAGCGCCCTTTGCCACTGCTCCTTGTGATTGAGCAGCATCGCTTCGAGCGCGTTGAGCTGTCCCCTGCGCCATTCCACAGAGCGGGTCCGCCCGGTACGGAAGGTGCTTCGGAGCCTGGCCACAACGTCAGCGTTCATGGATTCAGGTTACGGGTGGCTCCTGACATGCACAGCAGAACACCGGTTGTGGGGAGCGCGGATGCCGCGTGACACAGTAGAAAGATGTCCGACCAGATTCCCGATGATCACGACATCCCCTGGGCCATGCAATTGGTGGTCTACAGGGATCGGCAGTCTCCTGCGCGGCAGGTGGACGTGGCCGAGACCGCCGCGCGCGCCGTCGTCGCCCTGCTTGCGGACCCGCGATCCGCACCTGACGGCCCCTGGTACCCGGCCGTGAAGCACTGGCGCGACGCGCGTATCCGCAAACTGGTGCGCCGCGCGGACGGCAAACGCTGGACCGACGTTCAGGAACTCGACGGCGTGACGGTCACCCAGGCAGGTAGCGGGGAATTCGGCGACGCCGCCGTGCGCGCCTTTGTGCCCGGCCCGGTCAAACCGCTGCCCAAGGAACTGAACAAACTTCAGGTTTCGGGCACAACTTTTCCCGACGACGGCGCTTCAAACGTTACTGACGCGAAGGTCACCGTTGAGGTGCGGCCGGGGCTCGAGATGACCAGTGGCAAGCTTGCGGCCCAGTGCGCCCACGCCGCGCAATTGGCATGGGAGGCCATGTCCGAAGCCGAGCGGGAACAGTGGCGGGCGGACGACTTCAGGGTGCGGGTCGATGAACCGCGTGAGGCGGAGTGGGCAGCTGCCACTCGGCCGGTTGCCGTGGTGGACGCCGGGCTCACCGAACTCGACGGGCCCACCGAGACGACTCGTGCGTGGTGGTAGTGGGACATCAACCGGAACGTTTTCGTGAGCGGGCTACTGTGGCTCGGCGGATTGAAGCCTGACTCCTACGTGATCCCCGGCAGGAGTAATCCACCAGGCCAGCCCAGATCCCAGGACACGAGGATACCGCGCGTCATCCAGGTGGAGGGCAGTGTCTTCGTCCACGGCGACGGCGGATGACACGCCACCGGACGCCACCACCGCAATCGCCCGAGTCAGCGTGCCCGCCTGCGAGGCGTGAACGTCAACGGTCCACGGCACGATACCGATCCCCGCTTGCACGGTGAGGGCCTCCAGATCTTCTGAACATTCGGATGCGCACACCTCAATGCCGTCCATCGTGTATCCGCCGAGAATTGCGTACTCCGCGGCAATCATCGCCCCCGCAGAGAAACCGAGGTAGGGCGCACCCTTGCCGACCAGGTCACGCAGCTGTGGCATCGAAGCGGAGAGAGCAGAGTGATAATCGGGGGTTCGGCCACCGCCCACGACGATTGCCTCGAATCGATGCAGGTCGCCGACATCGCCGCTGAGCGGGACGACGTCGATCCGGTCACGCACAGCGTCGAGGAGATCGAGGTACGGGGCCGCGCTGTGATCAGCGGTGACCGCGTCACCGGTCAGGAACAAACCGATACGCCCGGAGCCGAGGGTGAGGCACTTCTCGAGAAAGGGAGCCACACAGCCTGGACTCGTGGAATCGGGACCCCCGCCGACGAGTGTGATGTTCATGGTGCAAGTCTGACTTGTTGACGTCCGCGTGGCGAGGGTGCACTCGCGGTGACGTAACTGCACAGGCCTGATGCCTGCCGTGGAGGTTGGGCCCCGACTCCACAATCGGGACCCCGGGTGGTCCTCTAAGCGGGTGATCCGACGACTGTAAGGGCATGACCCCTCCAGCGCACAGGTCCCCGAACACGGCGGTGATTCCGCGGACGCGCAGAGCCCAGCGCACCACCATTGACCGCGCGCCCGTCGATCGACGCAGCGCCGACGTACCGGCAGCAGCCTTGACCAGAACGGTCCATCTCCTAAGTGCTGATCCGCAGCTCATCGAATCCGTGGAAGCCGTGTGTGTGAGCTGTCGTGTGGAACTGACAGTCACCGACAGTCTCGCCGATGCCGAGGACGCGGAGACGCTCCTCGTGGACGCGACATCGGCGGTGGAACGAGTACCCAACGGCGCCATCATCGTGGCGTTGTCCTCCCAGCAGGGAGCCTGGGAACTTGCCGCTCGCAGCGCGGCAAGCGCCGTCGTCGTGCTTCCCGACGCCGCCGAATGGCTGGCCGAGATGCTCTCGCGCTCCGATCAGGACGGCGGGGCGGTTCAGCTCGGTCGCGTCATCGGAGTGGTGGGTGCCACCGGTGGTGTGGGCGCCTCCACGTTCGCGTGCTGGCTAGCGCAGGAACTGGCGGACGGCGGTTCCACGACCGCGGTGGTCGACGCCGATCCAGTCGCGGCGGGACTGGATCTCGTGTTGGGAACCGAATCCGAGGACGGCCTGCGCTGGCCCGAGCTGCACCAGTTCTCCGGTGCGGTGGCAGCGGACCAGTTGTGGGCGGCCATGCCGAGTACGGGGAAGTTGCGTTATCTCTCGTGGGATCGGCAGGGCACTCATGCGTCTCACGTTCCGGTGGGCACCGTGATCCACGCGCTGAGAAGTGCGGCGAGCGACTTGGTGGTTGATCTGAACGCGGACCGTCTCGAGGAGCAGGCTCAGTGGTGCTCTACGGTACTGGTGCTTACTCCGCGCACCGTCAGGGGAGTTCTGGCGGCGACACTGGCAGTCCGGCGCTGCGGGGAGATCCCAGTGATGACCGTCCTGACCGGGCTCAACGTGGCGGACGTGGATGCAGCCGTCGTGGAATCGGCAACCGGAGTCGGTTGTGCTGGCTCCCTCAGGTTCGACCCACGCCTTCCGCAAGAGCTCGACAACGGTGCTGTGTTGCAGCGGGGCAAACGCGCGAAGCACACGAAAGCCGTTCGTGCCATCGCCCAGCAGGTGGAGGTGCGGTCATGAGCGGCACGGAACTCGACACCCAGTTCACGGAAGACGTCCGCAATCGTCTACTGCAGGAAGGTGGTGCGCTCACCGATGCCCGGATTGCCCGCGCCATCCAGGACACCGGCCGCGTTCTCGGAGCGGTGGGGTCCATCCGGGCGGTGCAGCACATCAAGGCCGAGCTCACGGGGTTGGGTCCGCTCGAACCGCTCCTGCCCACCGAAGGGCTCAGCGACCTGTACGTCAACGGGCACGAGAACGTGTTCGTGGAGACCCTCGGCGGCGTGGCCCGGGTGCCATCTCCTTTCACGAATGAGACGGACGTTCGCGCGCTTGCGGTGCGTCTCATCACGGCGGCCGGCCGTCGGCTCGACGACGCCAACCCTTGCGTGGACGTGCAGACCGCCACGGGACTACGCGTTCACGCGGTGATCCCACCGGTGTCCACCAGTGGCACGTTGCTGTCCATCAGGTTTCAGGCTCCTCAGCGGTTGTCCCTGTCCGATTTGGTGTCCTCGGGTTCCATCCACCCGTTCATGGCGGACGTGCTGTGTACCGCCATGTCCGCAGGGGCCAACTTGATGATCAGCGGGGCGACGGGATCCGGTAAGACGACCGTCCTGTCCGCGCTGCTGTCCCAGTGCCACCCGTCCGAGCGTCTGGTACTCATCGAGGACGCCGCCGAGCTGAACCCTGAGCATCCTCACGTGGTGGGCATGCAGGCCCGCCACGACAATGTGGAGGGCAGTGGTGCTGTGGACTTGGCAGAGCTGGTGCGGCAAGCCTTGCGCATGCGCCCCGATCGCCTGGTGGTCGGAGAATGTCGCGGTGCAGAGGTACGCGAACTGCTTACTGCGCTGAACACCGGTCACGCCGGTGCTGGAACCGTGCACGCGAATTCCGCCCAGGCTGTTCCGGCACGGTTGGCAGCATTGGGTTCGCTGGCCGGGATGAACCGAGAGGCTGTCGATCTTCAGGCGGCCAGCGCCCTCGATCTGGTCGCCCATGTCAGCAGGGGAGTGGACGGGCGGCGCTTGGGGACCCTGTGCACCCTTGAGCTGGCAGACGGCCAACTCGTCACCCGCACCGCCCTGAGCTGGAGCGGAGGGGAACCGGTGAGGGGGCCGGGATGGCCACGTGTGGCAGAGCTCCTGTCTCGAACCACGGCCCAAGAGACCACAGCCGCGCCTGCGCTTCCGGCCGGGGACCACCGGCGGGGTACGTCATGATCCTCGCCCTCGTTGTAGGAACCCTTCTTGCCGCGGCTGGTCTGACCTGGGCCGGTGGGGTCGGCGGCCGTGCGCTCACCACCCACGGTGTCGCGATCACACAGCAGGACAAAGACCGCCCCCGCGCCTCGCTTGCGTCAATGTCGTTCGTGTCCCGCCACTGGCGACGGGACCGAGCCGCCGAGGCAGCCTTGTGGGTCACGCTGGTCCGCCGACTCGCGGCATTGCTGAGCGCCGGCCGCAGCCCGTCCGCGGTCTTCGGTCAAGCATCCCGAGCTGTTGGTCAAAGCCCCGCCAACCCGACTGCCGCCTGGATCGACCAACTGTGCCGCGACGTACATGCGGCGTCGCAGTTGGGTGTCCCAGCCTCCGTCACCCTGGGCCGGATCGCGCAGTCCACTCCGGACGTGTCTGACCACGAACTCGCTCGCTGGGCCCGCTCCGTCAGCGTGCAGCTAGCCGCGTGCTGGGAGATCTCGGAACGCTCCGGAGCCTCTCTGTCGAAGACCCTGAACGGCTTGGCCGATTCCGTCGAATCACAGATCGATGCCCAGGCCGCCCGCGAAAGTGCGCTCGCCGGCCCTCGTGCCACGGTTCGTGTCCTCGCCTGGTTGCCGGTCCTCGCGCTGGGCCTCGGAATGCTCATGGGAACCGATCCGATCACCACCTTGATCACCACACCGTGGGGTCGGATCGCACTTATTGCGGGAGCCGTCCTCACGGTGGCCGGGCGGTTGTGGACCCGCCAGCTCATGCGGCACGCCGAGGGGGTGGACGGGCCATGATCATCGCCCTGACCACTGGACTCTTCGTAGCCGTCGCGTTCTTCGTCTGGTCATCGCCACGCGCGGTTGCGCTGTCCCCAAGGGGTGCCAGTGCCGCGGTTGCACCCTCGTCCGAATACGACGACGCCGCTCAGTCGGCTTCGCGCGGCAGCTCGCCCGGGTTGCCCGCCGCCACGCTCGTCGAGCTGACGGCAACCCAACTGGACGCCGGATTGCCTCTCGCGGAGGCCGTTTCCGTGCTGGCCCACAGCACTGCCGGGACCGGTCATCCCGAGCTTCAAAGGGTTGCCGCAGCACTTCGACTGGGCCTGGACTGGGACACCGCGTGGTCATCGGTCAACGAGTCACCCAGAGCGTTACTGGACTACCGCGATGCGCTCGAATTCACGGCGACGTCCGGGGCGGCGTCGGCGACGGTCTTGCGCGGCCAGGCTGAACAGGTGCGGCGCGCCCAATTCCGCCGCGCCGAGCGAGCCGCGGAAGCCCTCTCCGTTCGGCTGGTGCTGCCGCTCGGACTGTGTTGTCTACCCGCCTTCATGTGCTGGGGCGTGCTGCCCGTGCTCATGAGTTTGCTGCCCAAGGTGTTCGGCTCATGAACCGCGACCGAGCGCCGCCCGCGGGACGCGACACCAACCACAGAACCTCACTCAAAACACCCATCACACAGGAGATCACCATGTCCCACACCACCGTCACCACCGCCACTTCAGTACCGCAGGCCATCGAGCCCGACGCCGTTCTGGAGCCGTCCAGCACCGAGCTCGCCTTGAGTTCGGACCACCCCGATCTCGGAGCGTCCACTGCGGAGTACGCCGTGATCGTTCTTGCGGCCGCTGCCTTCGGCGGAGTCATGGCCGCTGTGCTGTCCTCAGACTCCGTATCGGGTCTGCTGCTCGGCATCATCCAAAAGGCCCTGTCGGTGTAATCCGATGGGGGCAACACCGTTGGGCGCGCCTCGACAGCGAGGCGCGCCCAACGGACCCACCTGAGTTCTCGGAAAGGTACCGACGTGAGAACACATCAATCCTCGACCGCATTTTTCGCTCCTGGCTCAGTGCCAGGCGGAGAATCCAAAGAACCCCGCGACAGGGGTGCCGTCACCGTGGAAACCGCGGTCATCATGCCCGCTCTGGTGCTGTTGCTCGCCGTCATGCTGGCCGCCGCGGCAGCCGGAATGACCCTGGTCCGTTTTGAGGAAGCTGCTCGAGCGTCTGCCAGGGCCGCTGCTCGAGGGGAAACCGTGGCCATCGCCCAAGAACGAGCACGAGAGATCGCAGGCGATGATTCCACGGTGACCGTTACCGCCGACTCTGACCGGGTCAACGTGACGGTCAGTGGACCAGCTCCAGGAATCTTGGGCCAGTGGAGTAGCTGGACACTTCAAGCTGATGCCATGGCTGTGACCGAGGGAGCGAGGAACGCAGATGTGGGCCCGTAGCATCCTGCCAGCGGACTCTCGTCATGTCGTCAGGTCCGGCCTGCATCGAGAGCCCCAGACATCCGATGGTGGGAGTCCCAAGAGGGGGAACCATCCCGATGAAGGGTCAGGAACCGTTCACGGGATGACCATCGCCGTGCTCATGTGCGCGCTGTTGATCGTGATCCTGTTGCTCGGGCAGGCGGGCATCTCGATGCACCGGGCGGCGAAAGCCGCAGACCTCGCCGCGCTCGCTGCAGCCGACACGGCTCGGGGCTTAGCGAGCGGGGTGCCTTGCGATGTGGCCCGGGCCGTGGCTCAAGAGAACGGCGCGGTCATGGATCACTGCGACCTGGTCACTCCGGAACAAACCACCGTGGATGTCCGCACGAGCATCGCCCTGTTCGGTCCGCTGGAGCCGCTTGGTCCGGCCGTTGGAATATCGCGGGCCGGACCGCCGCCGGGGGAGCCGTGATGCAGTTCGATATCGGTGAGGTGAGTTATCCGTACTCCCTCGGTGGCTGCTTAGCTCTCATTCCGTTGATGTGGCAGCCGGAGCGAACCGCAGCAACCCGTTCAACAGCTTGAGCGCACCGGCCTTATCCAGCGGATTGTTGCGGTTTCCGCACTTGGGGGATTGCACACAGGAGGGGCAGCCGGTTTCGCACTCGCACGCGGCAATGGCGTCCCGGGTGGCCGTGATCCAGCGGTGAAACATGTCGTAACCGCGCTCGGCGAAGCCAGCTCCGCCGGGGTGGCCGTCGTGCACGAAGATGGTGGGCAATTCGGTGTCCGCGTGCAATGCGGTTGACAGCCCACCCACATCCCACCGGTCACACGATGCCAGTAGCGGAAGCAGCCCGATCATGGCGTGTTCGGCCGCGTGCAGCGAGCCGGGGATGTCCGGTTCCTCGATGCCCATGGCGGCCAACTGAGGCTGGTCCACGGTGAACCACGTGGCAGTGGTGGTCAATTGACGCGGGGGCAGCTCCAACGGTTCCTCGCCTACCACTTCGTTGGAGGCGGTGAGTTTGCGCTGGAAACTGATCACCTGGGTTGTCACGTCCACGCTGCCGCGGTGAATGGTGATGGGACCCCAGCGTTCGGTGTCAGCCACGGAACGTACCCGTACCTCGGTGACGTCGCGGGCGACCGTGTAGAAATCCGGGAACGCGTGCCGCACGGAGGCCACGCTGAGTTCCTCGTCCAAATCCTCGACCAGGTACGTGCGGCCCTGATGCACGTACACCGCTCCGGGGTGTGCTTGGTAGTGGGATTGCGGAGCACCCATGGTTCCCAGCACCGCGCCGGTCTCGGATTCGATGATCTGCACGGGCCCGCCGTCCCCGGAACGGATGGACACCATGTCCGCGGGCCGTTCGGAACGCGTCCAGAACCAGCCGCTCGGGCGCCGTCGTAGGTGGCCGGCGGCCTCCAAAGACTGCACCACATCGTGAGCGGTGGGCCCGAACTGCTCAAGTTCCGTGGCCCGGATGGGGAGTTCGGCTGCCGCGGCGCACAGGTGCGGGGCCAAGACATACGGGTTGGAGGCCTCGAACACCGTGGCTTCCACAGGCACGTCGAAAATCGCCTCGGGATGATTCACCAGGTAGGTATCGAGCGGATCGTCTCCGGCGATCAAGGCTGCCAGCGCATGCTGACCGGCACGCCCCGCACGCCCGATCTGTTGCGTGAATGAGGCCCGAGTGCCGGGCCACCCGGCGACCAGAACGGCGTCGAGCCCGGCGATGTCGATACCCAACTCCAGGGCGGACGTACTTGCAACCCCCAATAGGCGACCGTCGCGCAGGGCCTGTTCCAGCTCCCGCCGTTCCTCGGGCAGGAAACCCGCCCGATACGCCGCGACCCGGTGCGCCAGCGACGGGTCAACCTCTTCGAGTTGCCGGTGCGCGATCTGAGAAATCGTCTCGGCACCCCGGCGCGAGCGAATGAACGCGATCGTACGGATCTGTTGCAGCACCAGGTCGGTGAGCATGTCTGCGGATTCGGCAGTGACCGTGCGTCGTGACGGCGCGTTGTTGTCGGACCCTCCCGGCGATTGCTCCGGTTCCCACAGCACCACGGTGCGCGATCCGTGCGGAGACGTATCGCGCTCCACGGCCGTTACCTCGTCGGGAGAGGCGCCGATCAACCGCGCGAAGGATTCCTGAGGCGACGCACTCGTCGCGGAGGCCCCCACAAAGATCGGATCCGCCCCGTAATGAGCGGCAATCCGCTTGAGGCGCTTCATCAGCACGGCCACGTGCGAACCGAACACGCCCCGATATGAATGGGCCTCGTCGATGATCACGTACCGCAACCGCCGGAAGAAGCGCGACCAGCCCGTGTGATTAGGCAGGATGCCGTGGTGGAGCATGTCCGGATTGCACAGGATGACGTCCGCGTGCTCGCGGATCCAGCGGCGCTCGCCGGTATCGGTGTCGCCGTCGTAGGTGGCCGCGCGAACGTCGTCGAAACCCAGCGACCGCAGGGACATCAACTGATCCGCAGCGAGCGCTTTGGTGGGCGACAAGTACAGCGCGGTGGCTTCTTCGGGGTGGTGCAACAACCCGGGCCGAGAAGCAATCGCCAGCTTCCCGCGATGAACGGCGTTGAGCACCAGCGATTGATACACGAGCGACTTTCCGGAGGCCGTTCCGGTGGCCACGATCGTGTGCCGCGGCGCAGTCATGGCCGCGACCTGGTGCGCGAAGGTTGGTGGATTCCCAGCCGCTCGTACGCCTGGCGGACGGTCGGGTGAATCCATTCCGGCCACGGTGCATATTCGGCATCGCGTGCGGGTAGTTCGCGGACATGACGAACCTGCTCAGGCTGCGGTCCGCGGCCGAGCAGATTGACCATGTCCTGGGAAGAACTCACCGTCCCATTCTCCCGCACGCGGCAACACGCATAAGCCGCCCGCGCTACTCACCTCGCTTCTTCCGGCCACCGACGACGTCACGCGGGAACGCCCCGCCTTGGAACGATCCCCGTCTAGCAACGACGCCGCCGCGACCGCTACCCGTGCCACTCACCCTCCACAGCGGGCTCCGGGTTCGTCATACGGCCGTGATCTGCACCTTTTTGGCGATGCTCTCCCCGAGAACGCGGCGCGCATGGAATTATGGGGATATGAGCACTCCGGAGCAGGGACACCCCATGAACATTGCCAAGTCGCACGATCAGCAGGACGAGCCCAAGCAGCCGCCCATCCAGGAGCTGTCCGAGCAGGAGAGCTGGGATCTGCTCAAGCAGGCCCGTTTCGCCCGGTTGGCCACTCGTGACGGTGATGAAATCGACATCACCCCGCTGAACATCGTGACCGACGGCGAGCGCCTCTACTTCCGCTCGGCCAAGGGCACCAAGGTGCTCCAGTTGCAGCTGAACCCCAACGTGACCATTGAGATCGACCGCGCTACCGGTTCCGAAGCCCACTCCGTGGTGGTGCGCGGTACCGCACGCATGCTGACCGAAACCGAGGACATCGAGCACGTGGAATCGCTGGGGCTGCGCCCCTGGCTCGAGACGGAGAAGCTCGAGTTCGTGGAGATCACCCCCACCCGCGTCACCGGCCGCAAGTTCCGCCTGGGCCACTGAGCATTGACTGATTCGCCCGCTGCCGCGCCGTTCAGCGCGGTGGCCGATTCGCCGCGCTCGCAGGACCCTCAGCTCGTCCTGGATCTCCACGGAGACCTGACGGCCAGCAATTTCACCGTGGACGGAGTCACCGATCTACTCGGTGATCGCGCCATGGACGCGTGGTTGCGGGAACAGCCGGTTCCGGCGCGCGTTGCCTGGAACACACGGGCCACGCGCAACCGCACTTGGCCACGGTGATCGCGCTCTTCCTCTTGGGTGACGCCGTTCCGTCCGCGGACGTCGACGTCGCTCTGCCCACCGTGGGTGCCGCGGGTCTCGCTCGTCTGGGCCTCCTGGAGAACGACGACAGCTGGACTGACGACCTCAGGCCCACCGACAAAAGCACGAACAACGGCACCTACAACAAAGACTCCCGCAACAACGGCGGGGCTAGTAACGACACGGTCGATACCGACCTGGTGCGCGCCTCCGTTGACCTGCGCCCCTATTCGACCGACGTAGCCGGCGAGCTCTACGTGGTCAGCGACCTGGGTGCCTTCCAACGTCCCGGTGTGCTGCGCCGCGATCATGTGCTGGGCATCGGCGGCGCTTCCTTGACCCTGGTGCGTTCCACCGAACGGCGCGAGGTGGGCACCGCCCTGGATGTAGGCACAGGGTGCGGCATCCAGACCTTCCACTTGCTCTCGCACGCCCGCCATGTCACGGCCACCGACCTCTCGGGTCGCGCACTGGCGACCACCCGGTTCAACCTCCTGCTCAACGCTCGGGCTCTGGACCTGGACCCGTTCGACCTCGAAGATCGCGTCACCCTTATTCAGGGCAGCCTGCTCGAACCGGTGGCTGGACAGGAATTCGACCTGGTCGTCTCCAATCCGCCGTTCGTGATCACCCCGCGCCGCACCAACGAAAAAAATGAAGACCGTTTCACCTACCGCGACGGCGGTAAGGCGGGGGACCGGCTCGTCTCCGAACTGATCACCGCACTGCCCACCGTGATGGCCCCGGGGGCCACCGCCCATCTGCTGGCCAACTGGGAAATCCCCGACACGCCGGACGCCGACCCGGAGAAGATCTGGTCCGAGCGCGTCGAGCAGTGGATTGCTCCGGGCACCGGCGCGTGGGTCATCCAGCGGGAGATCCAAGACGTGTGCGAGTACGCGGAAACCTGGTTGCGGGACGCCTCTCAGCAGCGAGATCTTGAAGCCTACGACGCCGCTTACCGCGACTATCTCGCGGACTTCACCTCGCGTCACGTGGGCTGGGTCGGCTTCGGCATGGTCCGCCTCGAGCGCCCTGAGCAATCCCGCGCCGTGACCGAGATCCTGCGGATTTTTGAGCACATCGAGCACCCGATCCAGCAGCCCATCGCGGCCACCCTGGCCGCGGAGTGGCCTCGCGCGGAGGCGATGTATCGCGGGGAGGTCGCGAGCGGCGTCGTCGGCGATGACGCGTGGCAGGACCAGCATTACGACGTCGCTCAGGACGTCACCGAGGAACGTCACGGCCGCCCCGGGGCCGAGGACCCGGCGCTGATCCTGCTGCGGCAAGGCGGAGGATTGCGGCGCACCGTGGTGCTGAGCAGTGAAGCTGCGGGCTTCGTGGGCGTGTGCGACGGCGAGCTCACCGCGCGTCAGATCCTGACCGCTCTCGGCTCATTGCTCGGGTGGGAAAACGGGCCGTCGGAGCAATTATTACGTGAAATCAGGCGCTCATCACCCACGGCCTGTTGGTGGAAGTGTAAGACTGAAGTCATGAGCACTGGCGAAACCTATAATCCGATTCTGCCCCTCGACACCAACGCGGTGTGGGAGCTTCTGGGGGAGCTCCCGTTCGGCCGTCTGGCCGTGCAAGCCGCGGGCATGGTTGACATTTTCCCAGTCAACTATGTGGCGAAGGACCGTAAACTGTATTTCCGCACTGCACAGGGCACCAAGCTTGCAAGCCTGGTGGTCAACAATCACGTGGCGTTCGAAGTGGACCGTGTGGTCGGTGACCATGTGCAGTCCGTGGTGGTCCACGGCCGTGCGCGTCGCTTGGAAACCCAGGCCGAGCGTGACGCCGCCGAGCAGCTTCCGTTGAAGCCCTGGGCACCCACGTACAAGTATCACTTTGTGGTGATCGATGTTGACTCGGCCACGGGCCGTGAGTTCACCATGACTACGGAACCGGATCACGATCCGGCCTGAGCACCTGAACAAGTGGTAAAACCTCTCTTGTGAGACGGTGAGTAACCACGGGGGATTTCGTGCAGCCCCCATTGGAAGGAACAGACCCGCTCGATTCCACGGGTCATGACGAGGAGTACCGTGCCAACCAAGGCCACCAAGAACGCTGAAACCGGCAAGAGCCTGCTGATCGTGGAGTCACCCTCCAAGGTGAAAACGATTGCGGGTTACCTCGGTGACGCCTACGAGGTCGAATCCTCGATGGGTCATATCCGGGACCTGCCGCAGCCTTCTGAGCTGCCCACGGACATGAAAAAGGGTCCGTACGGCAAGTTCGCGGTGGACGTGGATCACGGTTTCGACCCGTACTACGTGGTCAATCCGGACAAGAAGAAGAAGGTCACGGAGCTGCGGCGGAAGCTCAAAGAAGCCGACGCCCTCTACCTGGCCACTGATGGGGATCGCGAAGGCGAGGCCATCGCATGGCACCTGCTGCAGGTGCTCAAGCCCAAGGTTCCGGTCTACCGTCTGACGTTCCCGGAAATCACCCGTGAAGCCATCGAGCGTGCCTTCGGTCAGCTGCGCGAGCTCGACAAAGACCTGGTGGACGCCCAGGAAACCCGCCGCATCCTGGACCGCCTCTACGGTTACGAGATCTCCCCGGTGCTGTGGCGCAAGGTGTCCTCGGGCCTGTCCGCGGGCCGCGTGCAGTCGGTGGCTACCCGCCTGGTGGTGCAGCGCGAACGCGAGCGCATGGCGTTCGTTTCCGCGGACTACTGGGATCTCACCGGCACGTTCGCACGCCCTGAGGGGCAGGACGCGGGCCGCGGCTTCACCGCGCGCCTGTCCTCGCTGAACTCCCAGCGCGTGGCCACCGGTAAGGATTTCTCGGATCGCGGCGAACTCAAGTCCGCTCGCGACGGCGCTCTGGTCCACCTGGGCGAGACCTCCGCCACCGCGCTGGCCGCCGGCCTGCAGGACGCCGAGTTCACGGTCCGCTCGCTCGAGACCAAGCCCTATACCCGCCGCCCCGCGGCACCGTTCACCACGTCCACCCTGCAGCAGGAGGCGGCGCGCAAGCTGCGCTTCACCTCCCGCACCACCATGCGCGTGGCCCAGCGGCTGTACGAGAACGGTTACATCACCTACATGCGTACGGACTCCGTGGCACTGTCCGACCAGGCGATCAACGCCGCACGGAAGCAGGCCAAGGAGCTTTACGGCGAGGACTTCGTCCCCGGTAAGCCACGCATCTACTCCTCCAAGTCCAAGAACGCGCAGGAAGCTCACGAGGCTGTTCGCCCCGCCGGTGACTCCTTCCGCACGCCGTCGCAGGTGCGCTCGCAGCTGTCCGTGGACGAGTTCAAGCTCTACGAACTGATCTGGAAGCGCACCGTGGCCTCGCAGATGCAGGACGCCAAGGGCTCCACCGCCACGGTTCGGTTGGGTGCCTTCGCTTCCTCGGCCGCGGGCGAACTGTCCGGCGCCGACGCCGAGTTCTCGGCTTCCGGTACGGTCATCACCTTCCGCGGTTTCTTGGCCGCGTACGAGGAAGGCAAGGACGAGAACCCGGAGACGAGTTCGGGTGTTTCCACCAAGTCCAAGGACGAGGACAAGCGGCTTCCGGTCATGGCCGAGGGCGACGCCCTGGACGCCACGGACGTCACTGCGGACGGGCACACCACCACTCCGCCGGCTCGTTACACCGAAGCTTCCCTGGTGAAGACACTGGACGAGCTGGGGATCGGCCGTCCGTCCACCTACGCGGCCACGATCTCAACCATCATGGACCGCGGTTACGTGCAGGTGCGCGGCTCGGCGTTGATCCCGTCATGGCTCGCCTTCTCCGTGGTGCGCCTGTTGGAAGATCACTTCACGGATTACGTGGACTACGACTTCACGGCCGAATTGGAAGATGACCTGGACCGCATCGCCCGGGGCGAGGAAGAGCGCGTCAAGTGGCTCACCGGCTTCTATTTCGGCGATGGTCAGGCCGAACACGGTCTCAAGCCCATCGTGGAAGATTTGGGCGAGATCGATGCCCGCGCGGTGAACTCGATTCCGATCACGGACGAGATCATGCTGCGCGTCGGCAAGTTCGGCCCCTACCTGGAAGTGGCCGGAACGGTCGATCCGGAGACCGGTGAGATCACCGACCCGGTTCGCGCCAATGTGCCCCTGGACCTTGCTCCTGACGAACTGGACGCCACCAAGGCCCAGGAACTCATGGAGATCGGTAAGGCGGACGGCCGCGAACTGGGTACCAACCCGGACTCGGGTCGCATGATCGTCGCCAAGGACGGCCGCTACGGACCGTACGTGACCGAGGTGATCCCCGAGCCCACCCAGGAAGAGCTCGACGCTATCCCCACGGAGTACTACAAGAACGGCAAGCCCAAGCCCAAGAAGGTCGAGAAGCCCAAGCCCCGCACGGCGTCCTTGTTCTCGTCCATGAAACTGCAGGACGTGACCCTGGACGACGCCCTCAAGCTGCTGTCGCTCCCGCGCGAACTGGGCGAGGACACGGACGGTGAAACCATCACCGTGCAGAACGGCCGCTACGGTCCGTATCTGAAGAAGGGCTCGGACTCCCGTTCGATCGGCTCCGAGGACCAGATCTTCACGATCACCCTGGACGAGGCCAAGACCATCTACTCCCAGCCCAAGCAGCGCGGACGCCAAGCCGCCAAACCGCCGCTGGCTGACCTGGGTGCGGATCCGATCACCGAGAAGCACATGGTGATCAAGGACGGTCGTTTCGGCCCGTACATCACGGATGGCGAAACCAACGTGACGGTTCCGCGAGCTGAGAGCATCGAGCAGATGACCAATGCTCGTGCGTCCCAGTTGCTGGCCGAGAAGCGCGCCAAGGGTCCCGCTCCCAAGAAGACCACCTCGCGCGCCCGCACCACTAAGTCGGCGACCAAGACTGCAACTAAGTCGAAGACCGCGAGCAAGGCCAAGGCCGGTACCAAGGCCAAAGCCACCACCACGCGCAAGGCTTCGACCACCAAGAAGTAGTCCACCTCGGGTCACGGCCCGCGGCTCAGCGAAGGAACGACATGCGGCTCTCAGTCTTGGACGTCGGCTCCAACACGGTTCACCTGCTCCTGTTGGACGTTTACCCCGGTTCCAAACCGGAACCGTACGCGTCCCACAAGATGGCCTTGCGCCTGGTGGAGCACCAGGACCAGGAGGGGCGGATCACCGATCACGGTCGTGACCTGCTGACGTCCTTTGTGATCGAGGCGCGGGATTTCGCTGTCGAGCACGACGCCGAGGACCTCCTGGCGTTCGCCACGTCCGCCATCCGCGAGGCAGCCAACGGTGCCGACGTCCTGGACCACGTCCAGTCCCGATCCGGGGTCACCCTCACGGAGATTTCCGGCGACCAGGAATCGGCCATCACCTTCTACGCGGTGCGCCGCTGGTTCGGTTGGGGCGCCGGTCGGATCATGGATTTCGACATCGGTGGCGGATCGTTCGAAATGGCCGTGGGTACCAACGCGCTGCCCACCGTCGCGACCTCAGTTCCGTTGGGTGCCGGGCGCATGTACCGCACGTTCTTGGGCGGGAGCGACGTCGCTTCCCCGGCAGACGTGAAGAAGTTGCGCCGGCACGTGCGCGCCACTCTGAAGCCCGCCGTGGAGAAGATCGAGAAGGGCGGTCGCCCGGACCTTGCGGTGGGAACGTCCAAGACGTTCCGGTCTCTCGCGCGCATCTGTGGCGCAGCGCCGTCGGCCCAGGGGCCCTACGTTCCGCGCATCATGCACGCCGAGGATCTGCGGTTGTGGACCCGGCGCATGGAAGCGATGACCGTGTCCGAGCGTGCCGAGCTGCCGGGCGTCTCCGAACACCGCGCGGCCCAGGTGCTCGCGGGCGCTATCGTGGCCGAAACCGCGATGGATATGCTGGACATCGGAACCCTACGCATCTCGCCGTGGGCGCTGCGCGAAGGGCTCATTCTGCGCCGACTGGACCGGTTGACCACCGGGGCAGCGATCCACACCGTCAACCCCAAGAACTTGGTGGCCAAGTGATGTCCCAAACCGAGGGTCTGTACCGTCCGCACGTGGCGCTGTCCACCAGTTCGCTCTACCCCAAGGGCGTTCCCGAAACGTTCGACGCCGCTCGGCGCCTGGGCTACGACAGCGTGGAAGTGCTTGTCACCCACGAACGCATGAGCCAGCTGACACACCAGCTCCTGGATCACATCCAGGAATACCAGGTGCCCATCTCCACCATCCACGCGCCCACGCTGCTGTTCACGCAACAGGTGTGGGGCAAGGCCTGGACCAAGATCCAGATGGCCGCGAAACTCACCGAACAAGTCGGCGCAGAGGTCGTGGTGGTCCACCCGCCGTTCAGATGGCAGAAGAAATACGCCCGCAATTTTGTGCAGGGCGTGCGTGAGGTCTCGCGCATGACCGGCATCAAGATCTCCGTGGAGAACATGTACCCGTGGCGCGTGGCCGGCCGTAAGGCCGTGGTGTATTCACCCCACTACAGCCCGCTCGGCCAGGATTATGACTGGGTCACATGGGACTTCTCGCACGCGGCCACCGCGCACATGGATTCACTCGCGGCCGTGAAGGAACTCGGATCCCGCCTGGGCCACATTCACCTGACCGATGGGTCCGGAACCACCATGGCGGACGAACACCTGCTACCGGGGCACGGCGTCCAGCCGGTGGCGCAGACGCTGGAATACCTGCGCGATACTCGCTGGCAGGGCGTGGTGGGTGTCGAAGTATCCACCCGGAAATCCAAAAATGCCGACGAGCGGGACGCCTGGTTGTCCGAATCCTTGGCGTTCGCTCGTCGGCACATGGAGGAAACGGGCTAGGGGACCGTTCCCTGTTACTCACTCGCACCAATTGAGGTGTGACCAGCATAAGAACCCAGGTGGGGAACCAACCGAGTAGAGCCTGAAGATCCACTGGCAAACCCGAAACCTGCCTCTCAGGAGCAGTTTCACCGGACGTTTTCATTACCCTCCGAGGGCGCGATACGGTCAAGACAAGCCCAGATTCGTTATCGAAAGGAGCTTTCGCATGAGCGAGCTCGTCCTGTCTTTCCTCGGTTCGGGATCCATGAACGGATCCATCTTGCGCGGCGTCCTGGCCGGTGGCACGCCCGCCGAGCGAGTGCGCGCAACCACCAAGTCCGCATCTTCTGCCGAAAAACTGCGCGAGGACACTGGTGTCACCGTGCTGTCCGGCGAAGAGAATGAGAAGGCCAACCTCGAGGCCGTCAAGGGTGCGGACGTCGTGCTGCTGGGTGTGAAGCCCTACGCCATTCTGGACCTCGCGCGTGAGATCGCTCCCGCGCTGGAGCCCAAGACCGTGGTCGCCTCCGTGGCCGCGGGCATCACCATCGATGCCCTCGAGAAGGCGCTCCCCGAGGGCCAGCCCGTGGTGCGCACCATGCCCAACACTCCCTCGAGCGTGGGCCGCGGCGTCATCTCGGTGACTCCCGGTACGCACACGACCAAGGAACAGTTGGAAGCCGTCAAGGAAGTGCTGTCCTCGGTGGCCACCGTGGTCGAGGTCGAGGAGCACCTGGTCCGCGCGGTTACCGGTGTCTCCGGTTCCGGCCCCGCCTACGTCTTCTACCTGGCCGAGGCCATGCAGCAGGCGGGCGAGAAGCTCGGTCTCCCGAGCGACGTGGCTCGCGTCCTGGCCAAGGAAACGGTCGCGGGCGCGGGCGTGCTGCTCAGCCCCGACGACGCCGATCCCGCCGCCTTGCGCAAGGCCGTCACCAGCCCCGGCGGCACCACCGAAAAGGCCACCAACACCTTTGACGACCGCGGCCTCCGCGACGTGATCGCCGCCGGTGTCACGGCGTCTGCCGAGCGCGGTGACGAGATGGAACAGGAATACTGCGGCGACTGACTCTCGCTAGTTATCCGACCTGGCCCGGTGAATCGGGAAGTACGTGGTCGGTTCCGCTCCATTCAGGAAATTGCGGATGATGTCCGTGACCACATGGGGCTTCTCGAACATCAGCATGTGTGACGTTCCAGGGACCACGGCCAGTTCCCCCTTTTGCAGTGTCCTGTAGAGGGCGAGCTGGCTCTCCAGGGTCACCAGATCATCGTCGGAGCTGACGATCAACGCCCGGCCCGGGTAGCAGCCAGCGCGTCCGCCGGTGCCACGTCCTGGGTTGCCAGCTCGGAGACCTTGCGGACGAGTTCCGGGAAGTGTTCGGGTCCGTCCGGTGACAATTGGGCGCAGCGGTCCACGATCATGGCGGGGTAGCCTGCGTCCGGAGAATCCCCGGTGGGCGGCTGAGGACGGATGATCCAGTCCTCCGCACCGAGCGCGGAACTAATCACGGTCAAGGACCGCACCAGTTCGGGGTGCTCAAGGGCCAGGCTCGTGGCCACCATCCCGCCCGCGCTGTAACCGATCACGTGCGCCGGACCAGCGCCAAGCGACTCAATGACCGCGGCAGCGTCGGCGGCCATCTCGGTGAGGGTGAAGTTCCCGGTATCGGCAGTGCGCCCGAACCCCCGACGGTCGTAGCCGACCACACGAAACGTGTCCGCGAGGCCGAAAAGAGTCGGCTCGAATTCGTCAACGTCACTCATGCCGCCGTGGAGCAGGAGCACGGGATCACCCTGGCCGCGTTCCTCAACCCAGAGACTCGCGTCCCGGACGCTGCGATATTCACCCATGGTGGTCAACCCCTTGTTGTTCGCATGGCTCCCGACCCGGTGCCGGGGCTCCAGCCTAGGCTCGCGGCTGCGATCCGAACTAGGGCCGCGCGGCGAAGCGTTCGATCAGATCCACGTGACCGGAGACGATCAACAGGTCTCGTGAGGTCACCATGGTTTCCGGGCGGGCGTAGGTGAAGTCCTCGCCGGGAGATTTCACGCCCACCACGGTTACGCCGTACTTGGAGCGCACGTCCGACTCGCCCAGCGTGAACCCCTGAGTCTCGCGAGGCGGGTACATCTTGACGATTGCGAAATCGTCGTCGAATTCGATGTAGTCCAGCAACCGACCGGACACCAGATGCGCGGTGCGGCGGCCGGCGTCCGCCTCCGGGAAGATCACATGGTGCGCGCCGATGCGCGCCAGGATCTTGCCGTGGGCGGGGGAGATGGCCTTGGCCCAGATCCGGTCGATGCCCAGGTCCACCAGGTTGGCGGTGATCAACACAGAGGACTCGATCGAGGTGCCCACGCCCACGACCGCCGCGGTGAAATCGCTGGCTCCCAGCTGCCGAAGGGCGTCGATGTCCGTGGCCTCGGCCTCGACCACGTGCGTGAGCTGTCCGGACATCTTCTGCACCAGAGCGGCGTCGCGCTCGACACCCATGACCTCATTGCCTTGGCGGACCAGTTGCAGGGCGGTGGCGGATCCGAAGCGGCCCAGTCCGATCACCAGGACCGGTGCGGAGTGGGAGGAGTTCTTAGCCAATGATGGGCCTTTCTTCCGGGTAGGAGTACAACCTACGCCGTGATCGCAGCGCGAGTGCCGTGGCTACCGTGTTGGTGCCGATACGGCCGATGAGCATGATGATGGCCAGTACGTATTTTCCGGCGTCCGGGGCGTCCGCGGAAACCCCCACGCTGAGCCCGCACGTGGCGTAGGCGGAGATGACCTCGAACAGCACGTGATCCAGAGGACGGCCCGTGAGCCCCACGAGAATGGCGGAACCGGTGAGCACCACGGTGGCACCCATCATGATGACCGAAATGGCAATGCGCAGCACCGAATCCGGGATGGTTCGGAAGAACGCGATCACGGACTTGTCACCGCGTGCCTCGGCCAGGATCGCCAAGAACACGACGGCCAGGGTGGTGACCTTGATACCGCCCGCGGTGGATGCGGAGCCGCCACCCACGAACATCAGGCGTCCGTGAGCAGCAGGGTGACAGGGGAGGTGTCCGTCATGTCCACCAGGTTGAAGCCACCGGAGCGCATCATGACTGACGCGAAGAATCCGTGGAAGATGCGCTCGCCCACAGGCTTTTCGCCGATCGTGGCCTGGTTGTCCCACTCAAAGCTGGAGAACAGCAGCCATCCGATGACCAGCAGAACACCCGTGGTCAGCAGGGTCAGTTTGGCGTTGAGGTTCCAGCGGGTGAAGCGGAAGCCCGCTTCGCGCAGCACCAGGATCACGGGGAAACCCAGTGAACCCAGAAACACACCGATGCAGATCGGGAACAGGATCAGCCACGAATCCAGGCCCGTGTGATCGTAAGGCACCAAACCGTCACTGTGGGGCGTGAACCCTGCGTTGTTGAAGCTCGAGATGCCGTAGAAGACACCGTGCCACAGGGCAGTGTGGACGGGTTCGCCGGCCACCAGAAAGCCCAGTGTCAGCACCACGGTCAATGCGGCCTCAATGGTTATGGAGGTGACCACGATGATGCGCAGCAGCGAACCCACTTCGCCCAAACGACCGATGTTGAGGGCCTCCTGGGTGATCAGCTTGGACTTCAGACCCAGTTTCCGTCCGATGGCCAGCGCCAGGAGCGAGGTCATGGTGAGTGTGCCCAGGCCACCGATCTGGATGGCCACCAGGATGATCACCTGTCCGAACAGGGACCACTGGTCCGCCGTGGACACCGTGGTCAGTCCGGTCACGGTTACGGCGGAGGTCGCGGTGAAGATGGCGTCCGCGACACTTGTGTTCTTGCCGGGTGCCGCAGACACGGGCAATAACAACAGGGCAGCAAAGGCCAGGTCCACGATCACGAATACGATCACGGCCAGGCGGGCCGGTGAGGAGTTGGCGATTCCGTCCACGAAATCGCGCAGCCCGCGCGCCATGCGTGTGGGGAGCGGATCGTTGGGGATTGTTGCGGGGTGTTCGGGGACCGGGTCGGCCTCTTCGAGCTCGCTCACCGCACCTCCTCCAACGTCACAAGCGATGAATCCATAGTGGCTGCACGCGGGGCAGTCAGGACATTATTGCCCTAATTTCTTCGTCACAGTGCAATGCACGGCCCAGCGAGGCGTGGTCAATGGTCTAATGGGAGTGTGAGCCCCGCAACAAACGGTAAAGGCGCCGTGTACCCCACCAGTGTTTATTGGGATCCCCAGTTGCTCAAGTACAACTTTGGGGATTACCACCCCATGCGTCCGTCCCGTCTGGACGCGACCATGCGGCTGGTGCAGCAACTGGGCTTGGACACTGCGGAGAACGTGCGCATCGAAGTCCCCGAGGTCCCGGACGATCAGGTGCTCCAGCTGGCTCACTCCGCGGAGTACGTGAAGTCGGTCCACGCCGTGTCCGAAGACCCCACGCGGGAAATCCCGGAATGTGGGCTGGGCACGGAGGACACCCCCGGTTACGAGGGGATTCACGAATCCAGCGCCCGGCTGGTGGGCGGCACGTATCAGGCGCCGTGGACATTTTGGACGGCAAGGCCGTCCACGCCGTCAACTTCGGCGGCGGCATGCACCATGCGGCACGCGACAAGGCCAGCGGTTTCTGCGTCTACAACGACTGCGCCGTGGCCATCCAGCATCTGCTCGACAACGGTGTGCAGCGCGTGGTTTACATCGACGTGGACGGCCACCACGGTGACGGCACCCAGTCCATTTTCTTTGACGACCCCCGCGTCATTACCATTTCCCTCCACGAGACGGGCCTGTCGCTGTTCCCCGGAACGGGTTTTGCCAACGAGATCGGCGAGGGCCAGTGCGCGGGCACGTCGGTCAACGTGGCCATGCCCACCCGCGCGGACGATTCCCAGTGGTTGCGCGCCTACGACGCGTGGTGCCGCCTCTCGTCCGCGAGTTCCGTCCCGAGGTGATCGTGTCCCAGCACGGCTGCGATTCCCACTTCCAGGACGAACTCACGCACTTGCGCGTCAGCATCGACGGCCAGCGCCAGATTGCCCTGTCGATATCCGAACTGGCAGACGAGGTGTGCGAGGGGCGTTGGATCGCCACAGGTGGCGGCGGTTACGACTGCCACGACGCCGTACCGCGCTCCTGGGCACACCTGGTTGGCATCGCCAGCGGCCATCCGGTCGCCGTGACCACTGCCATTCCGCAGGATTGGCGTGACTACATGAACGAGAAGTACGGCGGTCACGCACCCGAGATGATGGGTGACAACGTGGATCTATGGTGGCGTTCGTGGGAGATCGGCTTTGACCCCAATGACGAGACCGACCGGTCCATCATGGCAACGCGCAAGGAAGTCTTCCCCCAGTGGGGCCTGGACCCTGGTACGACTGAGTCTGATTGGGGCCTGATCAGGATTCACGTTTAGGGTGATTCCTATGGCCAATGATTCATATTCAGCTCTCTCCGATCCCACCCGCCGGCGGATCCTGTCCGCACTCCGCAACGGCTCACGCCCGGTGGGAGAGTTGGTCGAAGAACTGGAAGTCTCCCAGCCAACCGTCTCCAAGCACCTCAAGGTGCTGCGGGACACCGGACTGGTGGCAACGCGCGCTGAGGGTCAGAAGCGTTTCTACAGCGTGGAACCGCAACCCCTGCGAGACGTCACGGCGTGGATCGAAGATCTACTGACCGCAGCTGCCGAGTCTGCTGAGACCGCCGATGCGGAGAAAACGGCAGAAACCGTCGAGAAGGCAGAGACCGCCGAAGCGGTGGCACCGTCAGTCACCGAGCAAACATCCGAGGATGGCGCGGTTGAACTGGAACCTGTCGAGGCCACTCAGGACTCCGACGAAGACGCCCTTCCTGCCGCCGAGGCCCCCGCCCCGGAGGAGCCCCGGAACCTCCCGTGGTTCACTCAAGCGCAGGCCGTGGAGGAGCACGAACAGGACCGCGTGGAAGCGGAGATCAGCGAAACCTCCGAGCCGCTGGAATCCGAACCCGAGGTTGCAGAAGCACCAGTATTCAATGTGATTACAGACGAAGAAGCCGAAATTGGGCAGGAAAATCTGCAAGAACTTCTGGAGGATTCCGAAGTTTCCAACATCTCAACGCTTCCTGATGCTGTTGCCTTGGACACGGAGGTCGAGGTCACAGGCGCTAGTGTGGGGGCTAACACCGACGTTATGTCCGCTGAGTCCAGCGCGGATTCTGACGAGTCCGATGATTCGAACTCCACGAAACCCGAGTTCGGGATTCCCCCTGCACGCAGCGGAGGCGCACGCCGACGTCAAAGTGGTCTGCTGTCCACTCTGACCGGGTTCCGGCGGCGCGGGCGCAGCTCGCGGCGTTGATGGCGCGGTGAGCACCTACAACCGATAGACGGCAGGAGACCCATGCACGAGAATTTGATTCCGGTTCGGCAGGCAGTCATTGCTCGCAACCCCGGCGAGTCCGAGTTCCATCAGGCAGTCGACGAAGTCTTCGAATCGCTGGGCCCCGTGGTGGCACGCCACCCCGAGCTGCTCGAGTCGGCCATTCTGGAGCGCATCTGCGAGCCCGAACGCCAGATCATTTTCCGTGTGCCCTGGACCGACGACAACGGCCGCGTGCACATCAACCGCGGTTTCCGCGTGGAGTTCAACTCGGCGCTGGGCCCGTACAAGGGTGGCCTGCGCTTCCACCCCTCGGTGTACCTGGGCATCGTCAAGTTCCTGGGATTCGAACAGATCTTCAAGAATTCCCTGACCGGCATGCCCATCGGCGGCGGTAAGGGCGGTTCGGACTTCGATCCCTCCGGGCGATCCGATTCCGAGATCATGCGTTTCTGCCAGTCCTTCATGACCGAGCTGTACCGCCACATCGGTGAGTACACGGACGTTCCCGCCGGTGACATCGGCGTGGGTGGCCGCGAGATCGGCTACCTGTTCGGCCAGTACAAGCGCATCACCAACCGTTACGAATCCGGTGTTCTGACCGGCAAGGGCCTGGCCTGGGGTGGTTCGCTCGTGCGCACCGAGGCCACCGGCTACGGCACCGTGATGTTCGCCGAGGAAATGCTCAAGACCCGCGGCCAGGACATGGACGGTCGCGAAATGCTCGTGTCCGGTTCCGGCAACGTGGCGATCTACGCGATTGAACGTGCACAGTCACTGGGTGCCAAGGTGCTCACTGCGTCCGACTCCAGCGGCTACGTGGTGGACCCGGACGGTATCGACCTGGATCTGCTCAAGCAGGTCAAGGAAGTGGAACGCGCCCGTATCAGCCAGTACGCCGAACGCAAGGGCGGCCGTGCACGGTTCGTCTCGGACGGCTCCGTGTGGGACGTCCCGGGTTCCGTGGCTCTGCCGTGCGCCACCCAGAACGAGCTCAACGGCCGCCAGGCCAAGAAGCTGCTCGCCAACGGCGTTGAGGTCGTGGCTGAGGGTGCCAACATGCCCACCACCGCGGAGGCAGTCCGTATCTTCCAGGACGCAGACATCCTCTTCGCGCCCGGTAAGGCAGCCAACGCCGGCGGTGTGGCAACCTCCGCACTGGAAATGCAGCAGAACGCTTCCCGCGATTCGTGGACTTTTGACTACACCCAGCAGCGTTTGCAAGAAATCATGCGCGGTATTCACCACCGTTGTGCTGAAACCGCCGATGAATACGGCATGCCCGGCAACTATGTGGCCGGCGCGAATATTGCCGGATTCATCAAGGTGGCACGCGCAATGTCAGCCCAGGGTCTGATCTGATTTCCCAGTCATACCCAGTAAGCTCGTGAGTCGAAGCATCTGCTGAGGTTGGCACGTGCTCGACTGACGATTTTAGGCTGGTGACCATGGCAACTCATCGTGAGGTTCTGCAATGGCTCGAGAACGAGCTGTTCGACGGCAACCTTGTGCTGGGTCAGCAACTGCCCACTGACAAAGACCTCGCGGCAATCTTCAGGGTCTCGCGTAACTCCATGCGGGAGACCCTGAAGGTGCTCGAGTCTCAGGGGATCATCAAGCTCTTCGATGGACCGCACCGGTCCATCCTGCCCATCCTGGTGCGCGAGCCGGCGGCCTCAGCGGGGCCTGCCCTGCAGCTGCACATGGCCACGTCTGAGTACCCATTGCGCGACATTGTTCAGGCCCGCATGGAATTGGAATCCTGGTCGCTGGAGAATGCGTCGGAAAAACATGTTCCGCTCGCGGAATTACGCGCCATCATGGCGGAAATGGACCGCGACGATCTGGGTTTGAAGCAGTTCCACAATTTATACGTGAGCTTTCATATTGCCCTGGTCAAGTGCTCCGGCAATACCGCGATCACGGCGTTGTTCACCGCACTGCGCGATTCCGTGTACGAATACACCATGGCGCTGGTGGGCCACGTCCCGCTCTGGTCGACGACCTCCAGCCGGATCCGCGCAGAACACCGTGCGATCTGTAGTGCACTGGAGGCCGGTGACTTCCAGATGGCCTCGCGGTTGACCGTGGAGCACATCACGTACCAGTACCAGGAGGCCGGGGTCGATCCCGATCGCGGTCGTAACGGTGAGGCGGATGACCAGGGTGATGCGGCGGCGTCGGCGGAGAATGCCCCGGTGGGCTTGAAGGGCCGCCGGCAGGCCAGCGCCTGATCCCTCATTTTCAGGGATTCGCCCCACAGGCGGTAAGGTGGATCAATAGTTTGCCGTTCATCGGATTTTGCCGCCTGGTTTGACCGGCGGCGGGGTGGTGTTCACGCACGACCCGAACAAACAGCCAACGTCTACAACAATGCGAGGGATCCTATGGGTTCAGTCATTAAGAAGCGCCGCAAGCGTATGTCCAAGAAGAAGCACCGCAAGCTGCTTCGCAAGACTCGTCACCAGCGTCGCAACAAGAAGTAAGCGACTTCGCGGTAGGCCTCGTTCCATGCGGAACGGGGCCTTTTCCGTACCCGTAGCATGGGCACATGAGCTCGCTGCAGAATCCCAAGAAGCCGCTGCTGTCTGCAGAAAACTGGGCGGCCAATCCGCCGGCGCATCGAGTGACGTTGCTCACCAGGGATGGTTGTCATCTGTGCGAGGACGCCCGGACCGTGGTGAGGGCCGCGTGCCAGGACACCGGCAGTGAATTCTCGGAAGTGGACATCACCACGGACACCGCGCTGCTGCGCGACTACGCGAATTACATCCCGGTCGTGTTCGTGGACGGTGCCCCGTGGGATCAGCTGCGCATCGACGAGAAGCGGTTGCGCGAGATCCTGAGCTGATCTAGGGCCGGGTGAGGGGAGTGCTGAGCTGGAATCGCAGGGTGATCGGTGCCAGTTCCGTTAGTTCCCTAGGAGGCCGCTGAATTGGGCGGGAGCCGGGGTTTTGAGAGACTGTAACCATGCCTTCTGCGACCGTTCATTTGCTGCGCCATGGCCAGGTTCACAACCCTGACGCCATCGTTTACGGCCGCATGCCGGATTTCCATTTGTCCGAGCTCGGTGCGCGCATGGCGGAGGCCGCTGCGGCGGACTTCAGGGAGCGCGTGAACCAGGGTGACCGCTACGTTGTGCTGGCCTCCTCGCCGCTCACGCGTGCCCGGGAAACCGCAGCTCCCGTTGCCCGTGAACTCGGGTTGGACGTGGTCACCGAAGAGCGCATCATCGAACCCCGCAATCACTTCCAGGGCTTGCACGTGGACGGCCAGGAACTGGCCAACCCTAAGCACTGGCCCTACATGCTCAACCGCTGCGTCCCTCGTGGGGCGAGCCCTACCGACAGCAGGTCGCGCGCATGGCTGAGGCCGTCCGCGATCTTGCCCGCCGCGCGGTGGAGATCGGTGGCGACGGCGCTCAGGCCATTGCCGTATCCCACCAGTTGCCGATCTGGTTGACACGCTTGTCGGTCGAGGGCCGTCCGCTGCCGCACGACCCCCGGCGCCGCGAGTGCAATCTCGCGTCCGTCACCTCCCTGACCTTTGACGACGTGGATGAGCCGGCCGTTCCGCGGGTCAGTTACCGGGAGCCCGCGGCGCACTTCTACTCAGGCGTCAACCAGCTTCCCGGCTCATAATTGCTCCCGAATCCCACCCCGTACCGTCAGGTGACATCTCCGTGAAATTGGCCAGAGACCGTTCCGCTCAAACCGCTCGTCCGCGCCGTTCGCGCACTCGCGCTGCGGCGGCGTCGTTGTCCGTGTGCGCCGCGCTGGCACTGACCGCGTGCGGTGGCTCGGGCTCGGACAATCTGGCGCAGCAGGCCAATGAGGGCGGCAACAAGGGCTACGTGGCCGGGGACGGCTCCGTGAGCGAATACGCGCCCGGTGAGCGCGGAGAACCGGTCGAGTTCGAGGCCAAGATGTTCGACGGTTCCACCGTCTCCGCCGAAGATCTGCGCGGTGAAACCACCGTGCTGAACTTCTGGTACGCGGGCTGCGCGCCGTGCCGTGCGGAGGCTCCCGATCTGGTGAGCCTCGCAAAGGACTACGAGGGCGACGCCACATTCATGGGCGTGAATCTGCGCGATCAGAAGGCCACCTCGGAAGCCTTCGAGCGCACCTTCGAGATTCCTTATCCCTCCGCCTCGGACCTCAACGGCGAGGTGCTCCTCGCGTTGAGCGACTATGTTCCGCCGCAGGCCGTACCCACCACCCTGGTGCTTGACTCCGAGGGTCGCGTTGCGGCTCGCGTGTTGGGAAAGGCTGATCATTCCACCCTGAACGCCCTCATCAAGGACACGGTGCCGAGACGGTATGAGCGGCAATCCCTTCGCCGAGGTCATCCTCGACGGTTCACTGATTGCCGCGCTACCCGTGGCGCTGCTCGCGGGACTCGTCTCTTTCGCCTCACCGTGTGTGCTGCCGCTGGTCCCCGGGTACCTGGGATATGTGACCGGCTTGACCGGCGTGGATCTGCAGGACCAGAAGCGCGGCCGCGTGTTCATGGGCGTGCTGCTGTTCGTGCTGGGATTCTCCGCGGTGTTCGTGTTGATGTCCGTGGTGTTGGCCCAGTTGGGTGCCTTCGCGTGGTTCCTGGGGCAGCAGTGGATCATGGTGGTGCTCGGTATCCTCGTGATCCTCATGGGCGTCGTGTTCATGGGTGGTTTCTCGTGGTTCCAGCGCGATCGCAAGATCGAGCGGAAACCACCGCCCGGGCTATGGGGCGCGCCGTTGCTCGGCATGACCTTCGGTCTGGGGTGGGCGCCGTGCATCGGACCCACCTTCGCCGCCGTGCAGGCACTGGTTTACGTGGACGGTGCCTCCACCGGTAAGGCCGTGATCCTCACGACCGCCTACTGCCTGGGACTGGGCATCCCGTTCGTGCTGATTGCCCTGGCGCTGCGCCGGGGGATGGGCGCCATGAAATTCTTCCGCCGTCACCGTCTCACGCTGCAACGCGTGGGCGGTGCCGTCCTCGTGCTGATTGGTCTGGCCATGGCCACGGGCATATGGTCCGCTCTGGTCTCCTGGATTCAAGCCGAGTTCGTAACCGATTGGGTGATGCCGATATGACGCAGGTGCGCGACAAGCGTGACCAGAAGGGCAACCGCAACGATTCTCCAGCGGTGCCCGCACTCGGCCCCCTGGGGATGCTCCGGTGGGCGTGGACACAGCTGACCAAGATGTCCACGGCACTCGTGCTGTTGCTCATGCTGGCCATTGCCGCGGTGCCCGGTTCGATGTTCCCCCAGCGCATCCAGGACCCGGACGCTGTCAACACCTACATCGAGGCCAACCCCACCTCCGGCCCGTGGTTGGATCGCTTCCAGTTGTTCGACGTGTTCTCGTCCTACTGGTTCTCCGCGATCTACCTGTTGTTGTTCATTTCGCTGGTCGGTTGCGTACTTCCGCGTGCGGCCCAGCACTACAAGGCGTGGCGCTCCAAGCCACCGCGCACCCCCAAGCGGCTCACCCGCCTGCCGCAGTACCGCCGCGTGCTGCTGGGTGGGCGCGATGGTGCCGCGGCGCCGTCGCCGTCGGAAGCGATCCAGGACGCAACCAAGGCACTCAAGAAGCGTGGCTACCGCGTGGAGGCCCGCGATCTGGACGGCGAGACGCCGTCCGTGGGTGCCGAGCGCGGCATGTGGAAGGAAGTGGGCAACATCCTCTTCCACGTGGCGCTGCTGGGTGTCCTGATCTCCGTGGCGATCGGCTCGCTGTTCGGGTACAAGGGCCAGAAGATCATCATCGAGGACGAGTCCTTCGTGAACACGCTGGTGGCCTACGACTCCTTCACTCCGGGCACCAACTTCAACGCGGATTGGCTCAACCCGTTCTCGGTGCGCCTGGACAATTTCCAGGCGACTTCCACCGAGACACCACCGACCCCGCGCAGTACGGAGCTCCCACGGACTTCGAGGCGGACGTGACCGTGACCGATGAGTCCGGTGCGCAGGAGAAGAGCGAGAAGCTCAAGGTCAACGAGCCCCTCAATGTGGGCGGCACCAAGCTGTACCTGGTGGGCAACGGCTACGCCCCCGTGATTCGCGTGACGGACGGCGAGGGCGACGTGGCGTATGAGGGTCCCGTGGTGACCATCCCCACCGACTCCGTTTACACCTCCTCGCTCGTGCTCAAGGTGCCGGACGCCGCTCCGGACCAGCTCGGTTTCGTGGGTCTGTTGCTGCCCACAGCGGTCATGGACGAAGGCACGATGCCCCGCTCCGTGGACCCGGGGCTCAGCAATCCGGTGCTGATCATGTCCTCCTACTTTGGTGATCTGGGCCTGGACAACGGTGAATCCCAGAACGTCTACGTTCTGGATGTGGATTCGCTGACAGAGATGAATTCGATGATGTCCGACAACGGCGCCATCACCCTGGACGGCGCCAACCGTTCGGCCGAGCTGCCGGACGGCAAGGGCACCATCGAGTTCGTGGACGTCAAGCGGTACGTGGGATTGGACATCCACAACGATCCGGGACGCATCCCCGCGTTCATCTCGTTCGTGGCCGCTTTCGTGGGACTGATCATGTCCCTGTTCATCGCCCGTCGCAGGGCGTGGGTGCGCGCGTATGTGGGCCAGGACCACAATGGCGTGCAGTGTACTGTTCTGGAATACGGACTGTTGGCTCGCGGTGAGGATCACCGCTTGGGAGCGGAAGCCGAGAAGCTGACAGCCTTGTGGACCTCGCTGTGGGAAGACCGCGGTGTGCGCGATTTCCCCCTCAACTCGTCAGATAAGGCGTGAGTGATCTATGGGTAGCAATATCAACGAAACGTTAGGTGTCTGGAGCGAGTGGTTCATGCTCCTGGCGGCCTTCACCTACCTGGTCGCGTTCGTGGCCTTCGTGTGGGACATGGCCTCGCACTCCAAGGCCATCGGCAAGGCTCAGCGCGACGCCGAGCGGCAGGGCGCCACCAATCGTGAGGACTCCAGGGAGCTCGTGGGCGCTGGTTCGCGCGGCGGTTCCGTGAGCGCCTCGGCCACCTCGTCTGGCCCCAGCGCGGGTGACGACGCCGCTCGTCACGGTGGCGCCGGTTCCGGCACCTCCGCGGGCGGTCCGGTCGCAGGCGAGTTCCGCACCACCGCGGACGCTCGCTCCAAGGGAGCCGACGAGTTCGAGGCCCTCAACTACAAGGACTCCATCAGCCGCCCGGCAGCCCGTGCGGCCGTGGTGGTCATGGGCATCGCGTTCCTGCTGCACGCCTTTGCCGTGGTGGCCCGTGGCATTGCCGCGGACCGCGTGCTGGGCCAACATGTACGAGTTCTGCTCCACCGGTGCACTCGTGGTGGCAGGTGTCTACCTGGTCACTCTGATTTTCAAGGACCTGCGTTTCGTGGGTCCCATGGTCACCGGCCTGGTGCTGCTCATGCTGTGCGCGGCCACCATCGCGTTCCCCACCCCGGTCTCGCCGCTGCCCCCGGCGCTGCAGTCCTACTGGCTGATCATCCACGTGTCCATCGCCGTGGCGGCCTCCGGCCTGTTCACCATTACCTTCGCCATGGCCGTGCTGCAGCTGCTGCAGTCCCGTCGGGAGAAGAACATGGCCATGGGCGAGGACACCAAGCTGGGCTTCCTGCGCGTGGTTCCCAACTCGACCACCCTGGAGAACTTCGCGTTCCGCCTGAACTCCGTGGGCTTCGTGTTCTGGACCTTCACCCTGGCCGCCGGCGCCATCTGGGCCGACCAGGCCTGGGGTCGGTTCTGGGGCTGGGACACCAAGGAAGTCTGGACCTTCGTGATCTGGACCGTCTACGCCGCCTACATGCACGCCCGCGTGACGCGCGGCTGGAACGGCAACCGTTCCGCGTGGCTGTCGATCGTCGGCTACCTCTGCGTGGTCTTCAACTTCACCGTGGTCAACGTGTACTTCCCGGGTCTGCACTCGTACTCGGGCCTATAAGCGCGTGGTTTAAGGTTCCCTATTACCGATTCCATACCGGAAATCGGGGATAACTAACCATAGATCTAAGGAAGTCCCGTAGCTCTC
>NZ_AJXN01000027.1 GCF_000286355.1 Kocuria atrinae C3-8 | reverse complement strand
GGTTGGGAAGAAGAGCAAGTGGTGATCCCCGGAAAGCTTCAGGTGCTCATCCCTCCGGGGCAGTTCAAGCAGCAGCATTTCTTCCGCAATCGCGGCTACGTGTCGTGGCGGTACAAACGCGTGGTCCAACTGACCGCGGACGCGATCGGCTACCCGGCGTACTACCTGCAGCGTAGAGACCTCAAGGGTCTGCGCACGTGGGCCGGTCGGTACGTGAACGGAATGCGGGGACGTGGTTTCGGTGGCCCTCGCTGAGCCCCTGAACCCCGCAGACTCTCCCGCGCCCTTCTCGCTGTTGGTACCCGTCTACCGGGGGGATTCCGCCCACCGGGTACGGCGAGCCATTGACTCCAACACCCATGAACAGACCCGCCCGCCTGCGCAAGTCGTCATCGTGCGCGATGGCCCCGTGCCGCAAGAGATCACGGACGAGCTGGACCGGATCAGCGCGGCGTCGGCGGTGCCTGTGGTGCGTGTGGAACTGGAACACAACGCGGGCCTGACCAACGCGCTGAACACGGGCCTGTTGTGGTGCTCCCACGACGTGGTGGCCCGCGCGGACGCTGACGATATTTCCTACCCCGATCGATTCGCCCGGCAACTGCCGCTCATCGAGGACGGCGCGGACCTGGTCGGCGCCTCGATGTACGAGATCGGCGATGACGAGACCACCCCCTTGGCCCTGCGCCAGGCACCGGTGGGACGCGAGGAAATCGCCGGTGTCGCGAAACGGCGCAATCCGATTTCCCATCCGTCCGTGGTGTTCCGTCGCAGTGCCGTGGAAGCGGTGGGCGGCTATGAACACGTGCCCATGGCCGAGGACTACTGGCTGTGGGCACGAATGCTCCACGCGGGTGCCGATGTCCGCAACGTGTCCGAGCCTCTGGTCGGTTATCGGGTCTCGGCTGGCTCCTACGAACGGCGCGGGGGACCGCGCGTGTTTCTGGCCGAAATGGCGTTGCAATGGAAATTGCGCCGTTTGGGGTACGTGGGCTTCATACAATGGGCGACAAACGTGATCGTGCGGGGCGGGTACAGATTTGTACCGCTCAAGGTGCGGGAAACGGCCTACCGGTTCATGGTGGGCCACCGCAACAGCTAGTTCGCGTGCACGAAAGGACGTCAACGCGCATGGGGAACCCCCAATCCAATACCCCCTCGGCGGAGAAGCCGGTCGCGTGGCTGTGGATCCAGATGATTCTGGATTCCGCCGCGTGGATCGTTGCCATGTGTGTAGCGGTGCTTCTGCGCTACGAGATGAACGTCCAGTTCGTCTCCGTGGGCGGCCTGGTGATCACGTGCGCCGTGGCCGTTGCGTGCCAAATGGTGGTGGGTTTCTCCTTCGCGCTGTACAAGGGGCGCTATTCCTTCGGCAGTTTCGAAGAAGCCAAACTGCTGGTCGTGGTGACCGTGATCGTCACCGCCATCCTGGAGGTCGTCCTCCTGGTCTTCGGCGTGGCCATGGGAATCCCGCGCTCCATCGGCTTCATCGCGTTCCCGTTCGCGTGTTTGTTCATGGCGGCCTTCCGCTATCTCAAGCGCATGTACCAGGAATCCACCGCCAAGCCCGGAGCCGAGGCCCAGCACGTGGTGGTCTTCGGCGCCGGTTACCTGGGCACGTTCCTGGTCCACCGCATGATGCAGGACCCCTCGTCGGAGTTCCTGCCGGTCGCGCTCATCGATGACGATCCCGCCAAGAAGCACCTGCGCATTTCGTCCGTTCCCGTGATGGCACCCTGCACGACGTCGCTCACGTCCTGGAAGCCACGCGATCGGCCGTTCTGATCGTGGCCATTTCCGACGTCGAGCCGCGTCTGATGCGCCGCGTGTCCGACGCCGTGGCCGGCACCAACACGCGCGTGATGACCGTGCCGCCCATCACCGACATGTTGACCGCGAACAAGCAGAGCGTGGACCTTCGCGATATCGCCATGGAGGATCTGATCGGGCGGCGCCCGGTGGACATTCACGTGGATGCGATCGCCGGTTACGTCACGGGTAAACGAGTCCTGGTCACGGGTGCGGGCGGGTCCATCGGCTCCGAGCTGTGCCGACAGCTCGTGGGATTTGAACCCGCGGAACTGATCATGCTGGACCGCGACGAAACCGGTCTGCAGTCCACCCAGATCTCGATCACCGGGCGCGGCCTGCTGGACGGTAACGACACCGTTCTCGCGGACATCCGGGACACGGAGTCGCTCGAGCACATTTTCGAAAAACGGCAACCGGAAGTCGTGTTCCACGCAGCCGCGCTCAAACACGTTTCGCTGTTGGAGCAGTTCCCGGACGAGGCGTGGAAGACCAATGTGATGGGCACCCTCAACGTGCTCAGTGCGTCGGCCAATGTGGGCGTGGACGTGTTCGTGAACGTCTCCACGGACAAGGCCGCCAATCCCACCACTGCGCTGGGGCACTCCAAGCGCGTGGCCGAGAAACTCACCGCGTGGATGGCGGGCCAGACCGGCAAACGCTATGCCTCCGTGCGGTTCGGCAACGTGTTCGGCTCGCGCGGTTCCATGCTCCCGTTGTTTGCGGAGCAGATCCGCCAGGGCGGGCCCATCACGGTGACCCACGCGGATGCCACCCGCTACTTCATGACCATCCCGGAGGCCTGCCAGCTGGTGATCCAGGCCGGTGCCATCGCCAGCGGGGGAGAGGTCCTCATCCTGGACATGGGCGAACCCGTCAGGATCCTGGATATCGCCGAACGGTTGCGGGCCATGTCCGGCCGTGAGGACGTGGAAATCGTGATCACCGGTCTGCGCCACGGAGAGAAGCTCCACGAAGACCTGATTGGTGCGGGTGAGAGCGACGAACGTCCGCTGCACCCCAAGATCTCCCACGCGAGGGCCGAACGTCTGGATCCGGCGCACCTGGACCGGCACGTCTGGAAGGTGCGCGGCGGCATGCTGTTCACCGGTTCCATCCCCGTCATCACGGACAGCACCCAGCCCCGTATCACCGATTTTTCCGTCCCCCGAGCCAGAGAACATCAGAAGCCATCCCCCCACGCAGAACGTCACGGGGGAGACCGCTCATGACAGCACCCATCATCACCACCGCACCGTCCGTGTTGTCCCGCGTGGAAGGCCCGGGTGCCATTCCGCAGGCCGACACGCTGGAACACCTGTTCACTCTCGCGCTCTGGCTCGGCGGTGGGGCGTTCCTCATCTCCGTGTTGCTGCCGTTCGTGATCAAGCCCCTGCTGGCTCGGTGGGGAGTCATCGACATCCCCTCGGACAGGTCTTCACACGACCGTCCGGTCATTCGTGGCATGGGACTGGCCGTCGCTGTGGCCATCGTGGTCATGCATGCGCTGGCCCTCGCATTGGGCGTGGTCGAAGTGGACCGCTCGGTCTCCTTGATCGTGCTGGCCATGATCGTGGCCAGTGCAGCCCTCGGTTGGCTCGAGGATTACCGCGGGGTTTCCGTGGGAACGCGACTCGGGGTGCAGCTGTTGATCGGTGCGCTGGTACGGGCGCCCTGATCGTGTCTCTGGGGATCGCCGTGTGGTGGTGGCCGGTGGGCGTGATCGCCACGGTCGCCTACATCAACATTGCCAACTTCATGGACGGCATCAACGGCATCTCCGGTATGCACGGCACCGCCGTGGGACTGTTCTACGCCTGGGCCGGTGCCGCGAACGACATGACCTGGATGATGTGCGCCGGCCTGATCGTTGCCGGCGCCTTCGCAGGCTTCTTGCCGTGGAACCTGAGTCGAGGCACCGTCTTCCTGGGCGACGTCGGCTCCTATGTCCTCGGCGGCAGCCTGGTCGCGATCGCGATCGGCGCTTTCCTGTCCGGCGTGTATGTGGAGTACTTGCTGCCCCCGCTCGTGATCTACCTGGCGGACACCACGGTGACCCTCATCAAGCGCGTCCAACGTGGTGAGATTTGGTACAAACCGCACCGCGAGCACGTGTATCAGCGCCTCACGGACGTGGGGCTGTCCCACGTCCAGTCCTCGTTGGTCGTGACGGTGGCCACGATCCTGGTCAGCTTGATTGCCCTGTGGGGTGTGCGCGCCGACGGCGCCGGGTCGGTTCTCGCGGGTCTGGCCACCGCCGCTGTGGTCGTGTTGTACCTGTGCCTGCCGCGCGTGTTGCGACCGCTGGCTCGGCGACGTCGGGCCGTGGATTCATGAGCGCGGCGGACCCCGTGTCGGATTCTGCAGTGAATCCGGCGCCAGCGGTGGCCCCATTGGAGGCCTACGGGCGACCGGTTCTGATTCTGAGCGTCACATCCATACTTCTTGCTGTGATTCTCATCACCTGTGCAGCGATGATCGGGTTCGATTCGCTGTGGCGTTCCATTGCTGTGGGAGTTGGACTGGTGACGTTGAGTACCGGTCTCACCGTGTTCGTGTCCGCATTTATGTACCGGGTAGCTCCGGCAGCAACCGCTCCTGCACTGGCCATGTTGTACCTCCTGAAGGTCGTGGTCATGGGTTGGTATTTGTTGTCGGTGGGAGCCCCCGAGTGGTTGCACTCCTTGGGCTTCGCCATCACGGTGGCCGCGGGCCTGGTCCTGTCCTGGTTGGTGCTGGCACCCGTGGCCATGCGTGCAAGCAACGTCTTGGCCAGTGATTACGCGGCCGTGGTGCGTGCCAAGGAAGCCCGTGAAGCCGCTGAGGCTGAGGACGAGGCGGCCACTATCCTTGAAGAAAACCCATCAGAACCGACCGAAGGGGGAGGCGATGACCGAGCGTGAGCGCGATTTCTCCAACTCGCCAGAACATGACGGGCGGCGTGTCGGACCAGCGACAACGGGTTCAGAATCCGAAGACACGCTCAGCACCGCGGGAGAGCTCGTCCAGCGGGGTGGGCTGGCCGGCGGGCTGACCATGTTGCTGTACTTAGTGGTCGGTGGAGGCTTCTGGAGTTTGGTAGGCTGGGGCGCGGATCACCTGCTGGGAACAGGGTGGTTGGTGATCGTGGGAGCCGTCTTAGGTGCGGCTGCTGGGATCTATCTTGGTTACCTCCACATGCGGGAGGGCCTGAACTCCAGTTCCACCCAGATGGAGAACCCGACAAAGACATCGAAGTCTGATCAGGGCCCCACGCCCCGAGTGTGACCGGTCTGGATACCGCAGAAAGGACCCGTATTGAACCCCGCCTTGAGGATTCCGGCCGAATTCGTGGCCCCGTCAGTTGAGGACGCGCACCTGCCTCCCTTCTTCTCCGTGGGCACTTTCGAAGTCGGCAAGCATTCTTTGTTGATCCTGTTGTCGGTGGTTCTCATCGCTGGGTTCTTCATGTACGTCGTCCGCCGCCGCGCCCTGGTCCCCTCCAAGGTCAGTACCTGGGCGAAATGGGATACGGCTTCGTCCGTAATCACCTGGGCCGCGACATCATCGGCGAGAAGGAATTCCGCCCGTACATCCCGCTGCTCTTCACGTTCTTCTTCTTCATCCTGGTCAACAACCTGTTCGGCTCCATTCCGGTGCTGCAGCTTCCGACCTTCTCCCACCCGGGCACCGCGTACGTCTTCGCGGCCATCGCCTACATCGTGTGGGTCTTCGTGGGTATCAAGCGCCACGGCTTCGGCGGCTTCTTCGTCAAGATGACCATGCCGCCGGACGTTCCCAAGGTTCTCTACATCGTGTTGATCCCGCTCGAGTTCCTCTCGAACATAATCATCCGCCCCGTCACGCACGCACTTCGTGTGTTCGCCACGATGTTCGCCGGCCACATGGCCATCATGGTCGCCGCCGGCTTCACCGCCTACCTCGCCACCGGCGTGGGTGGAGCACTCGGTATCGGTGGATCCGTTTTCGGCGTGATCCTGGGCCTCTTCATTTACTTCCTGGAGGTTCTGATTCAGATCCTGCAGGCCTACATCTTCACCCTGCTGTTTGCCGTGTATCTACAGGGCTCACTGCAGGAGGGGCACTGACCCCACGAAGCAGTGGTCCGATCGGACCGCTGATGTGACCATCGTCCATTTACGATTCCAGTAATGGCATCACTGCCCGACACGGGCACCCAGAAAGGAAATATCCATAATGGAAGGTTCGCTTAGCGTCATTGGCTACGGTCTCGCTGCCATCGGTGGTGGCATCGGTGTGGGTTTGATCTTCGCTGCTTACATGCAGGCAGTTGCTCGCCAGCCCGAGTCCCAGCGCGTGATTCAGCCGATGCTGTTCATGGGCTTCGCCGTGGTCGAGGCACTGGCCATCCTGGGCTTCGTGCTCGCACTCCTCTAAGAGCGGTACGTCCGCACTTAGCCCTTAACTAGAGAACAGGAATCGCGCACATGACCGCAATGTTGTTGGCAGCAGAAGAAGGGGCCAGCCCCCTTCTCCCCAACGTCTGGGAAATGCTGATCACTTTCATTGGGTTCCTGATTCTGCTTTTCATCGCGATCAAGTTCATCGCTCCGGCATTCGAGAAGGTCTACCGTGACCGCACCGAAGCCATCGAAGGTGGACTTGCCAAGGCCAAGGCCGCTCAGGCAGAGGCCAAGGCCGCTCGCGACGAGTACAACCAGCAGCTTGAGAGCGCCCGCCTCGAAGCCCAGAAGATTCGTGAGGAAGCCCGCACCGAGGGCGAGAAGATCCTCGCGGACTTCAAGGATCGCGCCAACGTCGAATCCGCTCGGATCACGGAGAACGCACACAAGGCCATTGAGGCCGAGCGTGCCGCCGCAGTGGTTTCCTTGCGCGACGAGGTCGGTACCTTGGCAACACAGCTCGCTTCCAAGATCGTCGGGGAATCCCTGAACGACGACGCTCGTGCAAACCGCGTGGTCGATCGCTTCCTGGCCGATCTTGAGACCGAGCAGGGTCGCACAGGAGCTGCACGGTAATGGCAGAAGCATCGAACGAACCCTATCGTCCCCTCACAGTGGACATTGATCGCTGGGCTTCGGAAGCAAACGTCGAAACGGCTAAGCAGCTGTTCGGCATGCTCGACGTCATCGACGGCAACGGCGCTCTGCGCCGGGCGCTGACGGATCCGTCACGCGCTGCCGACGATCGTGTCAAGCTCGTACACAAGCTCTTCGGGGAGCGGACCCACAAGTCCGACACCGTGGAGGCCGTGTCCGGGTTTGTGCACCGACTGATGGGCAACGAGGAACACGATCCCGCTATCGAGATCGTGTCCGAGCTTGTGAAGCAGCGCTCCGCCAACGAGCGACAGCTCGGTGATGGCATTGAACGAACCGCAGTGATGATGGCGGCAGCGTCTGCCGAGAACCGCGGTGGGCTCAATGCCATGGAATCCCTGGTGGATGAACTGATTCAGTTCAAGAACACCGTGGATCACTCCGAGGAGATCCAGGGTGCCTTTGCCGATTCGCGCGCCAGCGCGGAAGCCAAGGCACAGCTCGCATCCCGACTGATGCCCAATGCATCTGAAGAAGGCAAGCTGTTGACTCAGCGTGCCGTCAGCGAGCCCCGTGGAGCTCTGCCCGGTCGTTTGATCGAGCGCTTCGCAGAGATCGTGGCCGATCGTCAGCAACGCTGGATCGCCCGAATCGTGACGTCTCGTCCACTGAGCCACGAACAGCTGGAGAAGCTGCGTCAGAGCCTCAATGCTCTGTACAAGCGCGATCTCAAGCTGGCCGTGGAGGTGGACCGTTCACTGATCGGCGGCTTGCGAGTCCAGGTCGGTGAAGAAGTCATCGACGGGTCTGTGACCCATCGTCTGGATCAGTTGCAGCAGCGAATCGGAGCCTGATCCCCTGGTGGAGCGGGGATCGCGGGGAGTCGGTCGATGCCGGCATCTCGTCGCGTTGCCTCCACCGGCCGTTGACACGGTCAGCAGGCGATGGGGCAACGCATCGCGACAAAAAGAAGTTAGGTCATTGCGCGGGCGATGATCACGAAACGTAGAGAGCAGGGACAGCAGATGGCCGATGTGACCATCAATGCCGACGAAGTCCGTAGTGCGCTGAACGAGTTCGCGGCGTCCTACGAACCCGGCAATGCAGAACGAGTAGAAGTCGGACGTGTCGCCAGCGCCGCTGACGGTATCGCCCGTGTCGAGGGTCTTCCCTCGGTCATGGCCAACGAGCTTCTGAAGTTCGAGAACGGGGTTCTGGGCCTGGCCTTGAACCTTGACACTCGCGACATCGGTGTCGTGGTGTTGGGCGACTTCCAGGGCATCGAAGAGGGCCAGGAAGTTCACCGTACCGGTGAGGTTCTGTCCGTACCGGTGGGCGAGGGTTACCTCGGCCGCGTGGTGGACCCCCTGGGCGAGCCGCTGGACGATCTGGGACCGGTGGCAACCGACGGTCGTCGCGAGCTGGAGCTGCAGGCTCCGGGCGTGACCATGCGTAAGTCGGTTCACGAACCGCTGCAGACCGGTATCAAGGCCATCGACGCCATGATTCCGATCGGCCGTGGCCAGCGTCAGCTGATCATTGGTGACCGCCAGACCGGTAAGACCGCCATCGCCGTGGACGCCATTCTGAACCAGCGTTCCAACTGGGAGTCCGGTGACGTCGACAAGCAGGTGCGTTGCATTTACGTGGCCATCGGCCAGAAGGCATCCACCATTGCTTCCGTGCGCCAGACCCTCGAGGACAACGGCGCTCTGGAGTACACCACCATCGTGGCTGCTCCGGCTTCCGAGTCCGCCGGTCTGAAGTACCTGGCCCCGTACGCGGGTTCCGCTATTGGTCAGCACTGGATGTACAACGGCAAGCACGTTCTGATCGTTTTTGACGATCTCTCCAAGCAGGCTGAGGCCTACCGTGCCGTGTCGCTGTTGCTGCGTCGCCCGCCGGGACGTGAAGCGTACCCGGGTGACGTCTTCTACCTGCACTCCCGTTTGCTGGAGCGTTGTGCCAAGCTCTCCGACGAGCTCGGTGCCGGTTCGATGACCGGTCTGCCGATCATCGAGACCAAGGCGAACGACGTCTCCGCGTTCATTCCGACCAACGTGATTTCGATTACCGACGGTCAGATCTTCCTGCAGTCGGACCTGTTCAACGCGAACCAGCGCCCCGCAGTGGACGTGGGTATCTCCGTGTCCCGCGTGGGTGGTGCCGCTCAGGTCAAGGCCATGAAGAAGGTCTCCGGTACGTTGAAGCTGGACTTGGCGTCCTACCGCTCCATGCAGGCCTTCGCGATGTTCGCATCCGACCTGGATGCCGCGTCCCGCCAGCAGCTGACCCGCGGTGAGCGACTGATGGAGCTGCTCAAGCAGCCCCAGTACACCCCGTACCCCGTGGCGGACCAGGTCGTGTCCATCTGGGCAGGTACCACCGGTCAGCTCGACGACGTCGAGGTCGCCAACGTGAACGACTTCGAGAAGGCCCTGATCGAACAGGTCCGTCGAACCACCAACGTGATGGATTCCATTGAATCCACGGGCAAGCTCGAGGACGACGCCATTGAGGCGTTGAAGACGGCTGTTGCCGAGGTCAAGCGCGACTTCCGCGGTTCGAAGCACGGTATTGAGCCGGGTCACGAGGAGCACGAGTCCCTCGAGACCGAGGACGTCAACCAGGAAAAGATCGTCAGGAAGTAACCGAGTCAGCGGTGTGCCGGTGACGGCACACCGCTGCGGTGCCGAAAGGAAGTTTCATGGGAGCGCAGATTCGGGTCTACCGACAGAAGATCTCATCCACCTCGTCAATGAAGAAGATCTTCAAGGCGATGGAGATGATCGCGACTTCGCGCATCAACAAATCCCGTCAGAGCCTCGAAGCGGCGTACCCGTACGCCAACGCGCTGACCCGTGCGGTCTCCCAGATCGCGTCTCAGCACAACATTTCCCACCCGTTGACCTCGACCGTGGATGATGTTCGTCGTTCCGCAGTCGTGATCTTCACGTCCGACCGTGGTTTGGCCGGCTCCTACTCCTCGAACGTGCTCAAGCGCGCGGAGGGTCTGTTGGAGATGCTGAACTCGGAGGGCCGGGAAGTTCGGGTCTATCTGGTGGGTCGTAAAGCCAAGGCGTACTTCGATTTTCGTCGCCGCGATTACGACGAGTTCTGGACGGGCGATACCGATAACGCCAACCCCGAGCGTGCTGAGGAATTGACCGAGCGTTTGCTCGGCGATATCAGCGCAAGCTACGACGACGGTGGCGTGGACGAGATCCACTTGGTGTACACGGCTTTCAAGTCCATGGTGACTCAGGAGCCGCGCGTGCTTCGCCTGCTTCCTCTCGAGGTAGTTGATGCCAACGACCTCGGCGACGAAGTGTCCGAGGACTACCAGGATCTTGAGGAGACGAACAACAACTTCGAGTTCGAGCCGAACCCGGAGGAGTTCCTCAACGAGATCCTGCCGCGCTACATCAAGTCTCGTATCTACTCGACCCTGTGCCACGCGGCCTCCAGCGAGCTGGCTTCCCGTCAGCGCGCCATGAAGCCGCCGGCGACAATGCGGATGAGCTCATCAAGAAGTACACCCGTTTGATGAACAACGCCCGCCAGGCCGAGATCACCACCGAGCTGACCGAAATCGTCAGTGGCGCCGAAGCCTCTGATCAGGGCCAGCCACTACCCACCGCCGAAATGAAGTGAGAGAAATGACTGCCACTATCAATGAACAGGCCGCTCAGCCGGTCTCGGGCGGCGCGACCGGCCGAGTCGCCCGAGTGATCGGCCTGTGGTCGACGTCGAGTTCCCTGAGAACCAGGTGCCCGCCGTTTACAACGCGTTGACCGCCGACTACGAGTTCAACGGTGAACCTCGCAAGATCACTTTCGAGGTCGCACAGCACCTGGGCGACAACATGGTTCGTGCCATCTCCCTGCAGCAGACCGATGGTCTGGTGCGCGGTACCCAGGTGAAGGACTCCGGCGCGCCGATCTCCGTGCCCGTGGGCGACGTGGTCAAGGGCCACATCTTCAACGTGCTGGGTGACTCGCTGGATCTGCCCATCGAAGAGCTGGATGTCCAGGACCGTTGGCCCATCCACCGCAAGGCACCGTCCTTCGCGGAGCTCGAGGGTTCCACCGAGATGATGGAAACCGGCATCAAGTCCATCGACCTTCTGACCCCCTACATCAAGGGCGGTAAGATCGGTCTGTTCGGTGGTGCCGGTGTGGGCAAGACCGTGTTGATCCAGGAAATGATCACCCGTGTTGCGCGTAACTTCGGTGGTACCTCCGTGTTCGCCGGTGTGGGCGAGCGTACCCGTGAGGGTAACGACCTGTGGGTCGAGATGGAAGAAGCCGGCGTGCTCAAGGACACCGCCTTGGTGTTCGGCCAGATGGATGAGCCGCCTGGAACTCGTTTGCGCGTGGCACTGTCCGGCCTGACCATGGCGGAGTACTTCCGCGATGTGCAGAACCAGGACGTGCTGCTGTTCATCGACAACATCTTCCGCTTCACGCAGGCCGGTTCCGAGGTGTCGACCCTGCTGGGTCGTATCCCCTCCGCCGTGGGTTACCAGCCCACCCTGTCGGACGAGATGGGTGTGCTCCAGGAGCGCATTACCTCGACCCGCGGTCACTCGATTACGTCGATGCAGGCCATTTACGTGCCCGCGGATGACTACACCGACCCGGCTCCGGCCACCACCTTCGCGCACTTGGACGCCACCACTGAGCTGTCCCGTGAAATCGCGTCGCGTGGTCTGTACCCGGCTATCGACCCGCTGTCCTCGACCTCCCGCATCTTGGACCCGCAGTACGTGGGCCAGGCGCACTATGACGTGGCTACCCGCGTCAAGGGCATCCTGCAGGAGAACAAGGAACTCCAGGACATCATCGCGATCCTCGGTGTCGAAGAGCTCTCCGAAGAGCAGAAGGTCGTGGTCTCCCGCGCCCGTCGCATCGAGCAGTTCCTGTCCCAGAACACCTACACCGCTAAGCAGTTCACCGGTGTTGAGGGCTCCACGGTTCCGCTCGCGGAAACCATCGAGGCCTTCGGCAAGATCTGTGACGGCGAGCTGGACCACGTTCCGGAACAGGCGTTCTACAACGTGGGTGGCCTGGATGACGTCATGCAGCGCTGGGACGAGATCAAGTCCCAGACCGGCGAGAAGTAATCATGGCTGAGCTCATTGTTGAGGTCGTTGCCTGGACCGTAAGATCTGGGCAGGTACCGCCAAGATGGTTCGTGTTCGTACCACGGAGGGTGACATTGGCATCCTCCCCGGACACGAGTCCGTTGCCGGTCTGCTCAAGCCGGGTGCGTTCGCCGTCGAGCGTGTGGAGGGCGGCCGCCTGAGCGGTCACATTGACTCGGGATTCATCTCGGTCGACAGCAACCGCGTGACGGTTGTTGCGGACGAGGTCGATTTCGATGGACAGTCCGAGTCCGAGTAGTTAGTTCGTAGCTAGAACGCGCATCGTGGCCCCCGTACCTTTTGGGTACGGGGGCTCGTGCAGTCTGAGAGCGTGGTGCTGACCGCGTGATCTGGAGGACCCATGGAAGAGAAGATCGAGGTTCACGGACCCACTAAGGTGTCCGGGGTGCTCCCGGTATCGGGGGCCAAGAACAGTGTGCTCAAGCTGATGGCCGCGACCCTGTTGGCAACGGGGGAGTCGACCATCACCAACGTGCCCGAGATCCAGGACGTCACGATCATGGCGGAGCTGCTGCGGCGCTTGGGTTGCACGGTGCGCTACGACCCTGCACAGCAGACCGTGGACATCGATGTGCCTGAGGTCTTGGGCCATCAGGCCGACTACGACCTGGTCCGCGCGATGCGCGCGTCCATTTCGGTTCTGGGGCCGCTGGTCGCCCGTTGCCACCGTGCGGAGGTTGCGCTCCCGGGAGGCGACGCTATTGGCTCGCGCGGTCTGGACATGCACCGTGCCGGTCTCGAGGCCATGGGCGCCAAACTGAGCATCGAGAGGGGCTTCCTGCGGGCTTCGGTGGCCGACAACCTGCACGGCACCACGTACCACCTGGACTACCCGTCCGTGGGTGCTACGGAGAACCTCATGATGGCCGCGGCGCTGGCTGACGGCACGACCGTGCTGGAGAACGCCGCTCGTGAACCCGAGATCGTGGACATCGGCCGCATGATGCAGGCCATGGGTGCTCACATCGACGGATTGGGTACGAGCACCATCACCATCGAGGGTGCGCAGAAGCTGCACCCGGTCACGCACCGAACCGTTCCGGACCGCATCGTGGCGGGCACGTGGGCCTTCGCTGCGGCGGTGACCGGGGGGCGCGTGGAGATCGAGGGTGCCGAGCCGGCACACCTGACCATGGTTCTGGAAAAGCTGCGCGGTGCGGGGTGCACGATCGACACGTCACAGGGTCGTTTCATCGTGCAGGGGCCGGAGCGTCCCACCGCGATCAATGTTTCGACCTTGCCGTATCCGGGTTTCCCCACGGACCTGCAGCCCTTCGTGGTGGCGCTGAATGCCGTTGCAGAGGGTTCGGGAATGGTCACGGAGAATGTGTTCGAGGCTCGCTGGGGCTTCACGGCGGAGCTGGAGCGTTTGGGTGCGCGAGTCCGGCTGGACGGCCACCATGCGCGCGTGGACGGCTTCCCGCGGAACAGCTCTCCGGAGCACCGGTCGAGGCCAAGGACATCCGAGCGGGAGCCGCGCTGGCCATCGTGGGCATGGCGGCCACGGGGGTCACAGAGGTCTCCGGGGTCGAGCATATCGACCGCGGATACGAACACTTCGTGGATCGCCTGTCGAATGCCGGGGCCAAGGTTCAGCGGCGCATCGTGGGCGGCTTGTTCTAGGGAGAAGACAGAACTCCGAGGAGTTCCCGAACGGGGTTACGCGCCGCTGACAGGCTGGCGCGTGACCCCGTTCATGGCTGTAGCCGCACACCGGGGATGACGACCGACAAACACAAAACCCCGCATCCACCTGGATGCGGGGTTTTGTTCGGGGTGAAACTATCAGATGACAGTCACGCCGGTAGCCTGGGGGCCTTCTGGCCCTGACCGATTTCGAACTCGACGCGCTGGTTCTCTTCGAGAGTGCGGAATCCACCGGTCTGGATTTCGCTGTAGTGAACGAAAACGTCACCCTCAGCGTCGTCCGGGGTAATGAAGCCGAAGCCCTTCTCTGCGTTGAACCACTTAACGGTGCCCTGAGCCATAATGGGGCGCTCCTTCTGGAGTAAATAAATGCGTGTACTTGTTTTTCGTACACCTGAACAGGTACCGCGAGAAGGCTGTGGATGCGGCTCACTAGATGTTGCGCCACAGCGCCAGTCAGAACTTCACGCTCGCTACCATTCCTGCGAGCATGTAAAACATGAAGCGAAGAACGGTACTAGCTTCACACACCCGGACACCAAGGTCAACAGCAGTCAGTCTGCTGATCACAAATGTCGCCTGTCATTCACGATTCGTTTGCTTACCCGGGAGTAGGCATCGGCCCTAGAAGAGCCGCGATTGGGTGTCCACGTTGCCGCGCATTTCCTCGTAGTCCAAAGTCACACATTCAATCCCGCGGTCGTGGGCCAGGGTGCGGGCCTGGGGTTTGATCTGCTGCGCGGCAAAGACTCCGCGCACCGGACGCAGCAGGGGATCGCGATTGAGCAGCTCGAGATAGCGGGTGAGTTGTTCCACGCCGTCGATGTCACCGCGGCGTTTGAGCTCCACCGCCACGCTGGCTCCGGAGCCGTCGCGAGCCAGGATGTCCACGGGTCCGATCGCCGTGGGGTATTCGCGGCGCACCAGGGAGAAATCGTCGCCGAGCAGGGTGATCTGTTCGGCGAGCAATCGCTGCAGGTCCGCTTCGACTCCGTCCTTGATGAGCCCGGGGTCAACGCCCAGATCGTGCCCGATGTCCTCGTGGATCTCGTAGATGTCGATCAGCAGCCGGTCATCGGATTTGGCGGCCTGCACGATCCACGACTCGCGCACGCCTTCCTCGATCTGCTCGGGTGTCGACTCACCCACGTGCAGTTTGGCGGGCGGGCTCATCCAGTTCAGCGGCTTGTAGGAACCGCCGTCCGAATGCACCAGCACGGACCGTCCGCCTTGAGCATGAGGAGGCGTCGGGCCAGGGGTAGGAGGGCGTTGAGGCGGCCTTCGTACCGCACGGAACAGTCAGCTATTACCAATCGCACCGGGCAAGCCTATCGCCCCGATGGTCGCGGCGCTCACCCGGCCTGGTACGACGTCGCTCGGTCGCCGCGATGGGGACGCGCACCGGGCACGCTAAGCCGGTGCACGGGCGGATTTAAGGCCGTGGTGTGGGTGATCGGCTCGTGAGTTGGGCCACCCCGGGGGCAGGGCCGAGCGGCGTCGTCGTTGGGTAGCTAGCGCGCGTCCTGGCGCGGGACGAAGACTTCCCGAACCAGGAGCAGGCCGGCGGCGGCCGTGGGAATGGCGATGACCGCACCGAGGATTCCCCACAGGGCACCGCCCGCGGCCACGGCGATGACCGCCACGGCACCAGGAACGGCCACGGCACGCTTCATGATGCGGGGCGAGACGAAATACGCCTCGATCTGCAGGTAGGCGAAATAGCACAGGGCGAAGGGGAGGACCGTGTCCCAACCACCCAGGATGGCGAACAACGTGACCAGAATGCCCGCGAGTACGCCACCGACCAGCGGGATGAACGCGAGGACCGCCACGAACAGCACGAGCAGCGTGGCATACGGAACCCCGGTGATGCTCATGAGGATGAACGCGACGGTCGCGTTGATGATCGCCACGCACGCCTGACCGACCACGTAGTTGCCCACGCCGTTGATCATCTGGTCGCCCAGTTTCTGGACACGAGCACGGCGACTGGCCGGTGCCAGGCGATATCCCCAGGCTTTGGCCATGGGAAGCGAGAAGAGGAAGTACAGGGTCAGGGCCATCACGATGATCGTGCCCGTGACGGCATTGATGACCACGCCGCCCACGCTCACGACCGAACCGAACATGCCGCCCAGCAGATCCTGATTGGTGGACAGCTGGGTCTGGAGCGAGCCCACAGTTTGTTCGAAGGTCGCGGCGATGTTGAAGCGATCGTCCAAGGCCTCGAAGAACGAGGACCCCATGAACTGGTTGACCAGCTGCGGAATGGTGCCCATGAACTGTTGCGCCTGATTGACCATGCGTGGCACCACCAGCACGATGAATGCCGTGATGGCCAGGGCAAGCGCGAGGATGACGGCGGAGACGGCCAGGGGGCGGGGCAGTCCGCGGGATTCCAACCAGCGCACGATGGGATCCAAGCCCAACGCGATGAAGGCCGCGGTGACCACCCAACCCGCGAGACTTTCCACATTGGTCAAGACGTAGAAACCGAGCAGAGCTATTCCCACGCCAACGGTGAGAAAGAATCCGGTCTGAACCGGGTGACCACCCGCGAAAAGACCCTTGTCCCACGGGGCTCGGCGCGGCGCCGGCATGGAGCCAGGGGTGGTTCCGGGCTCCGGAGGCACATCGAATCGATGGCGCGACGGACGGAATCTCTGAGCAGACTTCTCCGGCGGCTGGGGCGATGTGGTCACGCCGGAAGCGTACAACGCACGCCTGTGTTGGGGCACCTGTTGCGTGCGTGGCGATAATGGGTGGAGTGCACGAATGACGCGGTCCGGCCGGTGACCCACCCCAGGCGCAGGGCTCGGCCGCGCGAGGACGAGGCTACAAAGGAGACCGAGCATGAGCGAATTCCCTCAGCAACCAGGACAGCAAGGACAGCAGTGGCAGCCCGACACACAGGCCCAGGCCGTGCCGGCGTCCGTGCGCGGCGCCATGGATCTCGGCGCGATGCAGAGCGGGGGAGCGGCAGGTAACGGCGGAGCGCGTCGTCCGCGGGCGCCGGTCAAGGTGCAAGCTACCGCGTGAGCATCACTGCGCAGGACTTCCAGAAGTACGCCGAGCAGTCGGCCACCGTGCCCGTGGTGGTGGCCCTGTACGCGCCGCAGAGCCCCGAGTCAGAGACCTTTGTCGAAACCCTGTCCGAGCTGATCGACAGCTACCAGGCAAGTTGCTGCTGGGCACCGTGGACGCCTCCACGGAGCAGCAGATTGCCCAGGTGTTCCAGGCTCAGACGGTTCCCACGGTCGTGGCCATGCTCGGTGGGCAGGCCGTGCCGCTCGTGAATTCGACCGTGCCGGCAGAGCAGATGCGCCAGCTCCTCGACGAGCTGCTCACCCTGGCCGCGCAGAACGGGGTGACCGGCACGGCAGAACCCACCGCTCCGGCGGCCCCCAAGGAACTGCCCCCGCTGCACCAGGAAGCCCTCGACAAGCTCGAGGCCGGCGACCTGGACGGCGCGGAAGCCAGCTACAACAAGGCGCTCGCCGAGAACCCGGGCGATAAGGACGCCAAGCTCGCCCTCGCCCAGGTGCATCTGCTCCAGCGGGTCAGTGCCATGGACGCCACCGCGGTACGCCAGGCAGCCGCGGATGACCCGCAGAACATTCAGGCAGCACTCGACGTCGCGGATCTGGACGTGTCCGGTGGTCACGTGGAGGACGCGTTCCGCCGCCTGCTCAATCTGGTCAGGACCACTTTCGGAGACGACAAGGACCGTGTGCGCGAGCGCTTGGTGGATCTCTTCGATGTGGTCGGTTCCGAGGATCCGCGCGTCACGGCGGCCCGTGGTCAGTTGATGCGGGCGTTGTTCTAAGCTCAGCCGCGACAACCTGAGCGTCATCAGGGTGATCGCCGGAAGGAGGACCCGTACTTCGGTACGGGCCCTCCTTCTCTTTCGAACCGATGCGCGGGAGCGAGGTCCGGCGCGACGCGGGTGAGCTTCTGTCACGCCACGGGATGACACGACAGGTCTCGAAATCACACCGGCGGGGGATGAATGTCATACCCCCGGTTCATAGGCTGGACTCATGAGCATCCACGCGCACAGTTCCAGGCCCGCGGAGCGACCTCCGCAATCACCGACCTCTCATCCAGCACTTCTGATCCAGGACTTGACCAAGGTGTACGGCCATCCCGGCCCCGGGGCGCGGCCGGCCGCGGATCGGGTCAACCTCCACGTTCCTCGCGGTTCGTTCTATGGGCTCGTGGGTCGTAACGGTGCGGGCAAGACCACCACGTTGTCGATGGCCACGGGACTCTTGCGTCCCACCGCCGGCAAAGTATGGGTGGGCGGTGGCAGCCAAGATCAGCCGGTGGACGTTTGGGCTGATTCAGTCGCGGCCAAGCGGCGCATGGGCGTGCTACCGGACGGAACTCACCTGTTCGATCGGCTGACCGGTCGCCAGCTCGTGACCTACTCGGGCCTGCTGCGCGGTATGGACCGTGAGCTGGTCAAGGACCGCACCGAAGATCTCATCCAGGCCATGGACCTCCAGGACGCTGCGGGCAAGCAGGTCCAGGACTACTCGGCCGGCATGACCAAGAAGATTGCCCTGCGCGGCCATGATCCACGCGCCGGCGTTGCTGGTGCTGGACGAACCGTTCGAATCGGTGGACCCGGTCTCCGCCGCCAACATTCGCGCCATCCTGCATCAGTACACGCAGGCCGGTGGCACCGTGGTGGTGTCCAGTCACGTGATGGACCTGGTCCAGCGCATGTGCGACCACGTGGCGGTCATGGACAACGGCAGGGTTCTGGCTGAAGGCACGGTCGACCAGGTGCGCGGTGAGATGTCCCTCGAAGATCGTTTCGTCGATCTCGTGGGCGGCCGCACGGATGCGGGGGAGGGCTTGTCATGGCTTCGACCCGAGTGAATTCATCCGAGACCACCGAGAACTCCGGTGCACCCTGGGCGGACACGCCGTCTCACGGTGCGGTCGAGGTGGCCCCCGAATCGTTGCGGCCGACCGGCAGCGCGGGACCGGCCACGCACGCGCGTTCGGTGGGACCGCTGACCGAGGGTTTGCGCATGGCGGGGCTGAAATGGCACCTGCTGATCAACACGCTGACCCGCAGCACGTGGATCCTGGTGGGAACCATTTTCGGTGCCCTGTACATGCTGTTCGTTGTCGGCTCGTTCGGTGTCGGGCTCTTCATGGTCGGCAACGAGTCGCTGGAGGTCGTCCGCACCGTTGCCGTTTACTTCGGCGCGCTCGTGCTCTTGGGCTGGTGGATCGTTCCGGTCGTGAGTTCCAAGGCAGACTCCAGCCTGGATCCGTCCCGGCTGGCCCTGTTCCCCATGCGGATTGCGGGGATTCAGATCGGCCAGATCCTGGGCGCCGTGATCGGTATTCCGGGCGTCGCGAGCATTCTGATCACCATGGCGTGGATTTCCTCGTGGCGTGCGTCGGGGATCGCCTGATCGTCGCCATTCCGTGCGCGCTTCTGGGACTTCTGCTCGCGTTCACCGGATCCCGAGCCGTCACGGCACTGTCCGCCAACTTCAACAAGCAGCGCCGGGCCGGGGAGATCATCTCGATCGTCCTGTTGGGTCTTGTTGTGCTGCTGGGGCCGCTGATCGCCACGATCGGACAGGGTATCGAGCGTGTGTGGGAGCAGCTGCCCACCTGGGCTGAATATCTTGCGTGGTCACCCTTGGGTGCCGTGTGGGCCATCCCCGCCGACGTCGCCGAAGGCCAGTGGATTGCCGCGCTCGCACGTCTGGCTATTGCCGTGGCCACACTCGTGCGCTCGCGTTGGTTTGGCGCGCAGCCTTGCGGCGTGCACTGTCCGACGCCACCGCCGACGCCGCTCGCTCCAATTCCAAATCCGTGTCCGGGGTGGGCCTCTTCGGCCGGTTGCCCGCGACCGGTTGGGGCGCGGTCATGGCGCGTTGCCTCACGTACTGGCTCAAGGACCCCCGGTATTCGGCCACGCTGCTGGTCCTTCCGGCCATGGCCGCCGCCTTCTGGTTCATCAGCGGGGACGGCACCGGCCCGATCTGGGCCCTGCCGTGTTTCGTCGCACTGCTGATGGCGTACTCGATCTCCGCGGATGTGGGCTACGACAACACAGCGTTCACGCTGCACCTCTTGGCACCCGTCAAGGGAAACCACGATCGTCTGGGTAGGGCGCTGGCCATGTTCTGCATCGCCGTGCCGTTCTTGGTCGCCATGTTGGCGTTGACCATGATTCGCACGGGCGGCTGGGGCTACCTGCCCGGCATGATCGGCATCTGCGCGGCGCTGCTGTTGGCCGGTACCGGTGTGGTGTCCGTGATGTCGGCGCGATACACGTATCCCGTGCCGCCCCCGGGTGCGTCCCCGATGAAGACCCCGCAGGGTTACACACTGCTGAACGTGCTCATCCAGTTCGTGATCCTGGGTGCCGTGGCCCTCATGGCGCTTCCCCCGGTGATCCTGGTCATCGTGCAGGTGGTGTCCGGTGAAGCCATGTGGGGCTGGCTCGCGTTGGCCGTGGGCATCGCGGAAGGCCTGGGCATCTTCTGGCTGGGCATCGTGCTCGGCGGCAAGTGGTTGGATCGCCGCGGGCCGGAGCTGCTCCAAGAGGTCGCCCAGTACCGCTGAGCGCTTCGTCACTCAGCTTTGTGCGTCAGCTTCGAATCTCAGCGTCCAGAGTTCTTTCAGAGCCTGGGCGCTGAGTCGTGTCCGGACCCGGGGGTAGACTGTCGGCCATGGAGAACACCGCAGCATCGTTGAGCACTGGTACCACCGTTGAGCACCACTCCACGGTGACCAACGGACTGTTCGGTCGTAAGCCGGACACCGTGGGAGGCACCTCCACCATTGAACGCGAGGACACGCGTCAGCTGCAGGAACCCGGCGATCACGAGCGGTTCTCCCACTACGTGCGCAAAGAAAAGATCATGGAATCTGCGCTGTCCGGTGAACCGGTGATCGCCCTGTGCGGCAAGGTGTGGCTGCCCGGCCGCGATCCTCAGAAGTTCCCCGTCTGCCCCGCATGCAAGGAGATCTACCAGGGTCTCCGCCCGGGCAAGGACGACTCGGACAACAACAACTAAGCATCATCCACAGAATTCGTCACGCGGGCCCACCGGCCCCGTGATCGGCGGCGCCCGCGCTCGCGGGCGCCTTGT
>NZ_AJXN01000026.1 GCF_000286355.1 Kocuria atrinae C3-8 | reverse complement strand
CCCTGGTGAAAAACCTCAATGGTTCGGATGGCCCCCATCTGTCATACGCCCTGACTATAACATTATCAATAAATAAAATAAATGGAACCGTTGACATAACTCGAAGAACGGCTTAGGTTTTAGATACACGAGAGGCAGAGGATGATGAAAGCTATGAGCCTGGTAACAAAGCCCAACCTTCAGCTAATTTACGTATCTGATATTGACCGCTCCACGGCATTTTATACGATGCTCTTCGGAGCCAATCCGGTATTCGAGAGTCCTCGTTACGTCGCTTTCGCCGCCGAAGGCGAAGATCTGTTCGCAATCTGGACAGGTGGAAATAAGCCTGACGTCAGCGCACCACGCTTTTCAGAGGTCGGCATTATGTTGCCATCCAACGACGATGTTGACCGTCTTTTCTGTAAATGGAAGGACAACTCCGAAATCAAGATCATGCAAGAGCCGTATGATGAGGTCTTCGGTCGTACATTCTTGGTCGAGGACCCAGATGGCCACATCATCCGGGTTTGTCCTATCGACTGAATCTCTCGTTTTTCAAACGCTTTACAGAAGTGCAAGAAAATTGTTTCGCAATCTTTTCTGAAGATACCAGAGATATAAAATCATCGCAACTGTTTAAGTAACGCTTTTGACTGTTCCAAACAACGGACATAAAACTTTTGATGCTTCTTTCCGCAATGGTCACATATGAATTCTGCGACGAGCTTGGAATCATGCACGGCGTGAGAGCTGCGACTCCCTCTCCGGCATCGGCTAGTTGTATGGCCCTGAGGGGTGAACTGCATACGATCGCTGGATCTACGCAATGATTTTTTGATAATATTCCGCTCTCTCTGATGGCGGATTCCAAGGCCCCGCGGCTTCCCGAACCCTCCGCTAGGGTAATCAAGGGAAAACGTAAAAGATCTTCGATTTTCAATGACTCTGAGATGCCGGTGAAATAGTCGCTGTTGAAATATACGCACAAGGGATCCTCATGAACCACGAGGTGCTCCAGGGGTGCTTCCAGCGGCCTGTGTGGCCGGCGATACCCAAGTCAATGGACTCGTTCAGAACGGAGTTGATGATCTCTCTCGAACCCCCTTCAAGCAAATGGAACTTGATACCCGGATTGGCCTGCTGAAATAATCCCATTGCGGACGTCAGCCAGGAAAGTTCGCATCCCTGGGTAGTCCAGAGGCTGATGGTCCTGCTCGGCGCGCCGACTGCATCAGCGATCGAATGTATTTCATCGCGGGTCCTGAGTAACTCCCGCACAAGGGGATGGATCAATGATCCGAACTCCGACAGCTCTACACCCAATCGAGATCGGGTGAATAGTTCATGCCCTAGTTCCAATTCGAGTTTTTTTATCTGATTGCTGACGGATGGCTGGCTTAAATGAAGCGTCCGTGATGCTGCGGAGAACGAGCCCGTGGACACGATGGAAGCGAATGATTCGAGCTGGCAAATTTCCAATATGACTCCTTAAATTTGTAACGCTGATATTATATATCACACGTAGACGTCCAGGTGGGAAGATGACCGAATATGACCGTGCAAACTTTACCGGCGTTTATGAAGGGCAGTCTCTTGTGGAGAGCGTGAGTATTACAGAAGTTCCCTGGGAAATCGGCCAACCGCAACCTGTGGTCGGTGCTGTACTCAAGGACTTGAGGCCCGGCAGACTCCTGGACGTTGGCTGTGGTCTTGGGCGAAACGCCAAGCTTGCTTCTGACTATGGTCATGATGTGGTCGCGATTGACATATCGGCGACCGCGATTAATAAATGTCTGGACCTGTATAGCAATTCAGGAATTCAATTTTATAATCTGGATGCTTGCAACACGGGGCTTGCCATGAAGTTTGACGTCATCCTGGATTCAGCCACTTACCACGCTATTCCAAAGCATAAGCGTATAAAGTATTTACGAGAGATGTCCCGCCTGGCTTTTGAAGAAACAACTTTGCATCTAATTACTTTCGCAGCCTCCGACCATGGCATGCCGAAGCCACTTGCAAGCGAACTTTCCGATATCGCAGAAACCGTTGAGTCAGGTGGGTGGCAAATCGAATTGGCGGAAAGGGTGGAATACAAAGGAAATGCTGCGGCCATCGAGGAGTTCCGAAAGAAAAAGGGTCTGAATATTAGGCTTGATGGGAACGGAAGGACTAGGTTGCCCGCATGGCATCTTTCGCTTCGACTGTCCCAGTCCTGACAGAACGAAAGGGGCGTTCCGCAATGTCGCGAAGACACATCTCCTTTTTTGCATTGTGCCTTGGGTTTTTTATTATTATGATGGACACGACCACCATCCCTTTGGTCTATACGAGGCTCATGGAAGTATTCGACACTGGTCCGGGAAATGTCGCCTGGGTCAACAACAGCTTCCTGATAACCTATGCGGCGTTTCTGCTTCTGGGTGGACGACTCGGGGATGCCCTGGACCGGAAAAGGGTCGTGGCCGTCGCACTGCTGACCGTTGTAGCGGGTGCTGCTGTCAGCGGCGCCGCCTCGACCTTGGAGGTCATGGTCGCCGGTCGTGCGTTGATGGGAGTTGGCGCCGGACTGCTTGCACCTCAGAGCATGGCCTATATATCTATCCTCTTCCCTGATGATGGGCGGGGCAGGGCGCTCGGTATATGGGGTGCCGTTGCTGGGCTCGCTACTGCCACCGGGCCTGTGGTTTCTCAGGTGTTCCTGGCTATGCAGGCTTGGCGCTGGGTCATGTGGATAAATATCCCCATCGCCGTAGTCGCGCTATTCATCGTTGTGGTGTGTCTGCCGAAGGACTGCGGAGACGGCCTCAGGGTCCGTGATTCCCTCGTTACCGGTGTTTATGGGCTGGGCATCGCTTGCGTAATTGTGGGACTGCAACTTTTTGGGGGATCGCTTTGGTCCCCCGTCCTGGGGTCCTCCCTTATCGTGCTCGGTGTTGGAGCGACGGGTCTACTGATTAAGGATGAGTTGAAAAGCAACCGCGGACACATTCTGCCGGCCACTGTATGGCGGGACGCCACATTCTTGAGAACATGCCTCGTCTCCGGCCTCTTGGGATTCAGCCTGACGGCGTTCTACCTTCCCTTGGCGTTCCTCCTGGACGTCCGAATGGATTACGGAGCCATCATAACCACCGTAGTCATGGTCACGATCGCCGTGTCCAACGCGATTGTCGGACCTCTCGCCGGCCATATGTCGGATCGAAAACAGCCGGAGAAGATCGTGAGGTTGGGTTTGATTCTTTTTAGCGTCGCAAGCATGCTCATCGGGGTCATTGGACTGATCGGGGCCAACGGACGGGCGACCGTTGTGGCGCTGTGCGCCGCCATGGCTGTGGCCGGTGTTGGAACGGGGTTAGCCTTCGCCCCGCTGGCCAACCTCGCACTGGTCGGGTCCATATATCGGTAGTCGGCCGAGCGGCTGGTTTCTACAACTCAACGCGGCAGGTGCTGAGCGCTGTGGGCGGCGTGACGATCGCGCTGCTATTTGATGGCATTGTGCGCTCCCGGCTCGGGAACGACATGGAAGCAGGGGCAATGAGCCTCCCCTCATCCTCGGAGGCAACGGCGGTCGGATGTATGGCCTGCTTGCTGGTGATTGCGCTTTGCCTGGCTGTGGCTGCAGCCCTATCTAGGAGCGATAGCGTCCGCCATTCGATCAGCCTCAGAATTACCAGCTCTCCACCGAAGGTTCGAAGACATGAATATTTGGGTTGTCAGCGGTTGTTCCAGCGGTTTGGGGCGGTGCTGGACTGAGTCCATTATCGAGGAGCGCGGCGAGAAGGTAATTGGGATCACGCGTTCGCAGAAAGCAGCCAACAAAATGGCGAGGGTACACGGTGACCTCTTTATACCGCTTATTGCCGATGTCCGTGACTCCGAGCTCCTGCGGACAAAACTGACTGAGGTGGGGGATCTCGTCGGGGCGCCGAACCGTATCGTAACGGCCGCGGGATTCGCCCAGTTCGGAACGCTGGAGGATCTGTCTAATGAACAGATCAGAGCTCAATTCGCCACTAACGTTGAGGGAACGTTAAATGTAATTCGTCCGCTCCTCCCCATGATGCGGGAGCGTGGATCTGCGCGGATCCTCGTGGTTTCGAGTATGAGCGGTACGGCCTGCTGGCCCCTGCTGGGGGCCTATCAGATTAGCAAGTACGCTGTGGAAGCGCTCTCGGACACGTTACGTCAGGAGTTGCGCGGATCGGGGATTGAGATCGGTTGCATTGAACCGGGCCCACATAAGACCGGGTGGGCAACCACATACGCCCGTCGAACTGAGGTTGGCCCCGCGTATGACGCAGAAGACCTCATCGCGCGGTCTTCGTGCGGCTTCACCATCGAGGACCCGGTAGCCAGCCTCCCGTTCTTTTGGAAGATGTTCGACGCCCCCGTGATGCCTCGGAGGATCGCGACTTCGCCGGAGTTTGTTGAGTTAGCTGCGCAGAAAGCCCAGGACATGGTGCGGGATTGGAGCGAGAGCTTTGCCTATTGAAGCAATTCGTAAAGAACAGCGAATTATAGAGGCGGACATCGGCGGAATCGTCGGCAGATTCTCCGGGGACGACCGGGAGAAGTTTTCAGGTGGGCTTCTCGCCGCGCTCCAGACGTCAGATGTGGTCAAAATCCTTGACGAAAACCAGGCGTTCGGACCCGGAACGCTCCGGGATGTGCTCCAGGTGTGCTTTCGGCTGGGGAAGACGGATGCATCGCTCGCATGGGTTGTCGGTGTGTCGAACTCGGCTTGGTCCATGCGGGGCAACTTCACGTCGCTAGGGGCCTCTGACGCCTTGATGGAGGACAATCGTATCCTGGCCATGGTGCTGGGCCGCCCGGGATCGCTGAAGCGGGATGACGCATCCGGGGACTGGCTGGTGAACGGTGAATGGAAATTTGCCTCAGCTTCGCAGTACGCCAGCATTTTCTTCTGTCTCGCGGCGGTCGACGGTGCTGAAGAGCCTGACCTCCGGGTGGTCGCTATCCCAGCGGATGAACTTGAGATCACCGCCGACTGGCAGGCGGTCGGACTCCGGGGTACGCAGAGTGTCACGGTAAGTGCGCAGGACATCAGGATCTCCGACTGCCACACAGAGAACTATGCTCGGATTTTAGCTGGAGAGAGCCGCCTTCCCCGCGGGAACACCGGTGCCAAGGCAGCGGTTTCGTACTCCCACCTGTTCACTGGCGTGCTCATGAATTGCCTGGTCGGCGCAGTTCTCGGGGCAACGGAAGCTGGGCTTGAGTACGTCACCGCCGTAGCCGATGAATACCCGATTGCCGGCAGCACCTACTCGTCGATGAGCTCATCAGGTGCAGTCAGGGCCGAGATTGGGCGACTACGTGGAGCCTTGGACCTATATAAGCGCGCAGCTGAGTACAACGCCGACATCATCGATGAGGCGGCCGGTCGCCCGACCGTCACTCTGACTGTCCAGGACCGGCTAGACATCCGTGAGCGGGCCACACAGGTGATGCGTGGCTGTGTTGACATCGTGCAGGACCTGCTGTGGATATTCGGCTCCTCGGGCCTGAACCAAGGGCATCCTCTTGAGAGAATCTGGCGCGATGTAAACGTGGGCGCTCGGCACGGTGGGTTCTCAAAGTTCGTTCCGGAGGAAGCAGTCGGTCTGGCGCTCGTGGGGCGTGACCCGGGAAGCCTCACGCAGATGTTCTGATAACAACTCGGAGCGACTGACTACGATCGAAAGAAACTGAGCGACATGATGAACAAAACTAAACGCCGAGACCGCAACGTCGACGTTGTTAAGCAGTACCTATCGTGCCGGGGAGAGGCAAGGCTGGAGAGGCCCTACCTTTTCGCCGAAAATGGGAGCGCTGGTTTATACACAACCGAGTCGGGGACCCCTGTTGTGACGACGGGCCGTTTGAAGCTGCTAAAGCACGCGCGCTGGTCGCTTGAGGCTTTCCCGGATTGGGAATGGTACAACATCAGGATTCTGCCATGGTGGACCCAGATGAGGTATGGGCGGAGTGCGACGGACGAGGCATTATTAACTATCCGCGTTATGCTCGGGGGCACTACCAGAACCACTTTATCCACACATTCAGATTCGCCGACGGGTTGATTGTTGAACAGCGGGAGTTCATGAACCCCTTCAATCAGTTGAAGGCACTCGGGATCGAGGTCCCGAAGATCGACCGTGGCGACATCCCTAAGGACTGATTAATGGAAATATTGACGACTGCCTATGACCTAAACGAGGTTCGGATACCACCAGTGAGCACCGCGTTATGGCGTATGGAGACGGATCGATGCCTTGTCCTTATGCACGACTTCCAAGAGTACTTCGTAAATAAGCTCCCAGAGCAGACTCGAGAAGCGCTGATCGTCGGCGCGGGACGGGTGCAGGACTGGGCACGCGCGAACTCCGTCCCTTGCGCCTACACAGGCCAGGTGGGTGTCGGCGCAGGCACGGAACGCGGCATTATCGGCGATCTTTGGGGGGCAGGGATGGGCCGAGACGCCAAAGACACGGGTTTCGTCGAGGAGCTGCGGCCCCAAAAAAATGACCTTGTTATCCCAAAGTGGCGGTACTCGGCGTTCAGCGGAAACAACCTTCCGCTCATCCTGAGTAGGCTCCGCCGAGACCAAGTCGTGATCTGTGGAATTTATGCCTCGGTGGGGATCAAGGCGACAGCCTTTGACTGCGTGAACCGGGACTATCAGTCATTCGTCGTTGCCGATGCGGTGGCGGATTTCGACCGTGGGTCCCATGAGCGGTCGCTTGAGGAGATGGCAGCTTATACCTCCCGCGTCATTGGAGCGAATGACCTGTTGAAGGTGGTGACATGACGGAGCAACGGACGAATCTCACGGATACCTGTGTCGCCTTGATGGAACGCGGGGCACCGTTCCTGGCAGTTCGAAAGGTAGGGGACGCCGAGCTGGTGAGTGTGCACTCGGGCGCCGACGAGTCCGTAGTGGCTCTCAGGACCGCGGAGGAGCTACGTGACCTATGCGAGGCGGCGGATCAGGACGTGTGCTTCGTGATCCCGTACAACGCGGTTCGGGAGCGCGGTCTTGATTGCATCGATGACGAAACGCGGATCCTGGCGTTTCGGTCAGACCAGCAGCGCTGCGGCTCCCTGGCAGAGATTAGGACTCTGCGCACGGAGGGCGCAACGTGTCAGATCGAGGACGTGGGTACCGACACCGACTACATGAAAACTGTGGAACGTGCGAAGAAAGAGCTGATTGAGTCCGGTGAAGGCTGTAACTTTGTGTTCCGTCGTGATGTAGCCGTTCAATATAATGGATCTGACGTCGGGTTTTATGCGTGGAACGTCTTCACAACGCTGCTTGGCTCCGAAGCAGGGGCGTACTGGACTTACCTATGGTTCTCTGCTGACCAGATCATCGTGGGCGCTAGCCCCGAGACGCACATGCGCATTGACGGCAGGACTGCGGAGATGACCCCCATCTCGGGAACATTCCGATGGGCGGACGCCGATGCGGATGGCCTGCGACGATTCCTTTCCGACGAGAAGGAAATCCATGAACTAAACATGGTGGTCGACGAAGAACTGAAGATTATGACGCGGGTCTGTTCCCAAAGCGTGCGCATTAAGGGGCCCTGGATTACGACGACGAGCTCGGTGCTGCATACGGGTTACACCATTGAGGGGCAGCTTGACACCCACCCGATCCGCGCTATCAGCGAGTCACTCATCGCACCAACAATCGTTGGCAGCCCCATAGCGAGTGCCTGCAAGCACATCGCCGCCACCGAACTTACTGGACGCGGGTACTACGGAGGTGTGGTGGGCACCCTCAGTAAATTGGGCACGGACGGTTGGTTGGTCGACACCGCTATCATCATTCGCTCAATCGAGCTGGATAATTCGGGCCGGGGTAAGTGTGCTGCCGGAGCCACTATCGTTGCCCAATCGAATCCCGCATCGGAGCTGCGGGAGGTCAAGGCCAAGGTACTGCCTCTAGTGAACGCGTTGCACGCAGGCTCCGATCAGCAGAGGTCGAGGATCATCGTGCCGGAGCTCCGTTCAACAGCTCGTCTCAATCGCGGTGGCGACTTGCACGCCGAACTTATGGCACGGAACGAGCTGCTTTCGCCCTTCTGGTTTGGAAACGCCAGCACCTCCAGAGCTGAAATTCAGTCCGGTCACGGATTGAAAACCCTCCTGGTCGATATGGGGGACGACTTCGTATACATGTTGAAGTACGTGCTGACAGCATTCGTGATGGAGTGCGAGGTGGTCCACTGGGACAGTGACGTGGACGTCAGTCAATTCGACCTCGTTGGGTTCGGCCCGGGCCCGGCGACCCTCGCGTCCTGGACGCGCGGTCCGCGTCTCTGTGCAGTTTGTACGACAAGGTCGTACAGGCAAGTGTGCGGTGGTTCGCGGTGTGCCTAAGTCACCAGTTGATTGCCCAGAAACACGGTTACGAGCTACGCCATAAGGGCCGCTGCGGTGTGACGCAAGGGACTGCCAGATCATGCAGGGTGGGGGAACAAGATTATCGGATTGGCTTTTACAACAGCTACGAAGTGGTGTCGTCGACCGACGGCCAAGTCCACGATCTCATCACCTACAGCAAGGGGTTTTCGTGCCAGTGGCACCCGGAGTCGATACTCAGCCGTGATGGGATCGGGCTTTTCTACGGTCTGTTTCGGGAACTTTTGGTGAGCTATGAGGGCTGATCTCGCTGTCTGGAGAATGACAGAGGAGCAAATAAGGGTGTCAAACGCCGAGGTTCGGGGGAGCCTGAATTTATGGCGGCGCGTGGACGGGCTCGTTGTCAAGTATTGGATCTCCAACCCGGAGCTCGGACTCTGGGGTGCTGTGTCGGTTTGGGAGGACTGTGCCGGTCCCCCAACCGACATGACCAATGTGGGACTCGCTGTGACAGGGCGGCACCCGTGCATTAAGACGACGTGGAATGTGGAGATCGCACTGTGATCCAGGATGAGCGAAAGAACTACCCGTTTGACTTAGTCAGCGTCTTCAGCGATGTCCCATACAAAGGCAATCCCGTGTACGTGGTCCACCTAAACAGCGCGATTGGGGATGGGCTCAAGGCCGAACTCGCACGGCATCTCCGCCTGTCGGAAGTTACGTTCATCGAGAACGTGGCCGACGCATCCGGGGAGTTGCGGGAATACCGGGTCGACGTCTACAACCCCCAGGGCCGCATGGAGTTCGCCGGGCATCCCCTCCTCGGGACGGCAGCGTCGATTGGGCGTAGGTATGGCGTCTCGCGGGGTGTGATGAATACGGGAACGCGACTGGTCCCCTTTGAGTACTGGCCCCAGCAAAGCGGACTATGCCGGATCGAAGTACCACCCTTCCGAAGGCGGTCCTACATGCGATCCGCGGACCTGGCTGACGTCGTTGACGCCCCGATGCAATCCAGATGTTTTCCGATCTACGACGTCGGACCGAGACACGTCCTCGTCGAGCTAGCGAATAAGGACGCGGTCGAACACGTCTCTGTGGACTATGAAGCTCTCCGATCGTTCAAAGACATTGCGCTCCACTGCTTCGCATGGGACGGGGACGGTGTTGAGAACAGGATGTTCAGCCCGGCGTACGGCGTATACGAGGACGCGGGGACGGGATCCGTGGTAGCGCCCTTCCTGCATGAAGCCCGTCTGTACCAACCTGACAGGACGTCATTGTTGATCCGCCAGGGGACGTTCATCGGTAGCGAGTGCCGGATGCGTGCCACGTGGCAGGTGGACGAGGAAAAGTATTTGATTGAGGGTCAAACCGTGAAATGCGGGGAAGGGTGGTTGTGCCTGTGAACCACCGGAGCAATGGGGAAGCCATCGATTTCGAGCACGATGTGCCGGTACTCAGCGTCGGCGGCTGTCCGGACGACCCCTGGGAGGTAGTGGAGCGGTGGATGTGTGACAACGTCTCACACGGCGTTCGATGGTCGAATGTGGGCACGCTCGTCACCTCCGACACGGGTGGTGTTCCCTCGGCTCGGAGCATGAGTTTCGCGTTTCAGAGGCATCGAGTCATCTTCGACACCCACCTCGGAAGTCGGAAGGCTAATGACATTCAGGAGAACGCTGCGGTATGTGTGCATTTTTACTGGCCGGAAATGCGACGCCAACTGAAGATTACTGGCCGTGCAGAGTTGTTGCCCGTTGAAGAAGCGGAGGATTCATGGCGGAAACGGCCGGCCAGCATGGACCTCGTGACCGTCAGATCCGTGCAGAGCACGGTCGCCGACTCGACCGATATCGAAGCCGTGCGGTGTGAGATCTTGTCCTCCCAGGGCCCTAGAAAACTGGACCGCCCAGATAGATACAGACGGTTCGCGATTGATCCGACTGTCGTCGAGACCTGGGAGGGAGACAGCGACCGTCTGCACGTCAGGTGGAAGTACAGCAGATCAGGGGGTGACTGGCAATGGAAACGCGTCATGCTATGGCCATGAGGGCCGGCCCCGAGCGGCTGCTCTGGGCTGACGTGCTGGACAAGGCCCTGAAGGAGTGCCCCGAGGCGCCGGCTGTCGTACAAGGACACGACGTCCGATCATATCGCCAGCTCGGCGTAGCTGTGGCCACCGTCGCGGCGCAGCTGCGGGCTTCTGGGGTCGGAGCAGGCCTTCGGCTTGCCATCGACCTGCCTCGATCGGCCGCGCTCTACGAGATGATGCTCGCTTGCCTGCTCGAAGGAGTCTCGTTCATGGCGCTACCCCGGAGCCTCGGACGACTCGAACGGGTCTCCATCGCTCAGAGGTCCGGTTGTGCGGGGATTGTCTCGAACGAGGCACTGCTTCCGGAAGCGGGTCAAGCGATCGACGGTATCGGTCACGTGTGGCGGCTGTCAGGGGACGTCCGGGCGCCTTCTAATGAGGGGCCCTCAGCCCCCGAGATCTATTGCGTCAGGACGTCCGGCACGACCGGTGAGCCGAAGGTCGTTCCAATCAGGAGCGGACAGCTGACGTCGTTCCTCGAAAGCTCGCATATTGCCCTGGGCGTTCCGGAGTGGGCGACGTGGTCGTGGATGCATGACCTGTCCTTCGACTTCTCCGTCTGGGAGACGCTGGGTTGCCTGGTCCATCGGGGTTGCCTGGTCGTCGTGGATGAGGACATTAAGCGGAACCCGGCGGAGACTCTACGACTCCTAGTGGAGGCCGAAGTAAACGTTTTGTCGGTCACCCCTTCGGAGTTCCGCTACATCTTCTCCTACGACGACCGGCGACCAAGCCCTGACGGATGGCGTTTAACAGACGTTATCTTTTGCGGGGAAGAGCTTACGGTCGGGACGCTCCTGCCCGTGTTCGACGAACTGAATCGACGCGGTGTCCGGGTAATTAACACGTACGGGCCCTCTGAGGCTACAGTGTTTTGCTCATTTCATAGGGTTACCGACTCTGATCTAGATGGAGAGGGAATACCTATCGGCAGGGGACTTCCTGGTACAGAATTGGAACTGATGTCCGCCGACGACACCGGGGTAGGAGAATTGGTTCTCCGTGGTCTTCAGGTGTTTGAGGGGTACGACGGTAACGAGCCGCTGGTCGGTGGATATTCTACGGGCGACATGTGTCGAATTGACGACCGGGGGGAGTTTGTTTACGTTGGTCGATCCGGTGGTTACCAAAAGATTAATGGTTTCCGAGTTGAACTGTACGAGATCGAACAGCACCTCCGGTCATTACCTGGCGTCGACGAGGCTGTTGTCTGGGTTGAGAACCTTGAAGAGCAAGGGGACTTTCTTGTGGCGGCAGTCAGGGCTCGACCGGCTGTCGGGTTGTCAACACGGGATCTTCGTCTTGCCTGCTCCGGGCTGCCCCACTACATGAGACCCGCCCGTTATCTCGTGCTCCAGAGCATGGAATGGCCTGTTAACGACCGCGGGAAGACCGATCGAATGCTGCTACGGAGGAAAACACGTGATCAATGATGATGTGGCACACCAGGCCCTGCTGGGTGAGGTGCGTCGGATACTTGACGAACCCGACGTTCGGATGACGGACAACTTCATTGAGTTGGGAGGGAACTCGATCATGGCCGTTCGACTAGTCAAGATCCTAGAGGACGAACATGGGATACAGATCGATGTAACTCAGTTGATGGGCGCCCTCTTGAGAACGTGCCCATCCGAAACATCGGGAATTAAATTGGAGTGTTTGAAATGAAGATTGTTGGGTTTGGTCATGTCCTGCCAGAGCCGAGATTTCTGGTCGACGTGGATCATCCAAAGCCAATGCAGTTGGAAGCAATCCGGCGTGCCGGCTACGAGAAGTACAGGGTAAGCAAAGAAAGCGCCCGCGACATGGGTGCCAAAGCGGTGATTGCGGCTTTAATGGAATCCGGGCACACCCTGGAAAACGTCGGCTTCGTTGTCGCTGGGCAGTCTGATGTTCCCGATTTCATTGGAATCGATCTCGCTTGTCAGGTAAGTGCAGAATTGGGCGGCCTTGAAGTACGAACTGTTAATTTGGTGGAAGGCTGTGGGTCCGGCATTAGCACCTGGTCCAGCGCGAACCGTCTGGTGGAGGATCTTGAAGAAGGGCAGGTTGGTGTAGTCGTGGTCGTCCAGCGCGTGAGCGAGGCGCACCACGACCGGTTCGGTGCCATGAACGGCATCCTGAGCGACGGTGCCGCCGCCGCAGTCGTTACCAGAAACGACGCGCCATCGGCAGACAGTGGGTTCGTGTTCGTGGGCGGCTACGAGATCTCCGATAGTCGGTTCGTCGACATGATGCGGATCGAACGTGGGGGGGGTCAATACCCGGTCCTACTGCCGGGCCATGACAGTCGTGAGGACCAAGGTGGCCGCGAGAGACTCATGGAACTCTACGGGTTCACCGGCGACGAGCTCGCGGAGTTCCTCGAGCTTCGCTCTAACAATGTAGTTCGGGTCGTGGAGTCGGCGATGGACGAGGCCGGGTGGGCCATGGACGACCACGTCATGCTCCTCCACACGCTGGAGGGGCGACAGAGCATTGAGGGCATTGCCGCGCGGTTGGGAGTAGACGTGGGGCGGACCAACGCCGCACTGGTCGCCGAAATCGGCCACGCGGGGTGTGTCGACCCTCTGATGTCCCTCGATCTCATGAAGAAACAGGGTGAGATCCGGCCCGGCGACCGTGTCGTGATGAGCGTGATCTCCACCGGCATGAAGTGGGGATGCTGTCTGTTGGAGTACCGGAAGGGAGCGGATCGGCCGTGATCAAGAACGAACAGCATTTGAGGGAGTGCATCCAGTGGCACACGGACCCCGTCCACGGTTCGGCCTTGTGGACGGGAATTGTCGAGTCCGGCATCACGAGGGACGCGATCCTCGCATGGTTCATGGATGGGGAGAGACCATCGGGGGCTCCGGACCTGAGCTGGGCGTTGCGCACCCTCAGCGCGAAAGACCTGATACCGCGCGGTCTCGACCAGTCCGAGGTCGTTGGTATCTTCGAGTCTGGCGGCACCACCGGCTTGCCCAAGCGCGTCGTCTTGGACAGGAAATGGCAGAGAACCCTCCTAGACTGGTCGTATGAAGGACTAGAGCGTTACGGAATAACTCGCGGGCGAAGCTGGCTCGCAGCGGTTCCCAGCGGCCCCCACATCGTGGGTCACTTCATCGGCCAAGCCGGGCATGAATTCGGCGAATTGCCCTTTTTTATAGATATCGACCCGAGATGGTCCAAGGCGGCAGCAGCAGAACCGCGCCTGGCTCAGGCATACCGCGAACACATCGTGTCACAAATCGGCAATGTCCTCGACACCCAGGAAATTGGCTGCCTTGTCACCACCCCACCCATCCTGAAGGAGCTCATCAAGCGTGACGCATGGGTGGACGCCATCAGGGAGCGGCAGATTGCTGTGCGCTGGGGCGGTACCCCATTAGCGCCAGAGGACTGGAGATTTTACAGGGCTGAGCTCTTCACAGACGTGCCGTTCGTCGGCATGTACGGGAACAGCATCTCCGTCTCATTTGGCTTGGAGACGCAGGGGGACACGGCTGAGCAGGGGCCGTGCTTTGAGTTTTGCGCGGAAGGTGTCTCGGTGGACGTGGTGGGCGACGACGGATCGGCCAGGGCCTCCGGCGACCGCGGCCGGGTGGCGTTCGCGCATTGGAGCCGCGGTTTCCTCTATCCTCCGAGTATCGACCGCGATATAGCTGTGGGCATAGGTCCCAACCGAGTCGCAGAGCCGTCCAGCCTGTTGAGCTTCAACGGGGCGCAGGTCGTCGAAGGAGTGTACTGATGGTCCGCATCAGGCTCTCGCCAATTGTCGCCGGCCGGGCTATCGATGCACCGGTCGAGCTCTCCTGGACTCGCGGTGAGGTAGTTGTCGACCTGGAGTTCCTGGGCGGGGCCCGGCTAGTTCACGAGCTGTCCCGGACAGGTTCATCGGACCGCACTGGGAAGCTTCGATGCATCGGTGATGAGCAACCGATGGAGATGTGGAATAGGGCAGCCGAGGTGTTCGAACGCGGACACCTGGACGGCCTATCACCGGACGCTACATCAATTTCGTCGAAGAGTCCTCGGGGGTGTCCCGGGGAGCGGTCATCGGCGGCGTTCAACGGATCTGCCAGGCCCTTAGGGACATTCCTAGGACGAGTGTTCTGGGGCGTCCGAAAGGGGCTTGTTGGCCCGCCACGAATAGCCTACCGACTGGGCGACGATATGGTGCGGTATGGGCGCGGCGCGGCAATCGTCTGTTCGTGAACTTGCCAGGGAACAATCCTGGGGTAAACGCAATCTGGATCGAAGCCTTGTTGTATGGGTATGACGTCGTGCTGCGGCCAAGTTCCAAGGATCCCTTTACTCCGCTGAGGTTGCTACGAAGTCTTATCGAAGCCGGTGTTGACCAGCAGCGGCTCTCGTACGTGCCTGTCAGAGCGACTGTGTGTCCGATTTCGTGGATTTATGCGACCTCTCGTTGCTCTACGGTAACAGGGAGGTGACGAACCGATATGCCGGACGTGACGACGTCTTGGTTCAAGGACCTGGTCAGTCAAAGGTCCTAGTTGGCGCTGAATGCATTGACGAGGTTTCCGCCAAACTGGTGATGGACTCCTTTATCGGACGCGGCGGCAACGGTTGCTTCAGTGCCTCCGCGGCGTTCGTTGAGAGTCCACACGACGCCTTTGCGGAGATGGTGCGTAACTCCCTCCTCGAGGTATACGAGACGGAGAGCACCATGCGCCCACTTATCGCCGGTGAGTCGTATGCAAAATACTTAGAAGATATCCATCGCCAGGCCAGTGAACGAAACGGACATGTTATACACGAGGGGAGTGACAAATCCAGAAAAGACCTCGTGCGAGGTGGGCCGGTCATCGCGACGATCGATGGACGATGCGGTGTCCCGAAGCGCCTCGAGTACCCATTTCCCTGCGTGTGGATCATTCGGTGTCCCGAGGGTATCGACGTGGAAATGGTGGGTGACGCGCTGGTAGTGAGCGCCATCGGGGTTTCCGACGACCTCGCGGCAGCACTGTTAGAAGCGCCAAATATCTCGAATGTCTATCTGGGGGCAGTGCCCACATGGGAGTCCCATGTGTGTGTTCCGCACGACGGTTTTCTGTCGCAGTTTCTGATGCGCGCGAAGGGTGTGATCGTGTCGGATGGTTGAGGACACGAAGACCACAAGGTCCGAGATGAACTGACACGGCAACCGACTGCGCCTGTTCATCTCCGTGTCCGTAACCGAGGAACACCCGGGCAAAATCTGCGGTCACGTCTCGGCCGGAATACTCGAGGGGCTATCCGAGAAGAACCCATCCTTTTCAGTAACAATCGACACCATGGTCGCCCCGGGACTCGTCCATGCGACGGGCAAGGCGAACTCGTGGAAGTACGTCGAGCGCCCGGGCACCGTCCGATAGACTCTGCTGGGCATTGGCTACGAATCGTCTTTGCAGGGGTTTGGCGAACAATACTGCGGCGTTCCGAGCTCGGTGGGGAGCAGTTTAGAGAATTAGGTCTTCTCGCCGGCCGCCGCACGTAAAAGGTTTTAACACGAGGGCGGCGGCGATATCCCCCGATCCGTGAAAGTGAGAGGGTGACGTGGCGCAAGGAGATCCAGCCTTGGTCCAGCAGGGCGTTGGTTTGTTGCCTGATGACCTGCATGCCGCTGACCAGCACGGTATATGCGAGGTTGTCAAGTTCGGGGTTTCTACCCCTGAAAGGGGTGCGCACCCGGATCTCGGCGCCTGGTAGCCCTTGTCTGCCAGGATCGACAGCCCGGCTGCGGCCGCCAGGTACAGGGTGGGAAGGCAGTGGGCGCGGACGGTGGTGATGCTGTGGGTGGAACCGGGCTCTACCGGCGAGGTTCAGATGAGGAACCCGGTGGAGTCGGCGATGACCTGGATGTTTCCGTCGAAGAGCTTGTGCTTACCCGAGCACCAGGCGTGATTGCTGGCCTCGGTACGTTCGGTCAGTCGGTCGGTGGCCTGGGAC
>NZ_AJXN01000025.1 GCF_000286355.1 Kocuria atrinae C3-8 | reverse complement strand
TCGCGCCGTCGGCGGGATCGGCGGCGGCTTCAGCCGCCGGGCTGGCCGGGGAATCACCGCGAGCACCGGGGTTCTGAGTGGCCGCCGGAGCATCGGGAGCCTGGGTCGGCTCGGCGGGCTGCGGTGCCTGAGTCTGTTCCGGTGCAGGGTTCTGCGTGGCCGGGGAATCCTGGGCGGGCGCGTCCGAATCCTGCTGGCCGCCGCCGTTGTTACCGGACTCGGGGGACCACGCCACGTAGAGGATCACGGTGAGCCCACCTCGACCTCGGTACCGGCCTCGGGATCCGAAGAGATCACGGTGCCGTCCGGTTGGCCGCTGCCCTGCTGCAGGCGCTTGTCCACGTTCACGCCGAGCTGAGCGATCTCGTTGGCGACCTCGTCACCGTTCTCACCCACGATGCTTGACGGGAGGGTGACCATTTCCGCGTTGGGACTTGCCGTCGATGAGGTCACGGTGCCCTGCGGGGTCGAATCGCCGTCATCGCGATTACCCAGAGCCCACAGGCCGAAGATCAAGCCGCCCAGCAGGAGCAATACCAGAGGAAGCACCCAGGCCACGGGACTTGCGTCGGCCGGCTGATTCGGAGCCGCCCTTGCCCGTGGTGTCGGGGTGCTCCACGGCGTCGAACTGTGCGGTCGAGGGGTGGGCGCTGTACTTGGGGTCCGGTCGGTTGGCCGCGGCAGCGGATCCGACGACCGCGGGAGCGGCGGCCGAACCCGTGGAGCGCGGCATGGGACGGGTGCGATCGTCCTGGACCGGGGACATGGCCTCGGTGGGTTGATCATCGCCCTCGTGGTCGGTCAGGAACTGAGCCATCCCGGGAACCATGGCCACGGCGGACTTCACGTCATGGCGGCGCAGGGCATCCACGGCGTTGGCCAGCTTGCCCGCGTTCTCCGGGCGGTCCTGGGGATCCTTGGCGAGCATGGACATGATCAGCGCGCGAATCGGTTCCGGAATGCTGTCGGGAAGCGGCGGCGGCGGATCGTTGACCTGGGCCAGGGCGATGGCAATCTGCGATTCACCCGTGAACGGGCGCTTGCCGGCCAGCAGCTCGTAGCCGATGATGCCCAGCGAGTAGATGTCGGAGGAACCCGTGGCGGTCTGGCCCGTGGCCTGCTCCGGTGCCAGGTACTGGGCGGTGCCCATGACCTGTCCCGTGGCCGTGAGGGGAACCTGATCCGCCAAGCGGGCGATCCCGAAATCCGTGACCTTGACCCGGTTGTCCGGGTGATGATCAGGTTGCCGGGCTTCACATCGCGGTGCACCAGACCCTGCGCGTGGGCAGCGGCCAGCGCGCGAGCGGTTTGACCGATGTAGTTCAGAACGGTGTCCGGATCGAGCGACTTCTTCCGATCGATCACGTTGGAGAGCGGATCGCCGGGAACCAGTTCCATGACCAGGAACGCGGAACCCTCGTCCTCGCCGTAGTCGAAGACGTTGGCCACACCCGGGTGGTTGAGCAGTGCGGTGTGACGAGCCTCCGCACGGAAACGCTGCAGGAAGGTCGGGTCGCCGTTGTATTCGTCCTTGAGGATCTTGACGGCCACAATCCGGCCCAGGACCTGGTCCTTGGCTTTCCAGACCTCTCCCATGCCGCCTATGGCGATACGTTCTGTGAGTGCGTAGCGCCCGCCCAATATGGTGTTCGACGATGGTCTCACTGGTTCAACACCGCCTCAAAGAGTTGCTTAGCGCTCGGACTGGTCAACTGTGCACCGGTGGTTACGTCCACATCTTCGATAACCACTGCCACCGCAATCTGGGGGTCGTTTGCGGGCGCAAAACCAGTGAACCACGAGTCGTTCAATCCTGCTTCGGTTCCGACCTCAGCGGTACCCGTTTTGCCGCCCACTTCCACACCGGGAACGGAGGCGCCACCGGCAATACCGTCACTCACGACCTGCACCATGAGGTCCTTGACGGTCTGAGCGGTTTCCGGGTCCGTGGAGCGACGCAGCTGCTCGGCCTCGAAGTCCTGGATCACGGACAGATCGGAAGAGCGAACGGTCTTCACCAACTGGGGCTTCATCATCACGCCGTCATTGGCGATCGCGGCGGACATCATGGCCACCTGCAGGGGAGTGGTGCGCACGTCGTACTGGCCGATCGAGGACAGAGCGAGCTGGGAGTCATTCATGTCCTCCGGGAACAGTGAGGGAGTCACCTGCAGCGGGATGGACAGGTCTTGTCCGTAGCCGAAGTTCTCCGCGGTCTTACTGATGGCGTCCTGACCGAGATCCATGGCGATCGACGCGAACGGTGTGTTGCAGGACTGCTCCAGGGCGAACTCGAGGTTCACCTCGGTGCGGGCCGCGCAGCCACCCTGACGGTAGTTGGGCAGCGTGACCGTGGTACCGGGCAACGGCAGCTCCGCGGGGTTGGGTAGCGTGGAATCGGTGTCGTACTGACCTGACTCCAGAGCCGCCACGGTGTCGATGATCTTGAACGTGGAACCCGGCGAGTAGAGGTCACCGGCGATCGCGCGGTTCTCCAGGGGCTTGTCCGGGTCGCTGTTGAGCTCGTCCGCGGCCGCAACTACGTCGTCCGCGTTGTGGGAAGCCAAACGGTTGGCGTCGTAGCCGGGGCTCGAAGCCATGGCCAGAATCTCACCGGTCTGCGGGTTCACCGCCACGATCGAACCCTTGTGACCTTGCAGCGCGTCGTGCGCGACTCGCTGGAGCTCCGGGTTGAGTGTGAGTTCCACGGAAGCACCGGTGGGCTGATTCCCCGAGAACAGGGACACCACGCGGTTGTAGAACTGCTCATCCGAAGCACCGGAGAGCTGTTCACCCATGGCGGCTTCCAGGCCGGTGGCGCCGTAGACCAGGGAGAAGTACCCGGTCAGGTGTGCGTACAGGGGAGAGCTTTCGTACACGCGCTGGTGCTCGAAATCATCCTGGGAGGGAACGGACTTGGCGATTTCCTCGCCACCCACCAGGATCGACCCGCGGTCCGAGCCGAACTGGTCATAGAGCGCGCGGTTGTTCCAGGGGTTGGCCTCGAGCGACTTGGCGGCGAAGAACTGAACGTAGGTCAACGCCAGGAGAAGGACCACCACAATGGCCACGGACGCGAACCACACTCGACGAATGGCAGTGTTCACTGTGTTCCCCCTTCCGAGGTCGAACCCGATTGATCTGGCGATGACGATGAAGATGTGGTGCCGGAACGCCCACGAATCCGGGAGATGACCTCTGTGGCCGTGCCGGCGTCGTCGTGAGGGCCACGCGTGCCCGCGACCGAGGAGGACAGCTCCGTGGTCGGCTCGGAATCTCCGAGGTCGTCCTCCAGATCCCGGTCTTCCCGGGTGGCCTTCACATGGGCCTCGAGCTCGGCGTAGTCCTCGTCCGTGGCCGGGCCGGTCAGAATGGGGCGGCGTGCGGTGTGGGAGATGGCCAGCAGAACCGCCGTGATGATCCAGTTGGACAGCAAGGACGAACCACCGGCGGACATGAACGGTGTGGTCAAACCCGTCAGCGGCAGCAACCGGGTCACACCGCCGATGACCACCAGCAGCTGGATGATCATGAGCGCGGAGAGTCCCGCGGCCAGAAGCTTGCCGAAGTGATCACGGGTTCCCAAGGCCGCGCGCAGGCCGCGCGTGGCGAAGAGGAGGAACAAGCACAGGATGGCTCCGAGCCCGATCAGACCCAGTTCCTCACCGAACGCGGTGATGATCATGTCCGAATTGGCATACGAGACCAGGTCCGGGCGGCCCTGGCCGAGGCCCTGACCGAACAACCCGCCGGAGGCCAGGCCGAACAGACCTTGCACGATCTGACCGGAACCACCTGGAGAGCGGTTGTAGACCTCGGGTTCGAACGCGTTGAGCCAGGAATCCAAGCGCAGGCTCACATGGAGAAGATGCGGCTGGCCACGAATCCGCCCACGAGCATGAGGCTGACACCCAGGACGATCCAGCCCATGCGCCCGGTGGCCAGGTAGATCATGACCAGGAACAGGCCGAAGAAGAGGATCGCGGTACCCAGGTCGCGCTGCAGCACCAGCACGCCGATGGCGATCAACCAGGCCGCGAACATCGGCGCGATGTCCTTGAAACGCGGCAGACGCACCGGGCCGATCTTGCGCCCGGCCAGCATGATCAGGTCGCGGTTGGTCGAGAGGTAACCGGCAAAGAAGATGGCCAGCGTGATCTTGGCGATCTCACCGGGCTGGAAGGTACGGCCGGCCACCGAGATCCACAGCCGTGCACCGTTGATCTCCACGCCCAGGCCGGGGATCATCGGCAACAGCAGCAGCAGGGCGGACAGCGCCAGGCTGATGTAGGTGATCTGGCGCAGCCTGCGGTGGTCCTTGAGGAACCACAGCACGACGCACGCGACCACCATGGCCAGACCCGTCCACACCACTTGGGTGTCGGATGCGGTCTGACCGGTCGAGAGGTCGATGCGGTGGATCATGGCGAGCCCCAGGCCGTTCAACGCCACGGCAATGGGCAGCAGGTAGGGGTCGGCGTAACGTGCACGAATCCACAGCACCACGTGAACCAAGAGGCCACCGCCGGCCAGCACCGCGCCACTGGTGATGATGCGCACGGGATCCTCGGTGAGCTGATCTGGATCGACCAGGATGTTGGCACCGATTCCGATGCCCAGGGCGATCAACAGCAGGAACAGCTCGGTGATGCGTCGGGGCTTGGGCGTGACCCGATCCTCGGTCGCATTCGCGGGGGCGCTGGTTACAGCATTGCTCACGAGTCATCACCCCCGTTGGTGCTTTCAGGGGTGGCGGAGGGCGAACGGGAGTCCTCGGGCGTGGGCGTGATGACCCTGACCTGGCCGGTGGGCTGCGGGCTGGGCTCGCCATCTCCGGAGGACGCCAGCTCGTTCACGATGCGTTCGGCTTCTTGGTGGCTTCCCGCGGGAATGGTTCCGCGCACGCGCTCCTGCACGTAATTGGGCAGGCTGTCCACGGTGATGGTGGTGGTGCTGTTCAGCTCGCTCAAACTGAGGGGACCCAGGCTTTGGGACACGCCGTTGTAAATGGCGACCTTCCCGTCGTTCTCGCCCACGTAGTACTGGGAGGACGTCCAGGACTTGGCGGCCCAGCCGCCCAGCAACAGCGCGAGCGCCGCCAGGCCCAGCAGTCCGATGATCAGCGCACGACGTCGCTTGCCGCCCTTGCGCTGCCCACGCTCGCCGAATAGGGCGTTCCGGACCTCGTCCGGATCGGACGGAACGTCCAGCGTGGAAGTGCGCAACAGGGTGGCGCGGCGTTGTGCCACGGAGTCGGTCACGGTGGGGATGCGACCCGTCTGAGTGGCGTTGGCCGCGGCACCCACCAGCAGGTGGGGGCGTTCGGAGAGATCCCTACGCAACGCGGCGGCCGAGGATTCTTCGGCTTCCGCCGGTGTGCGGTGATTGTCGGTGTAGCCGGCACCGGCCACCGGGGAATCCAGGCTCGAGTTCCACAGCTCTTCATCGGCCAACTGCTCGTCCGAGGTGCGGCTGTCATCAGGGATCGCGCCCTGGGTCTCGGCGGTGGTGGGTGCGGGTTCGACACCCTGCGGAATCTCCTGGACCTCCGCGACCACCACGGTCACGTTGTCCGGCGCGCCACGGTCCAGGGTGAGCTCCACCAGGGAGTTCACGATCTGGTTGAGATCATCGGTCGAGCGCATGATCGATTCGATGGTCTGCGCGTTCACCACGGCGTTGAGCCCGTCCGAGCACAGCAGCCAGCGTTCCCCCACCTTGGGGGTGATGGTTTGTACTTCGAGTTCGGGGGAGGCGTCCACGTCACCGAGCACGCGCATGAGCACGTTCTTGTGCGGGTGGCTCTCCGCTTCCTCCGGGCGCAACCGGCCTTCGTCGATGAGGCGCTGCACAAAGGTGTGGTCCGTGGTGACCTGGCTGAAGCCTTCGTCCTCGGACCAGCGGTACGCGCGGGAATCGCCGATGTGCGCCACGGAGATGGAATCCCCGTCGATCAGCAGGGAGGTCACCGTGGTGCCCATGCCGCCCAAGCGGGGATTGGTCTGGACCAACTTGGCGAGGTTCTGGTTCGCGTTCTGGATCTCGTCCGCCAGAACCGTTTCGGCTTCGCCCTCGTGACCGGGGTGGTCCAGGTGGGTGAGGTCGATGACGGCAGATGCGGAAGCGACGTCGCCGCCCACGTGGCCACCCATGCCGTCCGCGACCACGGCCATGTAACGACCCGCGTACGCTGAGTCGTCGTTCTTGGAACGAATCCGGCCGACGTCCGAGCGCGCGGCGAAACGGAAAGCAATGGGCATGAGCTAGGGCCTCAGTTCCATGACGGTACGCCCCACTCGGAACTGAATGCCCGGTTCAACGGGTGCCGCGCGGGTGAGTTTCTCGCCCTGCACGAACGTGCCGTTGGTGGAGCCCAGGTCCTCGAGGAACCAGCGGGAACCCTGGGGGAACAGGCGGGCGTGGCGTCCAGAGGCGTAATCGTCCTCGAGCGGCACCGTGGCCTCGTTGGAGCGGCCGAGTAGAACGGGCGCGGATCCGAGCTGGAAACTGCTGCCGGCCAGTGGCCCCTCGATGATCATGAGGTTCTGCGGGCGGTGCCGGGTGCCGCCGGTGGTCGTGGGGCCGGAACCGTTGGCCGCGGGCTGCTTGGCGGGGCGATCCTTGCGCGCGGCATTGCGCTTGTTCCGTGCGCTCTCCACCGCGGCGCGGGCCTTGTTGCCCACCGCGAGATCGCGCGACTGGGATGCGATGACGGCAAAAATAAAGATCCACAGCAACGCCAAAAACCCAAAGCGCAGCAGCGTGATGGTCAGCTCAGACACGTCAGCGCCCTTCCTTGGGGATTAGCAACCGGAACACCAAACGGGTTCGCCCCATGGTAATCACGGATCCGTTGACCAGCTCGGCACGACCCTGCACTCGTTCACCGTCGACGTAGGAGCCATTGGTGGAGCCCAGGTCCACGGCCACATAGTGCTGACCTTGCCGCCGGATTTCCAGGTGCTTGCGGGAGACTCCCGTGTCCTCCACGGTGATATCCGCTTCGGTGGAACGGCCCACGCTCACGGCGGGGGCGTTCAGCGAGAAACGTTCACCGCTGACTTCGATCACCGGAACGTACTCGACGGCCTGGTGCGGCTCGTGGGCCGGGCTTGGTGCGGCGTCGAACGGGGCCGGGCGAGGTTCCTGACGCGGGGCGGGCGGAGGTTCCGGGGCTCGTACCGACGCCGACGCCGCTCCCGCGGAACTTCCGGCCGACGCGGCGCCGGGTTCGGTGCGTTCGGAGGACGAGAGGATGTGGAACTCGCCGGCCTCGAGATCGGGATTGCGGATGAAGCTCACGCGGACGGCGCCCTGCAACGTGTAAGCCTGGGAGCGTGCGTGACGGATGATCACATCGCACAATTCCTCGGCCAGTTGGGTGCCCCATTCCTGGGCGCGCGGGAAGTCCTCGTCCGAGAACTGCACGGTGAAAACATTGGGGGCCATGGTGCGGCCCGCGGAGATGGTGAATGATTCCTGATCGAGTTCACGGCGCAGAGCGCTGGCGATCTCCACTGCTTCTACTCGCTTGCGGGAACCCGCGGTGAAAGCGGTGCGAACGGCCTTTTCGATACCGCTTTCCAAACCGGTCCAAAAACCCACTGCCGCCTCCTTCCGCGCCAACCCGTGGCGTTGTCGTGTGCGCGCCGACCGGGGGAGGTAGGCGTTTGACGGTGAGTAGTCCCCAGAATAGTAGACACCGTGGCTGAGTAGCCGGTGAAAGTCACGGGGTGCCGGTCAGAGGATTTCATCCCGAGCGAAGTGCCCGAACAAATCCGCGGAAACTCGCGGGTAAGCGGAAGAATAGAGGCATGAAGCAGACTGAGAAAATTCTGACCCTGAGTTCCTCCGCTGTGATCGGCGCCTGCTGCTGACCGGCTGCGGAGGCGACAACAGTGAGCCCGCCGCCGAAGCGCCGGCTGAAACCACGGCCGCGGCTCCCGAGAACGAGTCCACCGCCGAGATCACCGACGATCCCAGTGATGGTCAGGCCTCCGCCTCCAGCGAGGACCCCTCGGGTTCGGCCGCCGCAAGCGATGAGGACGGTGGCGAAGCCGCCTCCTTGGCAGCGGTGGAGACGGTCCTGGCCAAGTACGAGGGCGGTGACGTGGCGGACATTGATTACGACCGCCGGGAGAACCTCTTCGAGGTCGAGGTCATCCAGAACGACACCAAGCACGACGTCACGGTGGACGGCGCCGGCGAGAACATTACCAACGAGCGGGAGGACGGCGCCGCGGACCAGGACGACCTGGACGAGCTGGGCCAGGCTTCCATCTCGATCGACGAGGCCATCAAGCGTGTCTTCGAAGAGGCCTCATCCCAGGACGGCACCGTGTTGCTCGACGATGCCTCCTTGGACGAGGACAACGGAACCCTCAACTGGGAAGTCGAGCTGGACATCGACGACCGCGACGCCACCTACTACGTGGACGCGGGCGAAGGATCGGTTCGTTCCGACAACTGACCCGTGGCTCCGGCCATGAGTTCTTCAACGGCGGCTCTGCCTGGCCGCACCTACCGGTGCGTGCTCAGGGCAGGGCCGCTGCCAGTTCCACGGCCTGCTTGATGGCCCGTTTGGCATCCAACTCTGCAGCGACATCCGCTCCGCCGATCACGTGGACGGGGCGCGAATCCCCGGCCAGTTCAAGGGCGAGCTCGTTGCGAGATTCCTGTCCGGCGCACAGCACCACGGTGTCCACTTCGACCAGGGTTTCCGTGCGCGGGCTCTCCAGGGCGACGCCGCCGCCCTCCTGGGTGTGCCCTCCGGCCGGTTCCGGGGCGGGCACGGAGACGCGGATACCGCGGTCGGTGATCTCCTGATATTCCACGCCGGTGATGAACTCCACGTTGGCCATGCGCAGTTCCAAGCGGTGAATCCAACCGGTTGTGGGGCCTAGGCGTGAGCCGGGTTTGGTGGTGCTGCGCTGCAACACCGTGACCTGACGCAACGGGGGCTCCGGCGCGGGTGCCAACAGGCCGCCACGCGCTTCCAGTGAGCGATCAATGCCCCATTCGGCATAGAAGTCCGCGGAGGGATTGTGCGTGAGGAAGTGCGCGACGTCGTACCCGATGCCGCCTGCCCCGATCACCGCGACCCGCTGACCGACCGGCGCACCCTCCAGGACCTCTTTATAACCGAGCACCGTGGGGCCGGTGTCGCCGGGGATGCCGGGTTGGCGGGGATGGACGCCGGTGGCAATGACCACCCGGTCCGCAAAGGCCAGATCCTGGGCCGTGGCCCGGTGGCCGGTGCGCACCGTGACGCCCAGATCCTTGAGGCGGGTGGTGAAATAGCGGATCGTGTGCGCGTAGTCCTCCTTGCCCGGAATGCGACGGGCCAGCTGGAACTGGCCACCGAGTTCTGGCTGCTCCTCGAACAACGTGACCCGATGACCGCGTTCTGCTGCGGCCTCTGCGAAGGCCAGGCCCGCGGGGCCCGCACCCACCACGGCAATCTTCTCGGCCGTGCGTGTGGGGCCGAGAATCAGGTCCGTTTCCCGCATGGCCTGCGGGTTGACCAGGCAGGACATGCGCTGACCCGTGAAGGTGTGGTCCAGGCACGCCTGGTTGCACGCGATGCAGGTGTTGATCCGGTCCGGCTGTGCTTCGCGCGCTTGGCGACGAAAGCGGCGTCGGCGAGGAACGGGCGGGCCATGCACACGAGGTCCGCGTCGCCGCGGGCCAGGACCTCTTCCGCCAGTTCGGGGGTGTTGATGCGGTTGACCGTGGAGATCGGGATGCTCAGGTTCTCACGCAGTGCTCGGCTGACCCACGTGAATCCCGCGCCTGGCACGCTCGTGGCGATGGTGGGAATCCGGGCCTCGTGCCAACCGATGCCCGTGTTGATGATCGACGCGCCGGCCTCTTCGACCTCCCGGCCCAGGGCCAGGACGTCCTCGAATTCCTGGGCGTCCGGCACCAGATCCAGGGCGGAAAGTCGGTACATGAGTAGGAAACCCGGGCCCGTGCGCTCGCGGACGCGCCGCACGATCTCGGTGGCAAAGCGGCGTCGGGCCTGCGGCGAGCCACCCCAGCGGTCGGTGCGCTGATTCGTGTGCTCGACCAGGAATTCGTTGATCAGGTACCCCTCGGAGCCCATGATTTCCACGCCGACGTAGCCGGCCTGTTGGGCCAGCTGCGCGCGTGGGCGAAATCATCGATGGTGCGTTCGACGTCGCTGTCGGACAGTTCTCGCGGCGTCACCTTGTTGATGGGTGCGCGGATGGGTGACGGGGCCACGGCGTGCTCGTGCATGCCGTAGCGACCGGAGTGCATGAGCTGCAGAGCGATGAAACCGCCGGCATCATGGACGGCATCGGTGACCACTCGGTGACGCGGTAACTGGTCCTCGGAACTGAGGTGGGCGCCGTTCTTGCGCGTGGCTCCCTCGGCATTGGGCGAGACACCGCCCGTCACAATGAGGCCCGCGCCGCCGCGAACACGCTCGACGTAGAAGGCCGCGAGTTCGTGCTCACCGCCCTCCTTCTCCTCGAGGCCGGTGTGCATGGATCCCATGATCACGCGGTGCGGAAGGGTTGTGGAACCCACGGTGAGCGGGGACAGTAAGTGGGGGTAGGGCGCAGTCATCCGATACTCCAAGTCTCAGGTACTTGCTCCAAGAGTAGGGGATGAGTGAGTCGCGTCACTAATTACTCCGCGGGCGAACCGTCCTGCCTGGTGAAGCATCCGTGAAGTTGTTATTATGAATACATCAAAATAAACCGCACCATGAAGCGGCGAGTTTTTGTACGCCGGGTGCACAAGGAGGTTCACATGCTAAGAAGTCCAACAAGAACGCCAGCTACACCGTTCCGGGTCTGACCAACACCGAGGGTCACGCCTTGGCAGATACGCTGCAGCAGCGTCTGAATGCCCTGAACGATCTGCAGTTGACGCTCAAGCACGCGCACTGGAACGTGGTGGGCCCCAACTTCATCTCCGTGCACGAGATGCTGGACCCGCAGATCGAGACCGTTCGCGGCTTCGTGGACGAGGTCGCTGAGCGCATGGCCACCATGGGTGTTTCGCCCAACGGTCTGCCCGGTGCCATCGTCGCTTCCCGCAAGTGGGACGACTACGACGTCATGCGCGCCACCGGCGTGGAGCACCTGGCCGCACTGGACCTGGTCTACTCCGGCGTGATCAAGGATCACCGCAAGGCCATCGAGAAGGCCGGCAAGGTGGATCCGATCACCGAGGACATGCTGATCGGCCAGGTCAAGGAACTCGAGCTGTTCCAGTGGTTCATGCGCTCGCACATCGAGTCCGTGTCCGGCCAGCTGGAGAACGCCCGCGCCATCACCGAGAAGGCCGCCGCCAACTCCGTGACCACCGACAAGTCGGGCAAGTCCGCTAAGTCGACCAAGTCGACGAAGGCCAGCAAGCCCGCCAAGGCCAGCAAGTCGACCAAGAAGAGTGATAAGAAGTCGGACAAGAAGAAGTAATCTTCTTCCGTCTGAACGCAGTGAGGGCCCGGATCCAAATGGATCCGGGCCCTCACTGCGTTCTAGCCCTCCCGGGCTGTGAACCTGTGAACGCTAGTACGTGAGCCCGAAGACCCACACCGCCAGCGTCATGGTCACCAGGGTGATGAGCACCATGGCGATCAGGTTGAGGAAGATGCCGCCGCGAATCATCTGCGCAATGGTCACGTAGCCGGAACCGAACGCGATGGCGTTAGGCGGGGTGGCCACCGGAAGCATGAACGCGCAGGTCGCGGCCAGCGCAACGGGAATGGCCAGCAGCATCGGGTCGATGCCCAGGCCCATGGCCACGCCACCGGCAACCGGCAGGAAGGTTGCGGCAGTCGCGGTGTTGGAGGTCAGTTCCGTGAGGAACAGGATGCCGGTCGCGAAGATCAGCACCATCAGGACCATGGGGATGCCACCCAGGCCCTGTGCCTGCTCACCGATCCACTCGGTCAGCCCGGAGCTGGAGAACTGAGCGGACAGCGCCAAGCCGCCACCGAACAGCAACAGCACACCCCAGGGGAGCTTGACCGCAGAATCCCAGTCCAGCAGGCGCACGCCGCGTGCAGCACCGGCCGGGCAGAAGAACAGCAGCAGGCCGATGGTCATGGCGATACCGGCGTCGGAGATCGGCGGAGTGTCGAAGATCATCGGGACGAAGACCCAGGACACGGCGGCAAGGATGAAGATGGCCAGCACGCGCTTCTCGCCGGAAGACATGGGGCCCAGCTTGCTGAGCTCGTCCTGGATGAGTTCCTTGCCACCCGGAATCTCGGTGATCTCCGGCTTGAACAGCACCTTGGTGAGCAGGAACCAGCAGATCGCCAGCATCACGACCGCCAGGGGCACACCCACGAGCATCCACTGCCCGAAGCCGATCTGGATGTCATGCGCGTCGGCCAGGTAACCGGCCAGCAGAGTGTTCGGCGGGGTGCCGATGATGGTGCCCAGGGACCCGATGGACGCGGCGTAAGCGATACCCAGCATCAGCGCCGTGCCGAAGTTCGACTTGATGATCTCTTGCTTGACCGAGCTGTCCTGGGGGTCGACCTCAGAGCCGGGGTCGGCGTCGGAACTGGCCGGGGCGGCGTCGTCGTTGCTTGTCCGAGGTGAATCGGAAGCGGAATCGGCCGGTGTGGCGTCCGCGCCGCGTCCGTGCCGTTGCCGATCTTGGTGACCAGGAGCAGAACGGACACGCCGATCGGGAGCATCATCACGGCGGTCGCGGTGTTGGACACCCACATGGAGAGGAAGCCGGTAGCCACCATGAAGCCCGCGACCATCTGCGTGGGTTTGGTGCCGATGACCTTGACGGTCAGCAGCGCGATGCGGCGGTGCAGGTTCCACCGCTGCATGGCCAGGGCCAGTAAGAAGCCGCCCATGAACAGGAAGATCACGTTGTTGCCGTAGGAGGCTCCGACATCGTCGAATTTGACGTCTTCACCGAGAACGGGGAACACGACCAACGGCACCAATGCGGTGGCAGGAAGGGGAAGCGCCTCGGTCATCCACCACGTGCCCATGAGCACGGCGGTGGCGGCGGTGAGGCGGGCGCCCTGAGCGACGTCGCCGGGCATCAGGAAGTACACGAGAAGCGCCAGGGCAAGACCGGCGATCAGGCCGAGCCATTTGATGCGGTGAGTCTTGTGGTCCTCAGCCTCCGCGCGCTCGCCGGGGGACTGGAAATTGACTTCCTCGCCGCGGTGCGGATCTGGATCATAGTCTTTGAGGTGCGCGCCGGGCACCGCTGGGTGGCTCATGGGGATCTCCACGTCATTGTGATGGGAATTACGTGGTATTTATTCTATGAAGTTACTGAGTGTTTCACCCGGAACCTTGACGCCCGGCGGGTCACGAGTCACAACGCCGCCCCGGTGATTCGGGACGGGCCGTTGGCTCGAGGTGTCCCTGGCATTCCCTTGTTCATAGGTGTGCCAGCGGGGGTGGCGGCGCTAGTTGACCGTGGCCACGCGGATGGTTTCGGGGAGGGCCTCGATGGCCTTCACGACCTCCGGGGTCACGCCGTTGCCGCAATCCGTGACCAGGTAACCGGTCTGGCCCTTGGTGACCAACTGCTGGCGGTCCACGTTGATGCCGTGCTCGCCCAGCACCGAGTTCACGCGGGCCAGCACGCCGGGCAGGTTGCTGTGGATGTGCAGCAGACGGGTGCCCACGATCTCCGGGTCCAGCTGAACCTCGGGGAAGTTCACGGACAAGCTGGTTGAACCGTTGCGGGTGTAGTCGATGAGCTTGCCGGCCACGAACTGGCCGATGTTCTCCTGTGCCTCAGCGGTCGATCCACCCACGTGCGGGGTCAGAATCACGTTGGGCAGACCCTGCAGCGGCGAGGTGAACGGGTCCCCGGCGGCCTTGGGCTCGGTGGGGAACACATCCACCGCGGCACCGGCCACGTGACCGGAAACCAGGGCCTCACGCAGCGCCTCGTGATCGACCACGTGACCGCGCGAAAGGTTCAAGAACAGCGAACGGGGGCGCATCTTGCGGAACTGCTCGCGGCCGAACATGTTGGCGTTGTTGGGGCGGCCGTCCACGTGTAGGGTCACGGTCTCGACCGACTGCAGCAGCTCGTCCAGGGAGTCGCACTTGGTGGCGTTGCCCATGGCCAGACGGTCCACGGTGTCGTAGTAGTAGACCTTCATGCCGAACGCCTCGGCCAGCACGGACAACTGCTTGCCGATGTTGCCGTAGCCCACGATGCCCAGCGTGCGACCGCGCACCTCGTGGGAGCCCTTGGCGGACTTGTCCCACACGCCCTCGTGCATCGCCTTGTTCTTGTCGGTCAGGTGACGCGCCATCACGATGATCTCGCCCATCGCCAGCTCCACCACGGATCGGGTGTTGGAATACGGCGCGTTGAACACCACGGTGGCGGTGTCCGTGGCGGCGGTCAGATCGATCTGGTTGGTGCCGATGCAGAACGCACCAATGGTCTGCAGCTGCGGGTGCGCTTCCAGCACCTCGCGCGTGACCTGGGTCTTCGATCGGATCCCCAGCATGTCCACGCCGTGCAGCGCTTCCTTCAACTCGGCGGGGTCCAGCGCACCCTTGCGGGTCTCGACCTCAACTCCGCGGCTGCGCAGGAGGTCAACGGCGTCGGTATGGATGTTCTCAAGCAGTAAGGCCTTCACACGGACATCCTAGTGCGTGCATTCGCGGGGTTTTCTCCGCTACGGAGCCTTACGTGCGGGGGTGGGCTGGGCGGCGGTCGCTGGTGCACGCACCTCATGCGGTGTTGGGACCCTGCGATGCACCTGAGGTGTCCTGAGAACCTTTGGCGTTGGGCTTAAGGGTTCCAGCGGCACCTCACGTGTCGATCAGGGTGCTATCGACACTCAGGACGACGACGCCGCTCGGCTCGGTCCTGCACGGGGGCGGTCGTTCCCGTTCGGACCCCAGTTCAACGACCAGCGGCCGCCGTTGTACAACGACGACCGCCAGCAGAGGGGGAGTTAGGCGCTGAGTCAGCCGGCCACGCCGAAGGCCTTGAGGAACTCCAGGACGACGCCCGAAATGGTGCTCAGGGCCTGAATGATCGAGGTGAAAATTTCCATGCGCTGCTTCTCCTAATAGCGAGTGAATGTAGACGCCGGAACGCTCCTGTGAGCCGGAAGCGTTACCCGGCAGTAATCACGGTATGAAGCTGCGCTTGCCGTCGAACACTGACTTTTGGCCAGTATTTCCTGACGTTTGCATGAAAATTTCTGGCCGGTTGGCTAATCATTCTGGCCATTCGGCCAGTTTCGCACTGCGATGGCACACCGGGTTCCTGTGGGGCGTGCATGGAGCGCGGGCCGATTTTTGCAAGTGACACCGCGCATGACCTGCGACAGAGCTGACTTATCAACCCCGCTCAACCCCGCAGATCGATTCCGAACACCCGCTTCACCGCGGTGGTCACGTGCTTCCCATAGCGCTGGGATGACGGCGTCGAGGAGAACGGAATGAACCGGCCCGGAACCTCCGGGTGAGTGATCTTGCCGTGGGTGGGCCCGGAGGTGGTCACGTGGAAGCCCGCGGTCTTCAGCCGCGCCAACAGCTCACGACGGTTGGTCGGATACCGCGTGCCACTGCCGCCGGGTTTCGCGCCGATGCGGTCCAGGGAGTCGGGGCCATCGGCCCATGTCTCGTCCGGTCGGCGGGCGAGCGCCCAACCGCTGCGGTAGATGCCGACCACGCGGTGCTCAGCCCGGTTGACCTGCACACACAGGCTCTGACGCACGTAGTAGTCGGTGCGACCGAGGTCGGCGGTCCAGGTGTCTTCGGGGTCGGTGACCACAACGCGCAACTGATCCTCGGTCACGTCCCATACGCCCTGCGAATGCACGCCGGAAGCGGGCACGTCCAGCTCAGCGGGTGTGCCGGTGCCCGAGGAGTCGGCCGTGTAGACCGCTGAGTCCGGTGTCGAGATGCTCGGCTGCACACCTTTCCGCAATTGCTCCACGAAGTGCGCAATCAACGGATCCAAGCTCAACTCAATGGTTTCCGGGGACGGAGCAACGGCATCCGGAGACGGAGCAGCGTCCCCGATCTTTCGCGGACCCGGCCCAGGTTTCGGAGGACCAGCCACAGCGCATTGGCAGCCCCGGATACAGGGGCACCAGGTGACGACGACGCGTCGGTGCCTTGCGTGTCGGAGGCAGGGGGCGGCGTCGTCGGCTTCCAGGAGGCGTAGTCCACGGGACGAACGGTGAGAGCGGGATCTTTGCGACCGATCATCACGGCGGGGGAAGGGTTGCGTGTGGTCATCTCGGATTTCCGGTGGAGGGCGGGTGTAGGTAACCACCGTGCCACGCTTGCCGCCCGCGGACCAGTGGAGGACCAGCGGCCGGAGCGGGAGGTCACGTGCGGACCGTAGACTCGATCGCGTGGATTGCGGTTATTACAACAAGGGACTTTGCCGGTCGTGCACGGTGATCGAGGTGCCGTACGCGCGGCAGGTGGCCGACAAGCAGCGACTCGTGCAGGAGCTGGTGACGCCGCACGGTGATCCGCGCTGGCTCGAGCCGGTGACCTCGCGCGAGGCGGGTTTCCGCAACAAGGCCAAAATGGTCGTCGCCGGGTCCGTGGGCGATCCGACGCTCGGCATCCTGGACCAGAACGGTTCCGGCACGGACCTGCGCGACTGCCCGCTCTACCCCGAGCCCATTTCGGTGGCTCTGGACGCGCTCGCCGAGTTCATCGCGCGCGTGCGGCTGCTGCCCTACAACGTGAACAAGCGGCGCGGGGAGATCAAGCACGTGATCGTCACGGGCTCGCCGGACGGTCGGCTCATGGTGCGGTTCGTGCTGCGTTCCACTCAGCAGCTACCCAAGATCCGGGACAACCTGTCGTTGCTGCGCGAGCTCGTGCCCCACGCGGACGTGGTGTCCGTGAACATTCAGCCCGACCACAAGGCCGTGATCGAGGGTCCCGAAGAAATCATGCTCACCGAGCAGACTGAGCTGATCATGACCGTCAACGAGATTCCGTTGCGGGTGCGGCCGCGGTCGTTCTTCCAGACGAACACCGAGGTCACCGCGCAGTTGTACCGGCAGGTGAGCGAGTGGGTGGACCGCGCCTCGCCGCGTACCGTCTGGGATGTCTACTGCGGTGTGGGCGGGTTCGCGTTGCACGTGGCTTCTTCATCACGTGAAGTGACCGGTACAGAGATTTCCGACGACGCCGTCGCCTCCGCCCGCGACACCGCCGCCGCGCTGGGTCTTCCCGAATCCGGCCCGGGTTCCGTCCGCTTCATTGCCGACGACGCCGCTGCCGTACCTTCCGGACCCGCCCCCGCCCTGGCGATCGTGAACCCCCCGCGGCGCGGACTGGATGCGGGATTGTGCGAGTGGCTGGAGAGCTCCGGGGTTCCGACCGTGGTGTATTCGTCGTGCAACGCCAAGACCCTGGCGAGGGATTTGGGCCGCATGCCATCGTTGGAACCGGTCGAGGCGCGGTTGCTCGACATGTTCCCGCACACCGGCCACTACGAGGTGGCGGTGCTGCTGAAGCGGCGCGGATAGGTGCGCCCTCGGACATCTGAGGTAGAGGAACGCAGCGGATCGTGGGTTTTCTCGACGTACCTCGGCCGGGAATGTCGAGGTGCCCGAATCTAGCGCGAACCTCAGCCCGAAATGTCAGCATCCGGCGATGGCGCTCCTACAACTGCGGGCCTCACATACTAATGGCGACGCCGCCGCGACCAGACCCTCGGAAGGGAACGGTCGCGGCGGCGTCGCCGGTGGTGAGCGAGGCGGAGGTGTTACGCCTGGGCCTCCGCGATGGCGCGGAGCTTGGTGACGGCTTCGCTCACCATGGCCTCGACGGGCTGGTCGATGTTAGTCGGTACCCGCCCTCTTCCAGCTCGAGGGGTTCCAGCGTGTCGAGCTGCGACTGCAAGAGGGCTGGCGGCATGAAGTGCCCGCTGCGCCCTTCGAGCCGCCCGGTCAGAACCTCGAGGGAGCCGTCCAGGTGGAGGAACAACGCGCCCGAAGCTTGCGAACGGATGCGCTCGCGGTAGACCCGCTTGAGCGCGGAACAGGCGATCACCAGACCCTGTTGCTGCTGGCCGTGCTCGTGGAGTTTCCGGCCCACGATCTCGAGCCAGGGCCACCGGTCGTCATCGTTGGGAGGAGTTCCGGAAGCCATTTTCTGCACGTTCGCGATGGGGTGCAGACTGTCGCCGTCGATGAATTCCACACCCAGCTCGTGGGCCACGAGGGTTCCGATGGTCGTCTTGCCCGACCCCGAAACACCCATGACCACCACGAGTGGCTCTACCTTGTTGAGCAACGTCACGGCGGCGCTCACCAGTCGTGGACCGTGCGGTCGGCAAGGCGGTTGGATGAAGTGCCAGTGGCGAGGCGGGGGTCCCGCTGATCTGCGCTCATGTCATCGATTCTCATGAGTTGCCGCGGACGGTGTCAAAGAGGTCGCCCATGTGCGTCACAGGTTGGCCTCAGGTTGAGGGGAGAACAATGACCCCGTGATCACTCTGGCAGCCATAGTGCTGGCAATTGTGCTGTGGTACGCCGTGGAACACCATTGGCCCGGAACCGCGTGGTTCACCCGGTGGCGAGAAGGCCACGGGTACAAGGTACGCGCGTGGCTCAAGGGCGCGCCGGCAACATACCTGTACCTGGGGTTGCTGACGTTCACCACCTGGTTGCTCTCCAACGCCAACGGGCGGCTGCGCGCGGCCTTCCTTTCTGAGCAGTCCACCTCACTGCGCGAACTGACCACCTCACCGGTCACGGTGCTGATTCGCAGTGCCCTGTACGTCTCGCCGCTTGAGCTGATCGTGTGGTGGGTGCTGTTCACGGTGGTCGTTGCGAGGCTTGAGCACCGATTCGGCAGCGCGCGGATCATGGCGGGGTTCGCCATCGGGCACGTGGGAGCCTCCTTGCTGGTGGCCTTGCTGACCTGGGGTGCAATTTCCACGGGCCAGGCCGGTGAGTCCGCCGCACACGGCATTGACGTGGGGGCCAGCTACGGATTCGCCGCGCTCGCGGCCATGTTCACATACCTGGGCACTCGCCGACGGCGCTTCATCTGGGCCGCGCTGGTCGTCCTGGTGGTTGCCGCCAACCTGGCGTGGTTCTTCGACGGCACCGCATTGGGGCACGCGATCGGTGCGCTCCTGGGGTTCGCGTGCTACCCCCTGGTGCGCCCCGCCGCACGACGGCGCCACACGGCAGTGGTCCGCGCTCGACGCATCGCCGCGGCAGAGGAAGACCGGCTGCCGCCGCTGCCGCCCACACCGCCTTCGCAGGGTGAGTGAATTGGTGATCCCCCTCATGCGCGCTTAGCATGCATCTTGTATCTAAGCACCAATGACCGGGGAGAACTGTGCCAACCAACGCAGCGGAACGCGCGTACGCGCACGCGAAGGCGCGCATCCTGACCGGGGAGTTGGATGGTGAACTTCTGTCCGAAGGAATCGTCGCGGACGAGCTCGGCGTCTCCCGCACTCCGGTGCGTGAAGCGTTCCTGCGGTTGCAGGCCGAGGGACTCATGCGGCTCTACCCCAAGCGGGGTGCCTGGTGGTTCCGGTGGGTCCGTCCGAGGCGCGGGAAGTGATCGAAGCGCGCCGCGTCGTCGAATGTGGTTGCGTGGCTGCGGCGCTCCGGACCCTGCGTTGCCCGCCACCTTGAACGAGCTACTTGAGCAGCAATCCAAGGCAGTCGGCACGGAACGGTTCACCGAGTTGGATGCCGCATTCCACACGGCGATCGTCGAGGCCGCTGGGAACTCACTGCTCAGCTCCTTCTACTCGGGGCTGCGTGACCGGCAGATGCGGCTGATCGCCACGGCCGTTCGCACCGTGGATGAAAAAGCCTCCGAGATTTTGGATCAGCACCGCGAGATCGTCCGCGCCGTCGAAAACGGTCAGGCGGAGCGAGTGCGGGAGCTGCTGTCGGATCACCTGCGCCACGTCTATGAAGGAATCGTCGAATGAGGATCAAACCCTGGACGCGGGTTGCCGCTGGGTTGTTCGCGGTCGCCTGGGGTGGCAATGAATTCACGCCGCTACTGGTCATGTATCGCCACGTGGAGGGCTTCGACCAGGTCGCCGTGGACATGCTCCTGGCCGCGTATGTGCTGGGTATCGTTCCGGCCCTGTTGATTGGCGGGCCGTTGTCGGACCGTCACGGCCGCCGAGCACTGATGATCCCCGCGCCCATCATCGCCATGTTGGGCAGCGGGCTGTTGGCACTGGGATCGGGCAGCCTCACCATATTGTTTATCGGCCGGGTTCTATCCGGTGTGGCTCTCGGATTGGGCATGGCCGTGGGAACGTCGTGGGTCAAGGAACTCTCCGGCGCCCGTACGAACCTCACCCTGAAAAGGTGTCCGGCGCGCGCCGTGCGTCTCTGTCACTGACCGCCGGCTTTGCCCTGGGCGCCGCCGTGGCCGCCACGCTGGCACAGTTCGCTCCGCTACAAACGGTGCTGCCCTACCTGATCAACATTCTGATCTGCATTCCCACGGTGTTCCTGGTGGCCGGTGCGCCGGAGACGCGTGAGACCGGTCGCCACATCGGTTCCTTGTGGTCCGATCTGAAGATCCCCGCGGCCAAACAGCATCGCTTCTGGTTCGTGGTCGCTCCGTCCGCCCCGTGGGTCTTCGGCTGCGCGGCCTCCGGCTACGCCATCCTTCCGGCCCTCATGGCGGAGGTTGTCGGCCCGGATTACGGCATCGCCTTCTCGGGTCTGTTGTGCTTGGTCTGTCTGACTTTCGGCTTCTTCATCCAACCGCTGGGCAAGCGCCTGGACCGCGACGGCTCCATCCGCTCCCTGGTGGTCGGCATGATCGCCGTGGTCATTGGCATGCTCAGCGCCGTCTTCGCGTCCGCCACGTTATCGCTGCCGGTCGTGCTGATTTCTGCGGCAATCCTGGGCTGCGGCTACGGCCTGGTGTTGGTCTCCGGCCTGCAAGAGGTCCAGCGCATCGCGCGCGTTGACGACCTGGCCGGGCTCACCGCGGTCTTCTACTCCCTGACCTACATCGGCTTCTTCGTGCCCATGGTTCTCGCCGTGATCTCCGAGGTCACCACCTACCCATGGCTGTTCCTCTCGGGCGCGGTGATCGCCGTCGTCTGCCTGGGCATCATGGCCTACGGCAAGCGCCACGAGGTGCGTGAGCTGCCCGCGCGGCGGTAGCGGGATGATTTGTGGTTCCTATCCCGATTTCCGCCTCGGAATCGGGGATAGGGAACCTTAAACCGTCACGCCAGGATCAGAGCCAACGCGCCTCGCACCATGACGACGACGCCGCCCACCGCCGCCAGCGTCATCGCCAGTTTGGAGGCCGCGGCCTTATCCATCCGGCGTGAGAGCCACGTGCCGATGCGGATGCCCACGAAGATCGTGATGATGAGGGAGCCCACGGCCACCCATACCGGAACCGGCAGCACGAAGGGCACGCCGGCGAGCACTTTGGATCCCACGGACAGCGCCCCCAGGGACATGAACACCGGTTGCATAGTGGCGGCGAATCGCAACTGGTCCCAGTTGGTGATGCGTGAGTACACGACCATGGCCGGGGCCGCGACGCCCGCCGTGGAGTTGAAGAATCCGCCGATCAGACCGGCTGGAACCACGGCCTTGCGCTGCTTCACATCACCCGTGCTGCGGGAGAACTTGGTGATGGCCAACGCCAGGAGCACCACCGCGCCCACACCGATCTGAAGCCACTCGGCAGAGACCCAACTGACCACGAGCGCACCGAAAACGACACCGGGCAGCGCGGATGCGATCAGAATGGCCGCGTGCTTCCACTCGACCATCCGACGCACGGACAGCGTGATCATGAATCCCGAACACACCGTGGCCGCGTTGGTCACCAGCACGCCCGTGGCGGGGCCCATCAGCAGGGACAACACCGGAGCTACGACCAACCCCACGCCCATACCTGAGACCCGTTGCAGGATGCTGCCCACGAGGACAGCGATCAGCGCGGCGGTGAGGATGAGCATGGGGCACTTTCTACGGGCGGTTCAACTGGTCCGAGCCTACATCTGAGCTCGCGCCGTACCGTGCCTTCCGGACCAACGCGAACCCACCCCAAACCACCAGCAGTGAAGCGACCAGGAGCAGCCCGGCATCGCCCAGATCGACATTCGCGAGCCACGAGGTGACCGGGTCACTCAGCCCGAACGCCGTGTTGAGTACCCCGCCCAGCGTGATGATCGAGATGAACAGCGCGGCGGCCGCAGAGAGGCCAGTGATCGCGGTGTTGAAGCCCAGCTTGCGAGCGGGATCGCGCCAGGCCGACCGGTACATACGCAGCACGGCCAGTCCGTTGAGCGAGTCGCACAGGCACATGCCCGCGGCGAAGAAGAACGGCAGGGACAGCAACGTCCACCCGGACACACCCGCCACGGAAGCGGAGACGGTCAGGACCAACAGAGAAATGGTGCTGGCGGTGTCGAAACCGAGCCCGAACAAGAACCCCAGGGTGAAGATGTTCCGGGGCCGCTGTACCCGGGCCAACGGTTTGGCCATCACTCGTGAGACCAGACCCTGAGCCTGCAGATCATCCTCACTCACCGCGTGGCCGTCGCGAACCCGCCGGCGCAGCCGCCAACTGTGGGCACACGCGCCCGCGTTGTACAGACCGATTAACAGCAGGAACACCCCGGACACCGTGCCGCCGATGATCCCCAGAGTCGTGTTCGCCGCGGTCCCCTCGGAAATGAACGAGGACACGAACGTCGCCCGAGCACCACCAGAATTCCGGCCAGAATCACCACGGAACTGTGCCCCATGCTGAAGGCCAGGCCCACGCTCGCGGGTCGTTTCCCCTGCCCGACGAAGCGCCGCGTGGAGTTGTCGATCGCGGCAATGTGATCCCAGTCGTAGCTGTGCTTCACGCCGGTCAGGTAACAGGTGATGACCAGGCCGATGGCCAGCGGCACTGAGCCACCCAGGCTTCCCAGGCCCCACAGCCCCAGCGCGACCAAATGAAGCAGCGCCACGGCGCCCAAGGTGCACAGCACGCGCGTGCGGAACGGCCAATCGTCCACCGATGGGCGGCCCACAGCGGGGTTCAGAGTCGAGAGTGATGACACGGAATTCTCCTGTTCAGTACTTACGAAGATTGACGGCGCCCTGCCCGAACCAGCGCTCGCGCAGCAGATTGACCACGGCCTCGATGGCCTCGGAGACCTCGGGCGTGGAACGTCCCAGGACACGCAAGGCCATACCGGGCACGGGCGTTGCAGTGGCACCGGCTCGAAGGTGGCTGGAGCGTTCAGTGAGGAGGGCGCGGACGTCGGCCAGAGCGGCGTCGTCGGCGCGGGGATCAATCATTAAAAGCGAGCCGACGTGCGTATAGCCCTCAAAGAATCCGAGACCGTCGAGACCATGGGCGCCGGGTTCCAGCAGCAGGTTGTCGACCACCACGGGACGCCCGGCCATGCTCACGTGGGTGCGCAGGCGGACGCGGTCGTAGCGGAACGGCTCGCCGGTGGGTGACCAACCGGGCGTGACGAGGTCAGCGAGAACGAGGCTCGTCGACGGCTCCATGGCCACGCGCGTGACCTGGTCGTAGCGCGCATCCCGATAGGCGATCAGCTGGTCCGGCAGGTATTCGAGCCGGCTGTCGGGACCGAGATGCACGTCGGTTTCCTGCAGCGTGTGGTCGCGCGGCGAGCGATAAACCTTGGTCGCCGATTGCGTAGTCAACAGCAGATCCGCGCCCGGCTCGAGAACGAGGGTCGTGCGGTAGCGGTCGCCGTCCAGATACCCGCCGCCGGGATTGACCACCGCGTACGTGACCTGCCCGGACGCGTCCAGATAGTGCGGCCGCAGCACCCTCAGCGAACCCCGATGGAACTGCCGCACGGCCACGGATCGCCCGGCGCGCGGGGCCACGGTCAGGTCCAGTTCGCCACGCCAGGTGCCGCTTTCCGCGGACGACGACGCCGCTCGCGCCAGGCCCGCAGGTTCGTTGCGGCCCGTCGGCGGTGCGTTCCGAGCACCGTGAGGGACGGGGAACTCATGCCAAATCCAGCATGAGTACGTCGTGACGCAGCCACTGGATGACGTGCTCCAGGCCTTCGTCGGTCTTGAGGTTGGTGAAGCAGAAGGCCTTGTCACCGCGGAAGTCTTTGGAATCCGATTCCATGACGGACAGGTCCGCACCCACGTGCGGTGCCAGGTCCGTCTTGTTGATGATGAACAGGTCGGACTTGATCATGCCCTGACCGGCCTTGCGGGGGATCTTCTCGCCCTGGGCCACGTCGATGATGTAAATCGAGAAATCCACCAGCTCGGGACTGAACGTGGCGGAGAGGTTGTCGCCGCCGGACTCCACAAAAATCACGTCCAGATCAGGGTGCTCGGCCTCCAGCTTGTCGATGGCCGCCTGGTTCATGGAGGTGTCTTCACGGATGGCGGTGTGTGGGCAGCCGCCGGTTTCCAGACCGATGATGCGGTCCAGGGGCAGCACGCTGTTCTGCGAGAGGATCTTGGCGTCCTCGATCGTGTAGATGTCGTTGGTGATCGCGGCCAGGGACATCTCGTCACTCAGGGCACGGGTCAGGCGTTCGATCAGCTGAGTCTTACCCGCTCCGACGGGTCCGCCGATGCCAACTTTGATGGCGTTCATGGTGAAAATCTCCTTGCGCTGTCTGTGCGAAGTGCTGGGTGGGTGGTGAGCCGGTGGTCAGCTCATGAACATGCGGGCTCGCTGGTTCTCGTGCTGCATCTGGGCGATCTCCAGTCCGGGGGAGACCGCGCCCAGGTCATCCAGGGTCAGCTCGTGAATCTGCTGTTCCGCTCGGGTGACATGACTACGCATGTCCCCCAGGACCCGCTGCCCTGCGTTCTGGCCGATGGGGATTCCGCGCACTGCGTTCTGCATCAATGCAGTGACCGTGGAGAACAAATAGGCGCTCACCAGTGACGTAGCGGGAACGCCGTGGTCCGTGCCAATCAGCCCGAATGCAATGGCCTGGTGACCGTGGCATGTTCCGGCGTCGGCCTGTGCGGCGTAGCTCTCCAGGCAGGGGCCGGGCAGCGAGAGTCGACCGATGTCGAGCAGCCGCTTGCCCATGGTCAAACCGGCTTGCCTGACCTGCGACGGCAGGGCCTGCGCGTACATGAGGGCATCCAATTCGATCAGGAAGTCGATGCCTGCTCGAGGATCCTTTCCAGGGCCGGAGCCAGAGCCAGAGCCAGGCGCAGCGCACGACTCCGCAGCCAACCGCACGGCCAGCCCGTCCGCGTAGACCAACTGGTGATCCACGAACTGCGCGAGCCACTCCTGGAACGTGGCCTCATCGTGCACGGTGCCCCTCTGGAGGTACGTCTCCATGCCAAAGGTGTGCGCGAACGCGCCCGTGGGGAGGGCGGAATCGCACAACTGGAGGAGCGCGAGTAAGGCTCGTGCGGCGTCGTCGAACTGAGCATGAAAAGTCCTAGTGCGTGTGCTCGGCGTGCCGGAACGGAACGGGCATCACGCGGTCCTGGCGCTGGTAGGGGACCTGCTGGGCGTTCAGGTAGTCGGCCACGGTGTGATCGAACTGGACGACCATGATCTGGGCGCGTACTCGGAGGAGGCGTCGAAGAACTGGGCCTGCAAATGGCGGTTGCCCAAAGCGTGCGCGGTCACGCCCATTTCCGTGATGGAGCGCGGGGCGATGACCAGCACGTCCGTGGCTTCCACGGACACCGCGACCACGCCGGACTCGTCGCGGAGCAGAATGTCCCCGTCCTTCAGATCACCGTCCCGGCCGTGCGGGGAATTCAAGCGCAAGCCCAGGGTGCGGCCGTGATCCGTGGTGACGCGTTGGATGCGCTTGACCAGGTCGGCGCTGGGCAGGACCACTTTCTCCACGTGGAGGCTCTCGCGTTCGGCGGGTGGCAGGTCGGCCACGTTGCCGATCACCTGTTCAACGATCATGGGTGGTTCCTTTCAAAAGTCGGCGGGGAATGGCCCGAAAAATCGAGCTGGAAAGCGGGCCTAGAAGAGGAAATAACGCTGCGCCATGGGCAACTCGTCCGAGGGTTCGCACGTGATGATCTGGCCGTTCACTCGCACCTCGTAAGTCTCCGGGTCCACCTCGAGCTGCGGGGTTTCCCCGTTGAACGGAAGGTCAGCTTTCTGTAGGGATCGAATCCCGTGCACGGGCTCCACCATCTTGCGCAGGCCTAGCCGCTCGGGCAGCCCAGCGTCCACGGCGGCTTGGGACATGAACGTGATCGACGAGGAATACACCGCCGAGCCCAACGCACCAAAGGCGGTGCGCATCAACTGTGGCTGCGGCGTGGGGATCGAGGCGTTCGGATCGCCCATGACCGAACTCGCGATCTGACCGCCCTTGAGAATCAGGGTGGGTTTCACCCCGAAGAACGCGGGGTCCCACAACACCAGATCCGCCAGCTTGCCCACTTCCACACTGCCCACGTGCTCCGAAATCCCGTGGGTGAGCGCCGGGTTGATCGTGTACTTGGCGATGTAGCGCTTGAGCGAGCGTTGTCCCCGCGCTCGCTATCACCGGGGAGCTTGCCGCGTTGCTTCTTCATCTTGTCGGCGACCTGCCACGTGCGCAGCACCACCTCGCCCACCCGGCCCATGGCCTGGGAATCAGAGCTCGTGATGGAGAAGACGCCCATGTCCTGCAGGACGTCCTCCGCGGCGATGGTCTCCGGGCGGATCCGAGAATCCGCGAAAGCTACGTCCTCCGGGATGTCCGGGTTGAGGTGGTGGCACACCATGAGCATGTCCAGGTGCTCTTCCTCGGTGTTGCGCGTGAACGGCAGCGTGGGATTGGTGGACGCGGGCAACACGTTGGGCATGCCCGCGATCTTGATGATGTCCGGGGCATGCCCGCCGCCCGCGCCCTCCGTGTGGTAGGTGTGGATCACGCGCCCGGCAATGGCGTTGATGGTGTGCTCCACGAACCCGGCCTCGTTGAGGGTGTCCGTGTGGATGGCCACCTGAACGTCGTATTCGTCCGCCACGCGCAGCGAGTTGTCGATCGCCGCCGGCGTAGAACCCCAGTCCTCGTGCACCTTCAGTCCGATCGCCCCGGCCTCGATCTGTTCCGCCAGGGGCTCGACGGCGCTCGCGTGCCCCTTCCCCAGGACGCCCACGTTCATGGGAAAGTTCTCCACTGCCCGCAGCATGTTGGTCAAGTGCCACGCGCCCGGTGTGACGGTCGTGGCCTTGGTGCCTTCCGCCGGGCCTGTGCCGCCACCGATCATGGTGGTGATCCCGGAATTCAGCGCCGTACCGAACTGGTCAGGGCTGATGAAGTGGATGTGCGAATCGATCCCGCCCGCGGTGAGGATCTTCCCCTCGCCGGAAATGGCTTCCGTGGCGGGGCCGATCGTGAAGTCCACCCCGTCCATGATGTTGGAGTTCCCGGCCTTGCCGATGGCTATGATCCTGCCATCCCGCAGGCCGATGTCCGCCTTGTAGATACCGGTGTAATCGAGCACGATCGCGTTGGTGATCACGGTGTCGGCCACGGGTAGATCACCGGGAGCGCCGTCGCGCGTGGCCTGGCCGTTCAGACCCATACCCTCGCGCATGACCTTGCCGCCACCGAAGATCGTTTCGTCGCCGCGGACCGTGTGATCCGCCTCGATCTCCAGGAACAACTCGGTGTCAGCCAGGCGGATGGCATCCCCGGTGGTGGGGCCGTACAACCCGGCGTACTGCTGCCGGGACATCTCGAAACTCATGGGGATCCTTGCCTAGTCGAGGGGGCCGTTGACTGCGTTGCGGAAACCGTGGACGGCGCGTGCGCCCGCCATGGTCACCAGGCGCACGGTTTTCTGGTCGCCGGGTTCGAAGCGCACGGCGGTGCCGGAGGGAATGTCCAAGTGGAAACCGCGGGCGGCCTCGCGGTCGAAGTCCAGCGCCGGATTGGCCTCGTAGAAGTGGAAGTGCGAACCCACTTGCACCGGGCGGTCACCGGTGTTGGTGACCTCCAGTTCCACGGTGGGGCGGTCCGGATTGCACAGGATGGGTTTGTCGGAGAGCAGGTATTCGCCGGGGATCACGGGGAGTCCTTATCGGATGGGGTCGTGGACGGTCACGAGCTTGGTGCCGTCCGGGAAGGTCGCCTCCACTTGGACGTCGTGGATCATCTCCGGGATGCCCTCCATGACGTCTTCGCGGGTCAGGATGGTGGTGCCCCAGCTCATGAGGTCCGCCACCGTGCGGCCGTCACGGGCTCCCTCGAGCAGCTCGTAGCTGATGATCGCCACGGCCTCGGGGTGGTTCAGTTTGAGACCGCGCGCTTGGCGTCGTCGGGCGAGGTCCGCGGCCACGACGATCATGAGTTTCTCGTGCTCGCGCGGTAGCAGGTGCATGGTGGCTCCGTGGTTCATCCGTGGGTCAAAGGTCGAGCGCGGCGAGCTCACGTTGTGAGCTCCACCTACCGCTCGGTTCGATGACCATGTTGTTAGACCCGTGAGTCAGGAAAAGCACCGTTGTGTTTCGTGCGTGTTAAATGGCGGCCGGTCCTTCAATAGGGGATGCAGCACCGGTCCCCGCAGCTCGGTACGCTGGCCGTGTGGTGGAACAGAGTCAGTGGATGAAACAGGTCGAGGCCAACCCCGAGCACTCACAGTGGTACATCGAGCGGTTCCGGCAAATGGCCGCCGCCGGTGACGACATCGTGGGCGAGGCCCGGTTGGTCGACGCCATGGTGGACCGCGGCTCCCGGGTTCTGGACGCGGTTGCGGCCCCGGACGCAACGCGGGTTACCTGCATGCGGTGGGGCACGGCGTTGTCGGCGTGGACGTGGACCCGGCCCTGATCGAGGCCGCGCGCGAGGACTACCCCGGCCCCGACTACGTGGTTTCCGACCTCGCGGAAATGGACCTTCCGGCACACGGTATTGCCGAACCCCTGGACGCGATCCTCTGCGCGGGCAACGTGATGACGTTTCTCGCCCCGAGCACGCGGGTCGAGGTGCTGCGACGCTTCGCCACACATCTGGCCGACGACGGTCGCGCGGTGATCGGCTTCGGCGCGGGCCGCGGCTATCCGTTCCAGGAATTCTTCGACGACGCCGCCGTGGCCGGTCTCGAGCCGCAGCTCCGATTGTCGACCTGGGACCTGCGCCCCTTCAGTGATGACAGCGAGTTCTTAGTGGCGGTGTTGGGTAAGCGCTGATTTCGCACCTACATCCGTGGACCAGTTGTGACGGTCGAGGTCGAGCTGTAAACTGACGACATAAACACCGGTCCCTCTACCACCTTGGGTGGCAAGGGCCGGTTTTCTGTTTCTAGGGGCGAAACTTGGAGTACAACAAGCCGCATCTGACGTTCGAGCAGCAACTGACCAAGTTGACCGAGCGTGGGCTCGAATGCCCCAACCCGAAGCGAACACTTCAGATGCTCTCGTCTGTGGGTTATTACAGACTGGCTGCCTATGTGTACCCCTTCCGCATTCTTCTCCCGCACGAGGAGCAGATGGGCAGGCGCTTTCGTGATGACAGAATCCGCCCCGGGACTTCCTGGGACCATGTGGAGGCTCTTGGTCCTTCGACCGCTCACTCCGGCTGCTGTGTCTCGACGCCGCTGAGATTATTGAAGTAGGAGTTCGAACCCGGCTGGCTTACGTTCTCGGGCGTCGAGATCGGATGGGGCACATACACCTTGAATCCCTAGATGGGAAAAAGTGTGCCAAGAATGTACACGGTCGCACGGCGTTGAGCGCTGGCTCAAAACTTACGGTGATTTGAAGTTCAATGCACGTAACGAAGATTTCGTTCGACACCATGTGGAGACGTACGGGGACAACGGTTTGCCAGTGTGGGTCGCCGTTGAGTTCTTCCAATTTGGGGCGATGAACCGACTGTTCTCGATGATGCGGGACGACGACCAAACGGAAGTTGCTCGTCGGTTGGGCGTCACGAGCGGAAAGAAGTTGCATTCCCTCTTGCTCGGCACGAGTTACGTTCGAAATGTTTCTGCCCATCACAGTCGGCTGTGGAACCGGAGACTCACAACCAAGCTACCGAAGCTCTACCCAACGGAAGTATCTGAAGACCTCCTGCACCTCACAGGGCAGCCAATGGGTGACAAGCTCTACAGCACGCTCGCGGTCATGGCTTACCTCGTACGCAATATTGCGCCGGATAGTCGTTGGCCGTGTCGGTTGCGTTCACTGATCCAGGAATTCCCTGAAGTTCCAGACCTTGACCCGCAGATGGACATGGGCTTTCCTGACGGCTGGCAGCAACTCCCACTGTGGCAAGACCCGCCCAGGGGAATTACAGAGTGAGAGTCCAGCCACACGGGGGCCTGTAGTAGACGATCATCCCTTCGATCTGGCCTTACCCTTACTCCAGACACATTGCTTCCCACCGAATTGAGGAACGGTCATGGCTGTTGGGTTGGCCGCATTACTGGATGACATTGCCGCTCTCGTGAAGTTGTCGGCGGCCAGCGTTGACGACGTCGCTGCGGCGGCCGGTCGCGCGAGCGC
>NZ_AJXN01000024.1 GCF_000286355.1 Kocuria atrinae C3-8 | reverse complement strand
CCACGCGCTGCTTCTGACCACCGGACAAATCCGTTGCCTTGTTGGAGGCCTTGTCCGCCATTTCCAGCTGCTCAAGTGCCTCCATGCCGCGACGCTTGCGTTCTGCAGCGTGGACGCCGGCAATCTTGAGGGGGAGCGTCACGTTTTCCAGAACGGTCTGGTTGGGGGTGAGGAAGAACTGCTGGAACACAAAGCCGAACGCTGAGTTGCGCAGCTCGTTGAGCTGCTTGGCGTCCAGGTTGTTGGTGGGCTGACCCTTGAGGGCCACGACGCCGTGGGTGGGGGCGTCAAGCAGAGCGAGCAAATGCATGAGGGTGGATTTGCCCGAACCGGACTTACCAACAACGGCTACGGATTCGCCCTCGTTGATCTGCAGGTTCACGCCCTTGAGAGCGTCGAACCTGGTTTCCCCTCTGCCATATATCTTGACCAGATTCTCGGTTTCGAGGACCGGAGCCGTCATAAGAGGCTGTTCCTTTCGGGGGCTTCAGCTGATGTACCAGTGCGATTGGTTTCAAGTCTTTCGTATCGACGATAGGCCACGCATCCTACGACGGGTGGAAATTTCACACATGACATCGTGCTGGCCCGGCCCCGCTCAGGGCTGAAATTCGGCGGCCGGTGCTAGTTTGACCGTATGCGAGTCACCGTTTTGGATCACCCCCTGGTAGCCCACAAGCTCAGCGTTCTGCGCGACAAGTCGACACCCTCACCCGTGTTCCGACAATTGGTCGAGGAACTCGTCACGCTGCTCGCGTACGAGGCCACCCGCGAGGTCCGGGTGGAACCCATCACCATTCAGACTCCGGTGGCAGAAACCCAGGGTGTGGGTCTGTCCCGCCCCCGCCCGCTGGTCGTCCCCATTCTTCGCGCGGGCCTGGGCATGCTCGAAGGCATGACCCGGTTGATCCCCACCGCGGAGGTCGGCTTCCTGGGCATGGCCCGGGATGACACAACGCTGGACATCATCACCTATGCGGAGCGACTGCCCGAGGATCTGACCGGTCGTCAGGTGTACGTCCTGGACCCGATGCTGGCGACCGGTGGCACCCTGCGCGAAGCCATCAAGTTCTTGTACCGCCGCGGCGCCGAGCAGATCACCTGCGTGTGCCTCCTGCTGCACCGGAGGGTATTGCCAAGCTCGAAGAAGAACTCGGTGACGCCGAGGTGAACCTGGTGCTGGCTGCCATTGACGAGCGTCTGGACGAGAACGCCTATATCGTGCCCGGCTTGGGAGATGCCGGAGATCGCCTGTACGGAGTGGTGGACTGATACGTCCTTCATCGGGGCATTTCCCAACTTAGTGGTACCGCGCGTCCCGGGTTCTTGACACGGATCGAAAATTCTGATTCATACGCTCAGGCTCCGAATCAAAAACCCGGGAATGCGCGGTTTTCTGCGCTTTTGGGGGAACGGTTGGCCTTGTGTTGCCCTGCTGGCAAGGGCCCTCCAAATGTGATTTGGACTACATTTAAGGCACCCTGTCTCATTATGTGAGAAATGTGCGGCTTTGTTACTTGCCAGTCCGCGTGTTGTCACACACGATGTTGAGTACACCGCTTCCAGGAAACTCACGGATTCGGTGTTTCACGAGGCAGGGGATACTCACATGTCAGGTGCACCGGGCTACGTCCACATTTCTCAGCGGCATCGCATGAGCGCCGCGCAGGCCGTCATGCGTTCGCGGGGGCCACATCGCGTGGCAGGTTCCGTCGAGGACTATCGCACCCTGCGCTCGCTCACCGGAGATCAGTCGCAGGACGCTCGCCTGGAACGCCATTCCGTCACTGAGCAGCAGCCCACCGAGGCTCGCGTTCGTGATCTACGTAGGCGTGGATGAGCAGGCTGCAGCGGATCGCGGTATCAACCTGGTGCAGCTGGTGCAGGACGTGCGCAATCACATCAACCAGCTCGTCCCCGAGTCCGATTCCTATGCTGCCGTCGCGCTCGCTCCGATCAACGCCGAGGGCACCGACCTCGAGGTCGTGCGCAGCGCACTGGGCGATCCCACCTGTGCGGATCCCGTGATCGAGCCCATGGTTCCGTTGCCCACTCCGGCCTCGGGTTCCACCATCGACCACCAGCGCGTAGGCGTGCTGATTGATCTGTCCCGCCGCGAGGTCTTCCTGGACGGTGATCTGCTCAACCTGACGCACCGCGAATTCGAGCTCCTCAACTACCTGGTCGAGAACGGCACCCGCACCGTGGGTCGCCTCGAGCTGCTGGACAACCTCTGGGACGACGCCGAGGAAGTCCCCTCCGAGCGCACCATCGATGTTCACGTGCGTCGCCTGCGGTCGAAGCTCGGCCGCCTGGCCAACACCGTGCGCACCGTGCGCGGTCAGGGTTACCGCTTCTACGACCACCCCGAAGTGGTCGTGTGGGCAGCTCCCGAATACTCGATCTGATTTTTTCGTAGCTTTTCAATCACGACGACGCCGCTCGCTCGCCTCACAAGGGCGACCGGGCGGCGTCAGCGTGGTTAAGGCAGGCGAGGGAGCGTGCCAGACTGGTGGGTATGGCACGCCACGATGTGAAGCACCTGGTGATCATGCGGCACGCGAAGGCGGATTACCCGCCCGGTGCACTGGATCATGACCGTCCCCTGATGCCCCGAGGCGCGAATGACGCCGCCGCGGCGGGGGAGTGGCTTGCGCAGCAGTACACCCCGGACATGATCATGGTGTCCTCCGCGCTGCGGACGCGCCAGACCGTCACGTGGGTGTGCAGTGAACTCGGGGAGAAGGCGCCCACACCGCAGCTGGTGGATGAGCTGTACAACGCTCATGAAACGGCCATCATTGCCGCGATCAATCATGCCCCGGAAACCGTGCGGACGCTGTTGGTGGTCGCGCACATGCCGGTGTGCTGGACACGGTACTGCGCCTGGCATCGCGCGATTCCGATACGGACGCGATGATGGACGTTTCCGGTGGCTTTCCGACGTCGGGAATCGCCGTGCTGGAAGTCCCGGGGGATTGGGCAGAGTTGGACGGTGGCGACGCTCGCTTGGTGGACTTCGAGGTGCCGCGCGGCTGACGATGTTTTATCAGCGGGTCAGCCGAGTTCGGCCTCGTACTCGACCATGAGCGCTTCGTAAGGTGGCCACTCCTTGGTGCTGACCTGACCCGTTTCCACGGTCTCGACCATGCGGTCCAAGTAGTACTCCCAACCCGCGCCCACGTACTTCACTTCCATGCCCGGCGGTAGCGGCATGGCGAACTTCACGTGTGTGCCGCCCTCGGTTTCGGAGAACTGCACGTCAACGGTCCAGATCTGCGCGGGATCCTCATGGAGGTTGTGTACGCGCAGATGGCGGGGTTTATCGCACGCGACGATCACGTACGGTTCCGATCCTGCCTCTTCCTCGAAGGCCATGCTGACCTCCACCTCACCGGACTCCGGGTCTCCGCTCCACGAACCGAACCACAGGCCAGCTGGTCGGACACGGTGAAGGCATCCCACACCTTCTCTATGGGGGCGGGTACATCACGGGTCAGCACGATGTTCTCGGCACCGTCGATGGTTTCCAGGGTTCCAGTGATCACGGGGTGCTCCTCTGTACTGATGGAGGCGGGCTGCCCCCGTTCAGTGATCAGACAACCACTCGGTGGGCGGACTGTCGAGAGCAGCCCCAGGAAATCAGCGGCGAGGCTCGCAGGCCACACCGTCACCGTCGCCGTCCAGACCTGCGCGGTAGCCGGGCTGGCCGGCGTAGAGCGGGGCGGCGCCCGCCGCACGGGCGTCGGCGCACCTTGGGAAATAGACGTCGGCCTGGGCCGGGGGTGCGGGAGGTGCAGGTGCAGGCGGTGCCGGAGCCGGAGGTGCCGGAATGGGAAGGGCCTGCGAGATAGGAGGCTCCACAACCTCGGGTTCGCGAGGGGTCGGCTGAGCGGGGGCGGCCGGTGCCTCAGTAGTTCCGGAACCACGTGAGCGGTGATGAGCGGCTGATCCGGGCACTGGCTGAGCACGTGGTCCATGGCGTGCTTCTCCGCGTCCGTGACCCATAGTTCGTACCGCTGCTTCACCGTGATCTGTCGGGCCACATACTCGCATCGGAATTCTTTGTTCGGCGGCAGCCAGGTGGCGGCGTCACCGTCTCCCTTGGCCGAGTTGCTGGCACCGTCCACGGCCAGGAGGTTCAAAGGGTCATTGGCGAATTCCTCGCGCTGGTCGGGGCTCAGATTCTGGGCACCCTTCTGCCATGCGTCGGACAGGCCACCACGTGATCGATCTGCACGTCCGCGCTGGTCTGCGCGCCGGACACGAAGTCCACGTGGGCAGCGGTGAAGGGGCTGGTCAGATTGCCGGACAGCACCTTGCATCCCTGGGTTCCCGTAGCCACGGCCACGTTCGTGAGATCACGACGCAGGATGTCATTGCGTGTGTCGCAACCATTACGGTCCGTGTCAGCCCAGCGCACGCCGAACTGCTCCCGCGAGTAATCGGTCTTGGGGGCGCGTCCCTTCACGGGCAGCTCGCCCAGCGCAGCACGAGCGGGACTCTGATTCGCCTCGCTGTTTTCGGCCTCGGCCTCGGGATCTCCGACGGCGTGGGTTCGCTGGGCTCGGGAACGGGCGCGGGCGGCGTCGTACTCGAGACCGCCGACGACGTCGCCTCGCTCGTAGCCGCCGACGGGCCAGGGGAAGGCGGTGCATCCACGGGGGCGCAACCAGCGAGGACCCCGATCAATGCGAGAGCCGCGAGCGCTGTGGAGCGCAAGGAGGAGCGAGGGGAAGCAGCCACGAGAAGAACACCTAAGCAGTGGGGGAAGGCAAGCAAAAAGCTCCGCATCGAAACCGATACGGAGCTTTTCCACTTGGTGCGCCCGGAGGGATTCGAACCCCCAACCTTCTGATCCGTAGTCAGATGCTCTATCCGTTGAGCTACGGGCGCATTTGCAACAACCGATGTGCTCGGCTGCAACGGGTAATAACTTACACCGGTCCTGCCCAAGTGCAAAATTCGATACGCCTGCTACCGGTGTGATGTAACCCTCAACGGGACACGGCCTGGCCGCGATAGACTCTGGAGACACGCAAAACCCTGCCGGAGCTAGTCCCCCGGGATCAGATCCAACGATGTCGTTGAGAGCCTGATCGACGGGCAGCAGCATCGCCGACCATGGGCGCGGCAAGACGGCCTCAACGAGGAGACATGTCAATGGCTGACAACACCACTGCAAGCACCGAATCGACCGGACTCAATCAGGCTGTGCGTGAAGCGCTCGACAACGCACCCACCACGCACCCGCGACTGTTGGAGTGGGTCCGCGAGATGGCGGAAATGACCCAGCCGGACGCCATTCACTGGGCCGATGGTTCCGAAGAAGAGTGGAACAAGCTCACCACCGAGCTCGTGGACGCCGGCACCTTCGTTCGTTTGAACGAGGAGAAGTTCCCCAACTCCTTCGCCGCCTTCTCCGATCCGGATGATGTGGCCCGTGTCGAGGAACGCACCTTCATCTGCACCAAGACGCCCAAGGGCGCCGGTCCCACCAACAACTGGGAAGACCCCGCCGTCATGAAGGAAACCCTGGTGAAGAAGTTCACCGGTTCCATGCGCGGTCGCACCATGTACGTGATTCCGTTCGTCATGGGCAGCCTGGATGCCGAGGACCCCAAGTACGGCGTGGAGATCACCGACTCCGCCTACGTCGTGTGCTCCATGCGCATCATGGCCACCATCGGCACCCCGGTGCTGGACAAGATGACTCGCGACAACGCCTTCTTCGTGGAGGCACTGCACTCCCTGGGTGCTCCGCTCGAGCCGGGCGAGGAAGACGTCCCCTGGCCCTGCAACACCACCAAGTACATCGTGCAGTTCCCCGAGGACCGCGCCATCTGGTCCTTCGGCTCCGGCTACGGCGGCAACGCGCTGCTCGGCAAGAAGTGCTACGCGCTGCGCATCGCTTCCGCGATTGCTCACGACGAGGGCTGGCTGGCCGAGCACATGCTCATCCTCAAGGTCACCGATCCCGAGGGCGATTCCCGCTACATTGCTGCGGCGTTCCCGTCGCTTGCGGTAAGACCAACTTCGCCATGCTTGAGCCCACCATCGACGGCTGGAAGGCCGAGATGGTCGGCGACGACATCTCCTGGATCCGCTTCGGTAAGGACGGCCAGGCTCGCGTGGTCAACCCCGAGGCCGGCCTGTTCGGTGTGGCACCGGGCACCGGTTGGTCCACCAACCCCAACGCCATGCGCGGTGTGCACGCGGTAACACCATCTTCACCAACGTGGCACTCACCGATGACGGCGGCGTGTGGTGGGAAGGCATGACCGACGAGGTTCCCGAGCACCTGACCGACTGGAAGGGCAACGACTGGACTCCGGAGTCCGGCCGCCCGGCCGCGCACCCGAACTCCCGTTTCTGCACTCCCATCAAGCAGGTCGACATCCTGGCCGAGGAGTACGACGATCCCGAAGGCGTGCCGCTGTCGGCCATCATCTTCGGTGGTCGCCGCAAGACCACTGTTCCCCTGGTGTCCGAGTCCTTCGGCTGGGAGCACGGTGTCTTCCAGGGCGCCACGTTGTCCTCTGAGACCACCGCAGCCGCCAAGGGTGCCGTGGGCGTGGTGCGCCGCGACCCCATGGCCATGCTTCCGTTCATCGGCTACAACGCCAATGACTACCTGGAGCACTGGCTGGACACCGGCGCACGCGTTGGCGAGGACGCCATGCCCAAGATCTACTACGTGAACTGGTTCCGTCGCACCGCAGACGGTGGCTTCGCGTGGCCCGGCTTCGGCGAGAACTCGCGCGTGGTCAAGTGGATCGTTGAGCGCCTCAAGGGAACTGCCGGCGGTCAGGAAACTCCCGTGGGCATCGTTCCCACCAAGGAGGATCTGGACCTGAGCGGCCTGGAGATCTCCGACGAAGAGCTCAACGCCGCCCTGCGCGTCGACAAGGACGAGTGGCTTGGTGAGCTGCCCGGTATCGACGAGTGGTTCCACAAGCTCGGTGACGTTCCGGAGGTCATCCTGGAACAGCGCGCCGGCTTGGAGGAGCGCCTCAAGAGCTCCTGACCTGCTCGGACACGCCCTAACGGGAAGTGTCCCCATATGTAGTGACGCCGTGCACGCTATTCATGACATGAGTGGCGTGCACGGCGTTTCCATGTGTGTTTTAGTTAGCTACTGTGCGGTCCGTTCGGGGAAACTCCGTTATGGAAAAAGATGAGACCGCGCGGAATAGCAGGGGAGAGGCTGTCCTTGGAAAACATTTTGCAGGTCACCGGTCTGACCAAGAATCACGCTCATTTACGAGCCTGAAGGGTATCGATCTCACGGTGGGGGCCGGAGAGATTGTTGGCCTGGTAGGGGAAAACGGCGCGGGTAAATCCACTCTGATTTCATTGCTTGCCGGGCTCGCGCGCCCTAACGGCGGCACCATGACCCTGTGTGGGGACAACTTTGCCCCACAGAATGAACAGGACGCCCGGGCTGCGGGCGTGGGTGCCGTGCAGCAGCGCTTCGCGATGAACGGTTCCCTGACGGTGGCCGAAGCCATCGCGGGGTTCGAACGAGGAGCCCACGGAGACCGTGAAGCGCTGTTGGAGCGCGCACGAGAAGTGCTGCGGGACTCCGGGGCGGATCTGGACCCCGAGGCCCACATTTCCTCTCTGATGCGCGCTGAGAAGGCGCTGGTAGAGGTGCTGCGGGTTCGTATGGAAGACCCTCATTTGGTGCTCATGGACGAGGTTGCCGCCACGTTCAACGACCACGAGGTGGCCACGGTTCACGCAATCACGCGTCAGCTGGCTAGCCAGGGCCGCGGCGTCATTTACATCACGCATCGAATCGACGAGGTGCGCTCCTTGGCCGATCGCATCGTGGTCATGCGCGAGGGCGCGATCAAGGAAGAATTCGTGCCCCGTGAAGTGGGTGCCGATCAGATCGTGTTCTCCATGCTGGAACGTGAGCTCCCCGAGCGGGATCGACCGGGCGGTCATGATCATGAGGATGAAGCACTCTCCGTCCGTGGCCTGAGCACCGACAGCGGCCTGAACGGCGTGGACCTCACCCTCAAGCGCGGAGAGGTCCTGGGCCTCACGGGGCTTCGCCGAGCCGGCATGAACGAGCTGGTCGGTGCTCTGGTGGGTGTTCACCCCGGTTCGTACGACCAGCTTCAGGTGTCCGGCAAGGACGTAAAGATCAATTCGGCCCAGGATGCCGTGGAGCTCGGCATCGGTTACCTGTCCGACAACGACGACGAATTGAACGAAGCCCACGAGGAGTCCGTGGCCCGCAGGCTCCGCAATGACGACCCGGACCCGGACGCCGGATTCATTCGTGAGGTCACCGCGCTGCGCGAAGTGGTCGCCCAGGTGAAGGCCCTGCACATCAAGACCCATGACATTCAGGGTCAGGTGGGCAAGCTGTCCGGCGGTGATCAGCAGAAGATTGCGCTGGCCCGCTGGATGACCACCGACTGCGACATCCTGATCCTGAACCACCCCACGCGCGGCATCGATATCGGCGCTAAGGGCGACATCTACGAGATGCTCACGGACCTGACGTCCAAGGGCACGTCAGTACTGCTGATCTCCTCGGAGATGTCCGAGCTGCTCCAGTGGTGCCACCGGATCCTGGTCATGCGCGACGGGCAGATCGTCAGCGAACAGTTCAACGACCAAGCCACCGAGGACACCTTGATGGCGGCCGTGACGGGCGAGGAGTTGCCCGCGCGAGCGGTGCGCAAACGGCGCGTTGCCCAGGACGTCCCGCAGGAGACTCCCGCTCACGACTGACGTTAGGGCGGTACCTGGCGTCCGGTGGCCGACGCCGCCGCCTCACGTCGGTTCTGTCGCGTCACCTCGCACCTAGAGGGCCGCTAGAACCCTCCCATGCATCTGGTGGGCCAAGAGGGCCTCAACTCGCTGCTGGAAGGGTTCTAAAGGTACCTGACGTGTGTTGCGGGGTCCTCCGTGCGCTTCACGATCTTCACGCTGCTCACCAAGACACAAACAAAAAAGAACTGCGGCCCGTACTTGTCAGTACGGGCCGCAGTCGTGTGAACGGTCCGGGTGGATAATCCCGGGTTCACCAATTCTGGGGTGGATCAGATAGCAACGCGCTTGGACACGGTGTTCAGCTTGTGACGAGCGAGTGCGAGGTTCGCGGTGTTGCGGTCGAGTACGAGGTAGACGAACAGGCCGCTGGTCTCCTCGGTGTTGAGCACGTTGATCAGGTGGTACTGGCTCTCGAGGGTGATCATGATGTCCTCGATCTCGCCGCGAAGGTTGATGTCCTTCATGGTGCGCAGCTTGGCGCGGACCACGTTGGAGTTACCGGCTGCGGCAACATTGAGGTCGAAGCCGGGGTTGCCGCCGGAGGCCAGTGCCATGCCGCTGGAAATATCCACCACGGCGGCGCCGGTGGCGCCCTCGATGCTCAACAGTTCCTGAATGGAGTTGTCCAACTGGGACATATCGATTGTCTCCCTACTAGATGTTTGTGGTGCGTCGACAGGCGTTTGGATAGGCCGGTCTTCGACACGTGTCTTGCGAGAAGGCCACAGTGAAAAGGCCATGACCTGAATCCCCCTACTGAATTGGTTCCAGCCTGCTGTCGCACCCCTGGACCCCCAAGCCCGGGGGGTTGCAGCTTTTCCAGTATACGAGCGGGTAACAGGGCCGCCCAGGGAAAAACACAAGTGTGGACCATAGTGCAATGAGGTGTCAGCTAAATGGGGGACGACTCGACGAACGGGAATTTTCCGCAGTAAGTAACAGTTATTCCTAGGTTGGCAGCGTTTAATGAATCCGTAACCACTGAAGGGGCCGAATCGTGAAGCTGACCGCTTTTTCTGACATCGCCCTGCGGGTGCTCCTCCTGATGGGCGGACTGCCTGAGGGCACTCTGCTGTCCACTCAGCGCATTGCTGAGGGTGTCGGGCCCCCTATCACCACGTGACCAAGACCGTGGCCAAGCTGCGCTCCATGGGTTTGCTCGCCTCCCAGCGCGGTCGCGCCGGCGGCGTGAGTCTCACCGAATCTGGACTCGCTGCGAGTCTGGGTTCCGTGCTGCGGGAACTCGAGGCCAATACCGCCATTGTCGAGTGCGAGGCGGATGAGGCGTCCTGCCCGCTCAACCACGGATGCAAGCTTCGCGCGGCGCTTGCTCGGGCCCGGGAAGCCTTCTACTGCGAACTGGATGCCGTGACCATCGCCGATCTCGTCAATGAACGTCAGGCCGGCAGGGTGGCGGTCACTATCGGCCTGGCCCCGCCGAGCGATGCCCTGGTGTGAGAGCTACATAACTTGTATCTGAGCTGCTAGATTGCATAGCGCAAGGTTTCCAACCTGAGGAGCAGCCGTGCTGTCTGAGAAGTCTCGTCCCGTTATTGAGCAAACCATTGGTGTCATCGCCGAACGGATCCCCGCGATCACCCCTGAGTTCTACAAGTCCATGTTCAACGCCCGTCCCGATTTGCTGGACGGCATGTTCAGCCGCTCCAACCAGAAGAACGGCACGCAGCCGCAGGCTCTGGCTGGCTCCATTGCGGCCTTCGCCTCTCACCTGCTGAATAATCCGGACTCCTATCCGGATGAGGTGCTCTCCCGCGTGGCTCACAAACACGCGTCCCTGGGCTTGCTGCCCGAGGAGTACCCCACCGTTCACGAGCACCTGTTCGGCGCCATCGCCGCTGATCTGGGCGACGCCGCTACTCCCGAGGTCGTGGCCGCATGGGACGAGGTCTACTGGCTCATGGCGGATGCCTGATCAAGCTCGAGAAGGGCCTCTACGGTCAGCAGGCCAATGACGTGATGTTCGCGCCGTTCACGCTGATCTCCAAGGAGGACATCGCTGAGGGCGTGGTTGCGTTCGAGTTCGAACCCGCGGATGACACCCCGCTGACCCGCTCGATCCCCGGTCAGTACGTGACCATTCAGGTCAAGGTGAAGGACGGCATCCGCCAGCCCCGCCAGTTCACCCTGGTTCCTTCGCAGGAGGGCCACCGCCGAGTGGTGATCCGCAAGGATCCGCAGGGTGAGGTCACGCCCATCCTGCACGAGGACATCAACGTGGGCGATGTCCTGGAGATCTCCAACCCTTACGGTGACGTGGTCCTGGACGAGGGGCACGGCGCGCTCGTGCTGGGCTCCGCCGGCATCGGCACCACTCCGATCGTCGCGTTCTTGGACCGATTGGCCAAAGAGGGTTCCCAGCGCAAGGTCACCGTGCTGCACGCGGACCATTCCAAGGATCGCTGGCCGGGTCGCCAGATCATGGAGCGTCTTGTGGACAGCCTGCCCAACGGTCGGATGATCACGTGGATGGAGACCCCCGGGGATGGCGATTACGAGGGTTTCATGAACATTTCGGAGGTGGACCTGGACTTCGATCAGGACACCACCGCGTTCATGTGCGGCCCCCTGCCTTCATGAAGGGTCTGCGCTCGCAGCTCATCGAAAAGGGTGTCCCGGGCCGAAACATCCACTACGAAATTTTCGGCCCCGACCAGTGGATGCTCCACGACGAGGCCCGCAAGGCCGATTCCTGAGCCTCACCTCGTTGTTCTGACACCGAGCATCACGTACGACGGCGCCGCACGAGAATTCTCGTGCGCGCCGTCGGCGTCTCGACAGTGGGTGCGGACGTCAGCCCTGGCGCACCAGGCCCAGCACGGTGTCCCGCACGCGCTCCATGGTGGCCGTGTCCGGCGCCTCCACGTTCAGGCGCAGAAACGGCTCGGTGTTGGACGGGCGCAGGTTGAACCACCAGCTTCGCCCGGGTGGGTGAAGGTGGTGCCGTCCATGTCCTCGACCGTGACGGCCGGATCCTGTTCGGCGAAGTGAGCCCGCACGCGATCCACGGCGGCCGCCTTGTCCTCGATTTCCGAGTTAATCTCCCCGGAGGCTACGTACGGGTCGTAGCGTTCCATCAGATCGCTGAGCGTGCCCTGCTGCTCGCCGAGGGCCGCCAGCACGTGCATGGCCGCGAGCATTCCGGTGTCCGCGTTGTAGAAGTCCTTGAAGTAGTAGTGCGCGGAGTGCTCGCCGCCGAACACCGCCTTCTCGGAAGCCATCACGGCCTTGATGAAGGAGTGGCCCACGCGGGTTCGCACGGCGCGGCCACCGCTGGCCTCCACGAGCTCCGGCACGGCCTTGGACGTGATCAGGTTGTGAATGACCACGGGCTGCTCGTTGCCTTCCGCCTGGGCCCGGGCGATTTCGCGCTCGGCCACGATGGCGGCAATGGCCGACGGCGAGACGGGCTCGCCGCGCTCGTCCACCACGAAGCAGCGATCAGCGTCCCCGTCGAAGGCCAATCCGATATCCGCACCGTGCTCGCGCACCGCGGCCTGCAGGTCGACCAGGTTGGCGGGCTCGAGCGGGTTAGCGGGGTGGTTGGGGAACGTGCCGTCCAATTCGAAGTACAGGGGCACGATTTCCAGGGGAAGCGCCTCAAGCTCGGCATCGCCGAGGACGGCGGGCGTGGTGAGACCGGCCATGCCGTTGCCGGCGTCCACGACCACCTTGAGCGGGCGGATCCCGCTGAGGTCGACCAGTTCACGCAAGTAGCGAGCGTAATCGGCGAGCACGTCCCGGCTGGATGCGGTTCCCTGCTGCTCCGCCTGCGGGATGTCGCCCGAATCCAGGTACTGCTGGGCGAGGTCGCGAATCTCGAACAGCCCGGTCTCCGAGGACACCGGGACAGCGCCGGCCATGGACATCTTGATGCCGTTGTAGGCCGCGGGGTTGTGGCTTGCGGTGAACGTCACGCCGGCGCAATTGAGCGTGCCGCACGCGAAGTACAACTCATCGGTGGAGATGTTGCCGATCTTGATCACATCCGCGCCGCGCATCATGGCACCTTGTGCGAATGCGTCAATGAATTCCGGGGACGAGGGGCGCATGTCGCCGCCCACGGCCACGGTGGTGCCGGCCAGACCGAGCACGTCCACGTAGGCCGCTCCGGTGGCTCGCACGCTGTCCGTAGTGATGGTGGAGCCCACAATGCCGCGCACGTCGTAGGCCTTGAACGAGGAAGAAAGATCTATGGTCACAAGGCCGAATTCTACGTGAGGAGGGCGAAAGAGCGGACGAAGCCCTCACGAATCCTCAAGCGCGCTGTGGTTGGATGATCTGCATGGCAGAGTTCTTTCGGATGGACAATCCGATTCAGAATTACGCGTGGGGCTCACGATCGGTTTTGGCCACCATGCAGGGTAGGCCTGTCCCCAGCGACCAGCCGGAGGCCGAACTGTGGATGGGAGCGCATCCGAGCGCGCCTTCCCACATTGACATGGGAGAACGGGCCAAGAGCCTGGCGGAAGTTCTGCCCGATCTGCCGTTCTTGCTGAAAATTCTGGCCATCGCGGCACCCTTATCGATCCAGGTGCACCCCTCGACCCGGCAGGCACAGGCCGGCTTTGCGCGGGACAATGATCGACAGGTTCCGCTGGATTCCCCGAGTCGTAACTACAAGGACGACCGCGCCAAGCCGGAAACTGTGGTTGCGCTCACCAGCATGTGGCTTCTCGCGGGGCAGCAAACCGGAGCGGAACTGCGTGAACTTGCTCACGAACTTCGCCTGGACTGGCTCGCGTGGGCTGCCAACCAACCCTCAGCCTGCGTGCCGCGCTGACCCTCTCTGACGAGCATGCCGCGGACTCCATTCGCGCCTGTGTGGATGCGGCGGCGCGGCTGCGGGGGACCCGGTTGGCGCACCTGCCCGAAGCCGATGACGACTTTGTGACACTGTGCCCCAAGGCCACCCAGCTGGAGCGGGCGGTTTACCTCATCGATTTGCTCAATCATCACTACCCGGGGGACCCCGGGATGCTCGTGGCCCTGTGCATGAATCTGGTCCACCTGTACCCGGGGCAGGCCATGCACACCCCTCCCCAGCAGTTGCACGCCTATGTATCCGGGACCGCCGTGGAGATCATGGGCTGTTCGGACAACGTTTTGCGTGCGGGCCTGACCGAGAAACACATGGACGTGCCCGAGCTGCTGTCCGTCCTGGCGCCGCAGCAAACTCCGATCGAGATCATGGACCCTGACTTCAGCCCGGACGGCTCGGTCGACTACCCCCTGTGGGATGCCAGCTTGAGCCTGGTCGCGTTCCAAGTGCATCGCAAACATGCGGTTCGCCGCCGCATCAGAGGCACCTCCGTGGTGCTCGTGGCCGAGGGCGGAGTGACCGCCAGGATTCCCGAATCGGAGGGTCAGGCCCACGAAATCTCTGCGGGACATTCGCTTCTGTACTCCGGTGAACCCGGGTCGGTCGAGTTCGACGGCGAGGGTCTGGTGTTCGTGGTCACCGGTGATATGACGCCATAATCCGGGAGATTCCACCCCTTGAGGGGTGCTCGGGAGTCAGGGGATGCCGTTAAATGGGAAGTAGGCGTACTATTTAACTTCTCATCGGATTTTGGAGACTCCCATGGATCGACGAATAGAACGAACGCGAAGAGCGGTGGTGGACGCCACGGTCGATCTTGTCGCCCGCCGCGGATCGCACGTGGGCATGACAGAAATCGCGCAGGCCGCGGGCGTCAGCCGCAAGGCCGTGTACGAGAATTTCGGGTCGCGCGACCAGGTCCTGCTGCAAACCACCGTGAACCTGTTGCGCGCCGAGCTGTCCCTGAAGAGCGCCACCCTCAGCGGCGAGGGTGATGTTCTGGAACGTCTTGCGCACACCGTGCCGATCATATGATCGAGTACAGGGACTATTACACCGCTGTGCTCTCCGGCCCCGGCGGTTACCTGGCCGGCAACGCACTGGTGGTGCAGCTGGCCGCCGCGTGCCGCCACCTACGTAACGAGCAACACCAGCCCAGCACCTCCAACCTGCAGGACCGGTTCATGATTCACGGTCTGTTGGGAGTGCTGACAGAAGCGCTGGTGGAACACGACAGCGCCGACCTGCACGCCGTGGTGACACGGTTGTACAAAGAAATGGCGGCGCCCAACGGACACTCATAGAGAGGACACGCCATGGCACAGGAATACAGACTCACGGGAGCCGACCGCCCCAACGTTCCTATTCCGTCACTGGCGTGGGTCGACAAAGTCTGGAAGCGACGCCTGGCAGTGGTAGGGGCCGTTGCACTGATCGCGGGAATCGCGGGAGTGCTGTTCAACGATCTATTGGACCGAACGGGACTCTTTGATACCGCCTGGCAATGGCCGGTGCTCCTGGCAGGGGCCGTGGCCTCTCTGGGCGGGGTGATCCTCTCATTCATGCGCGTGGACCAGGTGCCCCGCGTGGGAATGATGGAAGAACGTTCCGCCGGATCCAAGGGGGTACGAGCGAGCGCCCGCACCGGTCGTTTGCCCCGGGACAGCGCCCATCTGAGGGTGCAGGACTACATGGCCGTGGAAATGGTGCAGTACGGCTGGCCAATGATTCCGGCCCTAGTGGGAATGATCTTGGTACTCATCGCGCTATGGACAGTGGCACCCGCCGTGGTCGTCGCCCTCCTGCTCGTAGCAGTGTGGGCCGCCATCCGAATCAACGGAACAGCCACGGCACGGAAGTACTACCGTCTACGGAAGGACTAACCCATGTCGGACATCATGATCATCGGCGGCCACGGAAAGGTGGCCCTCCAGCTCAGCCAGATTCTGACGGGCGAAGGGCATCGTGTGAACTCGGTGATCCGTTCCGAATCGCAGGTCCAGGACGTTGAAGACACGGGCGCGAACGCTGTTGTGGCGGACGTACAGACCCTCGACACGGATGGCCTCACCGAACTTCTCAACGGCCAGGACGCCGTCGTGTGGTCCGCCGGCGCAGGTGGCGGTGACCCCGAGCGCACCTACGCGGTGGACCGCGACGCCGCCATTCGCTCCATGGATGCCGCGCAGGCCGCCGGCGTGGATCGCTACGTAATGGTCTCCTACATCGGCGCGGGCCAGGACCACGGGATCCCCGAGGACGATCCGTTCTACGCATACGCCCAGTCCAAGGCGGATGCGGACGATCACCTGCGCGCCAGCTCGCTCAAGTGGACCATCCTGGGTCCGGGCACGCTCACGGACGAAGAGACCACCGGCATGATCACCACCGAGCCCGGCCAGGACGACGGCGCCGCCAACACGGCGCGCGGAAATGTCGCCTTGGTCGCTGCGGCAGCTCTCTCCGCTCCCGACACCACGGTCGGACGGAAGATCGACTTCGCGGATGGTGACACGGTGATCACCGAGGCGTTGGCAGACCTCTCCTAGGAGGTAGCCGCCAGAAAATCCTTCATCTGCAGGTCGCGCTGGGAGGGGCCCCGGGGTCGTTCTCCCAGCGTTGGCCTCGGGACACCCGGCGCTGGAAGATCCGCCACCCCTGGTCGGTGCGGATCCATTCGTCCAGGTAATCGCCAGAGGCCAGTGACCCGTCATGCCGCACGATGAAGTATTTACTCCATGATCGCGCGCGTTCCCTGCCGTCCGAATCGGCGGGGAGCCGCGCGATCACCGTATCCGTGGTGAAGTGCGGGTGGTACGGGGTGACCCGTTCAATCCGCTCGGAGATCTCGTCACGGGAGGCCGTGTAGTTGCCGGGCGAGCCGAACCGCGCATCGGCGGTGAAAATGCTGGGCAGCCGGTCCCAATCGCGATTGTCGATGCAATGCGCGTACCGAGCCAAAGTGTCGTGGATCTGTACGGCGTCTTCGGAGCTCACGTGTTCCCACCGGGAGCGGTTCATCGGGTCTGCCCGCCGTTACCGTGATCGTCGGTGGCTGCAGCTCCTTGCTGGGCTCTGAGGATGGCCTCGTCGAAATGCATGAACGTGTAGGGACCTGGCACGTAACCACCGCCCTGACGTTGCGGTTCGCGCAGCATATTGCGCGCGTGAACCACGCGGCGTGAGATGCGCCAGCCAACGGGTGTGCGAACCACAGTGTCCACGGCATCTGCACCGACCGCCCGCTGATCGAAGGACACCATGATCAAGCGGCTCCACGTCACTGCGGTGTCCTGGTCGATGGGCTCGATCACGGTGTTGAGTACGTGCACGCTGCCGTACTGCGCCAACTGTGAAAGTTCGTAGCCCTGCCGGATTCCCGCGGGCCCGGGCAGCGTCATGGTGGGCGCCAGGTCCGCCACGGATTCAGGGGCGTCGGTCTTGGGGGACAGGAATTCCACGTCCTCGGTGACCGCGCCCGCCAGGTGATCCCATTCGCGGTTGTCGACCACGTGGGACAGGAAATGCAGGGTCTCCAGGATCTCCAGCCGGTCCTGAGCGCTGAGTACGGTGTCTTCGGACATGGGGCGGAGCGTCCTTTCGCGGGGTCTGTGGAACATCAGCAATGTGTTCTTTCAGAAGTATCTCCTAATCTGGGCCTATGGAGATGCCATCACTGCACCCGCGCCCCTCGGACGGTCGCGAACGCGAAGAACTTGACCTGAACGAGTCCCTGTCCATGACCGCCGTGATTCACGGCACCGTGCAAGGTGTGGGGTTCCGCTACTGGGCCTGGCGTCATGCGGAGAAGTTGGGGCTGGTGGGCCACGCGACCAATAATTCGGACGGCACCGTAACGATCGAGGTGGAAGGCCCACGGTGGGCCTTGCAGGAGCTCCTCAAATCACTGAACTCGAGTGATACGCCGGGAGTCGTGATGACCGTGGATGCGCACTACGGGCCCGTCACCGGACAATTCAGTGAGTTCTCCCGGCACTGATCGGCATCCTGTTCACCTCGCGTAAATCTGTCGTTACTACGGTGGTCGAACACCATTGGACCAGGGGGTTGAAACGATCATGAGCCAAGTGCCGGACCACGTACTCCAGCAGCGCCGAGACACGGCGTCGCACGCCATGGACACGGTGGAGGAACTGTTCCGCGTGGTCAGAACCGCGCGGTCCGCGCAGTTGGAACGGATCAACCGGGTGCAGCCCCGGCACCGCTGGTCCGCGGTGAATCTGGTCGATTACACCGCTGTCCGCAGCCAGGACGTCCGGCAATTGCAGGCGGACCTCTCGGACCTCGGTCTCTCGTCACTGGGCCGCATGGAGGCCGGTGTGGAGGACCATCTCAAGGCGGTGCTGTTGAGCCTGGCCGCCATCGCGGGGCGGTCCGAACCCAATTTGGACATGCTGGATGTGGGCATCGACCCCGGTGAAGATCACGGCACCGGCCAGGAAGTCCTGGAGCGCAACTCGGTGCAGTTGCTCGGCAACAGCCCCGCGGATCGCGAAACGCGCATCATGGTCACTTTGCCTTCCGAGGCCGCCAACGACGCCGCTCTGGTCCGCGAGATGGTGGCCGCCGGAATGAACGTGGCGCGCGTGAACTGCGCGCACGACGGCCCCGAAGAATGGGCGCGGATGATCGATCACGTGCGCGCGGCGGCGTCGGACTTGGACAAGGACCTGCGCGTCTCCATGGACCTGGGCGGCCCCAAGGTGCGGACCGGTCCCATCGAGCCGGGGCCGCGGGTCGAGAAGATCAAACCCGAGCGCGACGCCACGGGACATGTCACCGAGCGAGCCCGGCTCTGGTTGGGGCAATCGCCGCACGACGACCTGATCCCGTCCGTGCCCGTGAACCCGGAAACGTGGCTGAAGGAACGCACGGTGGGGGAGCGGATCCGGCTCCGGGACGCTCGTGACTCGGGCCGGTCCTTGCGAGTGGTGGCCGTGGAGGACGGCGGTGTGCTGGTGGAATTCTCCAAGACCGTCTATTTCGCCACCGACTTGGTGCTCAAGGCCGGCAACGGCGACGAAGCAACCCTGGGTGAGCTTCCGGAAACCGAACAGGCGCTGCGCCTGAATATCGGGGACACCCTGCGTCTGGTGCGCAGCCTGGAACCGGTGCCTGCGGTGACTAAGTCCCCGTTCACGATCGGCTGCACCCTGCCCGAGGCCTTCGAACACGTGGAACCGGGGGACCGGGTCTGGCTCGACGACGGCAAGATCGGCGGCGTGGTGCGCACCGTGACCCCGGACAGTATGGACATCGAGGTCCTGCACACCGGGCCCAATGGCTCCAACCTCAAGGCCGAGAAGGGCATCAACTTCCCGGACACCGATCTGCAGATCCGTTCCCTGACCGCTCAGGACCGCAAGGACCTGGAGTTCGTGGCGCGGCACGCGGACATCGTGAACATGTCGTTCGTGCGCACCCGCACGGACGTCACGGACCTGCTGGACGAACTCACTCGCTTGGACGCCACCGAGGTGGATGTGACCCTCAAGATCGAGACGGTGGGCGGGTTCGAGCAGTTGCCGCAGATGCTGTTGGAGGTCATGCGCTGGAAGGACGCCGGGGTCATGATCGCCCGCGGCGACCTGGCGGTGGAGACCGGTTTCGAGCGTCTCGCGGAAGTTCAGCAGGAGATCCTGTGGCTGTGCGAGGCCGCCCACGTTCCGGTCATCTGGGCCACCCAGGTGCTCGAGAGCCTGGCCAAGAAGGGGATCCCTTCCCGCGCGGAGGTCACGGATGCCGCCGAGGGGCAACGGGCGGAGTGCGTGATGCTCAACAAGGGCCCGTTCATCATCGAAACCATCGAGGCGCTGTCCTCGATCCTGGGGCGGATGTCGGGTCACGCGATCAAGAAAACGGATCTGCTGCGCAAACTGCACGCGTGGGACGAGTTCGCGAGCGCGTAGCCGACCACCCCTCCGGGTGAGGGGCGCGGCGAACCGGGGCCGGCGGCGTCGTCGGATAGCGAACGCCCGCGCGGTGATCAGCGAGCTTGTGGAATAGTTGACCCGAATGACAAGCGAGAACCGCCCCATTCGATGAGCAAGCCTTAAGGAGTGCACCGCTATGGCCATGAACCCGCTGAATAAGGCCTTTGACGAGGACGGCAAGCCCAAGCCGGGCGTCAACAAATTCCTGAACCATGTGCTGCGCGCCCAGCGCCCCATGGTGATCAAGGCGCTGCAGCGTGAACGCGAGCAGCACCCCAACGAAACCCCGGAGCAGATCGCCAAGCGACTGACCAAGACCTACCAGCGCACGGTGACGCTGGGCGGCGGGGCCGTGGGCGCCACCGCCATGGTTCCCGGTATCGGCACCATCGCGTCCCTGGGGCTCTCTTCGGTGGCCGTGGTCGGTTACCTGGAAGCCACGGCGCTGTACGCGCAGGCCATGGCCGAACTGCACGGAGTGTTCCCGGACAACGAGGAGCAGAACCGCACCATGGTCATGGCTCTGATGCTCGGCGAGGACGGCAACCAGCTGATGAGTCAGCTGCTGGCCAACTCGAGCCCGTCCAGGGGCCTCTCCAACAAGTGGGGACTCATGCTGGGCAAGGGTGACAGCGACAAGAAGTTCGATGCCGGTCGCACCATCCGCAACATGTTCGTCAAGCGCTTCCTGGCCAAGCAGACCGGTGCCGTGATGGGCCGTGCCCTGCCGTTCGGCATCGGCGCGGTGGTGGGCGGTGGCGCCAACCTGGCCATGTCTCGCCAGGTCATCAAGGCCACCGAGGAAGCCTTTGGCGAGTTCCCCGCCGATTTCCCGGCCGCCCTGGACCTGAACAACCGTGCCGACGCCTTCAAGGACGGCACCAAGGTCAAGGACCCGGAGTCGATCGAGAAGAAGTAGTAGCCAGACCGGCTGATTATGCACAACGCCCCGGGGTTCCATCGAGTGATGGAGCCCCGGGGCGTTCACGTTCCCGTCATGCGCATTTCGTCGGTCGCTCAGTGCGGCTTTAGCCCCGCGCGTTACGGTGGCCGCGTGTTCACCACAAGTGGCTCCCCCGGACATTCTCCCTGTGGCACCCAGCCGGACCGATCCCGGACCACCTCGCGACCGACCGAACGTCCCTTGGTCTACGCCCACCGCGGCTCCTCCGCGGCGTTCCCCGAACTCACCCGCTCGGCCTATGTCCAGGCGCTGCTCGACGGCGCTGACGGGGTGGAATGCGACGTTCAGCTCACCCGCGACGGGCACCTGGTCCTGCACCACGACACTCAACTGGGCCGCACTTCCGACGGCGCCGGGCCCATTTCGCAGCACACGCTGGCTCAGCTGCGTGATTTGGATTTCACGTCCTGGAAGGGCGTGCCGATCCCTTCGTCCCACGGCGGCTTGGAGGAGCAGTTGCTGACCCTGGACGAGTTGCTGGATCTGTTGGAGGCCGCGGGGCGACCCATTGGCCTGGCGGTTGAGACCAAACACCCCAGCCCGTTCGGGCACGGCTTGGAAGAGGCTGTGCTGGTGCTGCTCATGCGCCGTGCTGGGACCCCGAGACCGGCTGGCTGGGCAACATCAAGGTGTCGATCATGAGTTTCCATCCCGACGGCGTTCGCCACCTTCTGCAGTCCGTCTCACCCCGGCACGTGTGCCAGTTGGTCGCGGACACCACCGTGAGCACGGTGCGCCACAGCATGCGGGTGGGGCCGGCCGCCGCCATGGTCTATCGCGCGGGGATGCGCCTTGTGGTGCCGCCGGCCGTTCCGATCATCGCCAACGGTGAGGTGGAGCTAGCCGGGCCGGGAATCGAGTTCGTGCGAGATCACCTGAAAGATGTGATCACCTGGCGGGCCAACGGGTCGATATTGCGGGTGTGGACCGTCGACTCGTTCGTGGACACCCACTTGTGCCTGGCGCTTGGGGTTCAACAGATCACGACGAACGTACCCGCGGACGTGCTGCGTTGGGTGGCGGAGCCCGGAAACGAGAACACCGCCGGAACCCGTAAGGATTCCAGCGGTGCTGTGTCGCGCCGTGAGGCTCAGTTCGCGTAGCGATCCACCAGCTGCTCGGCCAAACCGGTGTACTGGCCGGGAGTCAAACCCTTCAGCCGCTGCTCCGCGGCATCCGACAGGCCCAGACCGCCGATGAACTCGCGCATGCGCTCGCCGTCCACGCGGTGACCGCGGGTCAGTTCCTTGAGCCGCTCGTAGGGGTTGTCCATGCCCTCGCGTCCGGCGATGGCCTCGGCGCGCATGGCGGTCTGGACGGCTTCGCCCAGCACCTCCCAGTTCTCGTCGAGGTCCTCGGCCAACAGGTTCTCGGCCACGTCCAGGCGCTCCAGGCCCTTGATCACATTGGAGATGGCAAGCATCGAGTGACCGAAGGCCACACCGATGTTGCGCTGTGACGAGGAGTCCGTGAGGTCACGCTGCCAGCGCGAGGTCACCAGGGTGGCGCCCAGGGTGTCCAGGAGCGAGCACGAGATCTCCGCGTTGGCTTCGGCGTTCTCGAAGCGGATGGGGTTCACCTTGTGCGGCATGGTTGACGATCCGGTGGCGCCCTCGACCGGGATCTGCTGGAAGTAGCCGATGGAGATATAGGACCACACGTCCGTGCAGAGGTTGTGCAGGATCCGGTTGAACCGGGCGATGTCCGAGTAGAGCTCGGCCTGCCAGTCGTGGGATTCGATCTGGGTGGTCAGCGGGTTCCAGTCCAGACCCAGGCCCTCCACGAAGGACTGGGAGATGGCCGGCCAGTCGGTGTCCGGGGCCGCGGCCACGTGGGCGGCGAACGTACCGGTGGCGCCGTTGATCTTGCCCAGGAACTCGGTCTTGGCAATGCGGTTCAGTTGCCGGTTCAGGCGGTGTGCGAAGACCGCGAGTTCCTTACCGAGCGTGGTGGGGGTCGCCGGCTGACCGTGCGTGCGGGACAGCATGGGGGTCGCTTGGCGTCCTGGGCCATGTCGCTGATCGCGGCCACGAGCTTGTGGGCGGCGGGCAACCAGGCATCCTCCACGGCGTCCTTGATGCCCAAGGCGTAGGAGAGGTTGTTGATGTCCTCGGAGGTACACGCGAAGTGCACGAGCGCCTTGAGGTGCTCCAAACCCAACTCCGGCAGCCGGCGACCGATGTAGTACTCCACGGCCTTCACATCGTGCACGGTCACGGCCTCGATCTCGGCCAGTTCCGCCACGGACTGCGCGTCGAAGTCGGTGACGATGGCCCGCAGACCGTCCTTCTGCTCCTGGTTCAGGGGTTCCAAACCGGGCAGCGCGCGCTGTTCACTCAGGTGGATGAACCATTCGACCTCCACGTGCACGCGCTCGCGGTTGAGCGAGGCTTCCGAGAGGTAATCGACCAGGATGCCGGCCTGGGGGCGATAGCGGCCGTCCAAGGGGCCCAACGCGATGGAAGGGGTTTGCTGGCTCAGGGCCACGCGTCCGGAGGGGAGAGTATGTGGGGTCTTCGACATGGTCCTCATTCTTCCACGCCTTCGCGAACGCTCCGGCTCGGTGTCCCTCGACGACGACGCCGCGGTGCCCGTTCTCCACGGGCGGGCGAGTACGCGGGGCTTGGGTTGCGCATCCACAACCGGCGGTGTCCAGCCGCCCGCTTTCCGACGTGCGCTCTAGCGTGAAGTTCTCCGTGGTTTGCGTGTCAGGAAGGAACAGGCCATGTCGTCACTCGCTCCACCGGGCGGCCCGGCGCCGTCGGCTCCTGCCGAGCCTTCCGGGCCGTCTCCCGCGGGTGTCGCGGGGCTGGTGCACGAACGTCTCGTCGTACTTGCGAGCACGTATGAGCGCACCGCGGACGAACTCATGACGTTGGCCGGGGAACTCCGTACGGCTCAGACCCCGGATTGGAAAGGGCAAGCTGCCCAGACCTATCGACACCGGCTGGACGAGCTGGTGGCGGACCTTCAGGGAGCGGCCCGGCAGTACCGAAACGTTGCGGCGGAGCTACGCGCGGGTGCCGCGGGACTCTCGGGCCAGATCGGAGCGGTGGAACAGTTCCTGGATCTGGGCACCTTGGGGGCCTCGGTACTGGGAGTGCTTGCGCACGCGGGACAGCCGATCCCCCGGCACGGACTCGGAGGACTGCTGCGATGAGCACTCACGTGGAACGAGAGATCACGGGGCGCGCCGAGGACGTCCAGGCCACGCTGTTCAGCACACACTCGGGGGGTCGGCCTCCGTTGCAGCACCCTAACGTCCCCGCTAACACCGGCGCCGCTATCACGTCCGCCACGGAATCCATGCGGGTGACCGGCGGCACCGGGCCGGGAACGCTGGAGGTCAGCACAGAAGCCATCGCGATAGCCACCGGGGTTCTCACCCGCGTGAATGAACGGGCGGGTGATGTGCTCCTGGGGACCACGGCAGCTGACCTGGAAGTTGCCGCGTGGAGCGTGACGGGACATCCGCTGCTGGTGGCCGCGGCGGCGTCGTCGGTGTTGTCGAAAGCCGCCCTCGCTGCGACCCAGGCGCGCATGACCCTCACGCACGTGCGGCTGGCGAGCGCGCAACAGCACTACGAGATGGTCGAGGCCAGCGTGGGATCCTTGTTCGGGCCGGGCATCCTGACCTTGCCGGGATGGAACCTGAGCGGACCCGCGACACGTGGACTGCGCACGAGCCTGGACGAGTTCAGTACTGCGGTGAAACGGGCGGGCATCAACTCTCCGACCGAATTCGCGACCAATGTTCGAGTCACGTCGTTCGGGGTGCTGGTCGCCGGTGGCGGCCCGGAGGGGACGAACGCGGTGATCCGTGGCGTGGGGCTGGACGACGTGCTCGACTCAACCCTGCAGACCCCGGTGCCCTCGGCGTTCATGCGGGGAACGGAGGCTTACGCGGTGCTGGGCGGCGGACCGGGCGACGAGTTCACGGTGGGCCAGTACGCCCGTGTGTGGGCGGACAATCTACTGACGGGGATCGGCGAGTCCGAAGCGCAGGCGGGTTCCGAGGAAGCGGCGATTCAGGCTGAGCTGGGAGCCTCGTGGCCGGTGGTGCGTGCCGCCGTCAACGGTCTGAGTGGCAAGCCCGGATTCGAATGGCTGACCCCGTACTCGACCGGCAGAAGCCTCTCGCCGGCGGAGCGGCTGCTGTACCCGGCGGTACGCGGTCACGCGGTGCGCCCGAAGTCCAAGGAGACGATGACTGGTATGACGCCAACGAACGCGGCTGACCACGGGATGGTGGGGTTGGCCAAGCGTCCGCTTCCCAGGGGCGTTGAATTCGACGGCGCGGTTCCCGCGACGGTGGCGGGTACGGCGGGCGCGCTGAAGGACGCCAAGAACATCGTGCAGGACCGAGAGAACAGCACGGTCATGGTGCAGAAATCCACCGACAGTAGCGGGCGGCGGCATTCTCAGTGGTGCTCACCGGCACAGAGGTCTGGCACGACGGTCAGGGCGTTCATGACATTGCGGGCATCGTCGAGGGGATGAAGGTGCAACCCCACGATTCGCTGGACGATCTCCCTCCCGCCCAGCGGCCGCCCTGGAAGCGTTGAAGGATGCCGGGATCCAGCCCGGTGATTCGGTGGTGCTAACGGGGCACAGCCTGGGCGGTATCGATGCTGCCGGCCTGGCCACGAACAAGCAGTTCCAGCAGCTGTACTCGGTGGACGCGCTGACGACCTTCGGGGCACCCGTGGGCGGTTTCGAGTTCTCCGAGAACACATCGGTGATGGCCGTGGAGCATCACGACGACATGGTTCCGCCGCTGGACGGCGTTGCGAATCCGGACGGCGAAAACCGTTCCACGGTGCGCGTGGACACCCAGTACAACGGTCAGTACTCGACCGTGGGAAGCCTCAGCGGAGTGGCAGCCCACGACATGTACACCTACACGCTAGGGGCCCAGGGCATCAGCAACTCGGGGCACGCCGCAGTGGAAAAACATGAACACGCTTTACGTGCCGCAGTGCCCGCGGGATCCGACGCGAACACCGAAACCTACATATACGAAGCCACGGAAGAACACGTTGTCCACAACCCGGAGGATCGATAGCGAGAGTTAGCATTGGGCCTATGAGTAACGCCACGCCGTCAGCCGATTCCTCAGGCGCCGAGCAGAACGCGGAGCGGGTCAGTCCGCGCGCCGCACTGGCTCAGCTTCCCGCGTACGCCGCCGGAAAGCCCGCTGCCGAGATCCCCGGGTTGGTGGCCTACAAGCTGGCGTCCAACGAGAATCCCTACGGCCCGGTACCGGCGGTCCGTCAGGCCCTCCACGACTTCGACCTGTTCAACCGCTACCCGGACCCCGCAGCCACGGTGTTGTGCGAAGCGCTCGCGGGCTATCTCTCGGTGCCCGCCGCGGACATCGTGGCCGGCGCGGGCAGCCTGGGCGCCTTGAACCAGCTACTGGCGGCGTTCGCGGGAACCGGCCAGGACGGCCAACCGGACGAGGTCATCTATGCGTGGCGTTCCTTCGAGGCGTATCCGATTTCGGTGGGACTGGCCGGGGCGTTGAGCGTCCAGATTCCCAACCTGCCGGACGGCTCCCACGATCTGAAAGCCATGGCGGACGCCGTGACCGACCGGACCCGCGTGATCCTGCTGTGCACCCCTAACAACCCCACCGGGCCCAGCCTCCGCGCGGCGGAGGTGCACGAGTTCATGCAGCGCATCCCCTCGCGGGTGCTGGTGGTCATTGACGAGGCCTACTGGGAATTCCAGCGGGCCGAGGGGCTGGCCAACGGCATCGACTTCTACCGCGAGTACCCCAACGTGGTGTCGCTACGCACCCTGTCCAAGGCTCACGGACTCGCGGGTCTGCGTGTGGGGTACACGGTGTCCCAACCGCACGTGACCCAGTACCTGCGGCAAGCCACCCCCGCCTTCAGCGTCACACAGGTTGCCCAGCTGGCGGCCGTGGCATCCATCGAGAACATCGACCAGGTCAACGAGCGCGTCCAGCAGGTGGTCGACGAGCGTGAACGCGTGCTGGCGGGACTCGACGAACTCGGGTGGCAGCACCCGGAAACCCAGGCCAACTTCGTGTGGCTACCGCTGGGTGAACACAGCCAGGCCTTCAGCGAACTGTGCGATGCTCACGCACTCTCGGTCCGCCGGTTCGGGTCCGAGGGTGTGCGCGTGAGCTTCGGCGAGGCGGAGGCCAACACCCGGTTGCTCGAGCTGTGCGCGCAGTTCCCGTATCCCAGCACCATGCCCATGAGCAGCACCAACTAGGCCACTCGGAAGGACAATCCAACCATGGCAGCAAAGACGCACCCCGGGACGGTTGAAAGCACGGTGCCCAGGCTCCAGTTGCTCGACGAGCAAGGCACGGTCCATGAGGACTCCAAACTCTCGCCGTTCGTGCAGGACATCGACACGGTGGAGCTCAAGGGGCTGTACCGCTCCATGGCACTGGCCCGGCGCGTGGACGAAGAAGCCACGTCGCTGCAGCGCCAGGGTCAGCTCGTGCTGTGGGTACCGCTGCGCGGACAGGAAGCGGCCCAGGTGGGCTCCGTGTGGGCCACCGAACCCACCGATCGCATCTACCCGTCCTACCGCGAGCACGCCGTGGTCTTCCATCGCGGTGTGAAGCCCGGTGAGCTGCTGCAACTGTTCCGCGGTCACACCGCCGGCGGCTGGGACCCCAACGAACACCACGTGAACCTCTACACATGGTGCTGGCCTCCCAGGTGCCGCACGCGGTGGGCTACGCCATGGGCACCGCGCTGGACCGCAAAGCCGCCCAAGACGGGGGGGAGCAGGTGAGCGAAACCCCCGAGGCCGTGGTCGCCTACTACGGTGACGGCGCAAGCACCGAGGGTGAAATCCACGAATCCATGGTGTTTGCAGCGTCCTATGACGCACCGGTGCTGTTCTTCGTGCAGAACAACCAGTGGGCGATCTCGGTGCCGTTCTCCACGCAGTCACGCGTGCCGCTGGCCACCCGCGCTGCCGGTTACGGTTTCGAGGGTCTGCGCGTGGACGGTAATGACATCCTGGCCGTGCTGGCCGCGACCCGTTACGCACTCGACAAGATCCGCCGCGGAGAAGGCCCCGTGATGATCGAGGCGGAGACCTACCGCATGGGCGCGCACACCACCGCGGACGACCCCACCAAGTACCGCCAACGGGACGAAGAAGAAGAGTGGGGCACCCTGGACCCGATCGAACGGCTGGAGATGCACCTGCGCGAAACCCACCACGTGGGTGACGAGTTCTTCGACTCTGTGGCCAACGAGGGCCGTGAACTGGCCGACGAACTGCGTGCCGATGTGCTGGCCATGGTGCCGCCCACCTTCGACGAATACTTCGCCAAGGCCTACGCGGACCCGCACTCCCTGGTCGATGCAGAACGAGCCGAGTACCTGGACTACCAGGCCGGTTTCGCACCGCAGGACGATCAGGAAGACTCCGGCTCGGAAGGAGCTCACGCGTGAAGCAGCTGACCATTGCCAAAGCGATCAACGCGGGGTTGTCCCGGGCCATGGAGGAAAACTCCAAGGTCATGCTCATGGGCGAGGACATCGGTTCCCTGGGCGGTGTCTACCGTGTGACCGAAGGGCTCAAGGACCGCTACGGCGCTCATCGTGTGCTGGACACCCCCTTGGGTGAGGCCGGCATCGTGGGAACGGCCATCGGGCTGGCCGAACGGGGTTACCGCCCCGTGTGCGAGATCCAATTCGACGGGTTCACGTTTCCCGCGTTCAACCAGATCACCACGCAGCTGGCCAAGATCCATGCGCGCTCGGACGGCAACCTGACCGTCCCCGTGACCATCCGCATTCCCTACGGCGGCGTGATCGGTTCGGTCGAGCACCACTCGGAGTCCCCGGAGGCGCTGTTCGCCCACACGGCGGGTCTGCGTATCCTGGCGCCCTCCAATGCGCAGGATGCGTACTGGATGTCGCAGCAGGCCATTGAGTGCAATGACCCGGTCATCATCTTCGAGCCCAAGCGCCGCTACTGGCTCAAGGGCGAGGTGGACGAGGATCAGCCCATGGGCGACCCGTTCAGCGCCGCCGTGGTCCGTGAAGGTCAAGAGGCCACAATCGTTGCGTGGGGGCCGTTGGTTCCCGTGGCGCTTGCGGCCGCGCAAGCAGCGCAGGACGACGGCCGCAGCGTGGAGGTCATCGACCTGCGCAGCTTGTCACCCATCGATTTCGACACCGTCACGGCGTCCGTGCGGAAGACCGGTCGCCTGATCATCGCCCACGAGGCGCCCACGTTCGGCGGCCTGGGCGGGGAGATCGCCGCGCGCGTGACCGAGCGGGCGTTCTACTCGCTGGAAGCTCCCGTGCTGCGCGTGGGTGCTTTCCACATGCCCTACCCGCCGGCTGCCGTTGAAGAGCATTACGTTCCGGACCTGGATCGCGTGTTGGAAGCACTCGACCGATCCTTCGCCTACTAAATCGTCCTAAGTCACGAACCGCCCCGCGCGAGCGGTATCGCAGGAGGTAGAACTCATGTCCCAGGTTTTCACGTTGCCCGATGTGGGCGAGGGCCTGACCGAAGCCGAGATCCTGTCCTGGAAGGTGGCCGAGGGGCAGACCGTCACGGTGAACCAGGTGATCTGTGAAATCGAGACCGCCAAGTCCGTGGTGGAGCTGCCGTCCCCGTTCGCGGGGACCGTTCTGAGCATCATGGTGTCCGAGGGGACCACGGTCGAGGTAGGAACGCCCATCATCACCGTGGGCGATTCCGAGTCCGCACCGTCCGGCACGCCCGATCCCGGATACACGGGATCCGCGCCCAAGGACGGCGTGGAGGGCGAACCCACGCCCGAGCAGCTGGGCCCCCAGGAGGAATCCACCTCCGGGTCCGGGCGCAGCATGGATTCGAGCGAGTCCGGCCAAGCACTCGTGGGCGCCGGTCCCAAGGCCGATCCCGTACGACGCCGCCAGCGCACCCGCACAGCCATGCGGATCGACGCCGAGCAGCCCCAGGGCCTCGACGAACAGGGCAAGCCCGCTCCGCAGCAGGACCAGGAAACGGCTCGCGGTGGCGCGGCTCGTGTGGCCGCCGGCTGGGCGGACCGATTCTCCAAGTCGGGTCTGGGCACCGCCGCACAGGACCTGGCGGACAAGGCCGGGAAGTTCCGCGATCGCGGTGAGACCTGGCTGCGTTCCCTCGACGACACCGCACCCCAGCAACCGGGCGCCGCGCAGGCGTCCATCCCGCGCCGTCCCAGCATGGCCAAGCCGCCGGTCCGCAAGGCCGCCAAGGAAATGGGTATCGACCTGGCGGATGTGACCGCCACGGGTGAGGGCGGTCAGGTCACCAAGCATGACTTGTTGGCCTACGCCGCTCACTTACGCGAAGTGGAGGACGGCCCGGACACGTTCTGGACCTCGACCCACGCACCCGCTCGCTCCCGTGACGAACGCATCCCGGTCAAGGGCGTCCGCAAGGCCACGGCCCAGAACATGGTGCGCTCGGCGTTCAGCGCCCCGCACGTGTCGATCTTCGTGGACGTGGATGCCTCCCGGACCATGGAGTTCATCAAGCGACTCAAGACCTCCCCGCACTTCGAGGGTGTCAAGGTCACTCCGCTGTTGATCCTCGCCAAGGCCGTGATCTGGCGGCTGCGCGCAACCCGCAGGTCAATGCCACGTGGACCGATTCCGAGATCATCATCAAGCGCTACATGAACTTGGGTATCGCCGCGGCCACCCCGCGCGGTTTGCTGGTGCCCAACATCAAGGACGCCCAGGACCTCAACCTGCGCGAACTGGCCATTGCCTTGAACGAGCTGGCGCAAACGGCACGCCAGGGCAAGACCCAGCCCGGTGACATGCAGGGCGGCACGCTGTCCATCACCAACATCGGTGCGCTGGGCATCGACACGGGCACGCCCATCATCAATCCCGGTGAGGTGGCCATCGTGGCCTTCGGCACCATCAAGCAGAAGCCGTGGGTCGTGGACGGTGAGGTGATCCCGCGTTGGATCACCACTCTGGGTGGTTCCTTCGACCACCGCGTGGTGGATGGAGACCTCTCCGCTCGGTTCATGGCGGACGTCGCACGCATCCTCGAGGAACCCGCGCTGTTGCTGGACTAGGCCAGGACCGCCTGCGCGCGGAAACAGCCCTGGACGTGGCCGGGGGCCAGCGCGGTGCGCTGCAACCACCGATGGGCGGTAACCGGCCCGATGAGCTTGAACCCGCGTTCCCGGAACAACCCGGAGAGCTTGCGGGACTCCGGTGTGCTGTCGGGAAGGTCCAGGGAGCGCACCGGAGGCTCAGCCAAGGCGGGAACTTGCGCTTCGGCCAACAGTTCCTGCCACTCTGTCATCGACCAGTCCTCGCAGATCCGCGCATTGTGGATCACCGCCTCGATCTTGGCGCGATTGCGGATGAGTTCCGGGTTGAGGAGCAGATCCTCCACGTCGTCGTCATCCAGGCGAGCCACCCGTGAGGGCTCGAGATCCGCCATGTACAGGTACCACGAGGGGTGCCTACCGGATTGTGACCAGCGCGCGAGACCCGAGTCGAAGAGCTCGATACTCAATGCCTGGAAGTACTCGGTGGGGGTGCACGGGGACACCGCCCATTCGTGGTCGTGGTCGATCAGGGTGCCGGGGGTTGCCACGGCCCACGGGCACCGTGACTTCCCGTCCGCGCAGCCGATGGCGGCAAACGCCGCATGCGGGTGATCTTCCGAATCCGAAGGGTCGAACGGTTCGGACGGGTTGAGCTGGGAATCGGTGAGTGTCTCCATGCAGCACACGCTAGGCAGCCCTGGGCCGGGACGGGCCCCGTGGTTCAAGGTCTGGAGAAATACCCGCCTCCATCGTGGCGCGAGGGATCCGTGCAGTGCGATCGCCGCGGCGGCGTCGTGGGGCCGTAGCTTGTACGACCCGTGCCTGCGCCGTCCGGGTGGGTGAGCAACGCGCGGAACCGTTGCGGCGTCGTCGGCGGTACTAGAAGCGCGAGACCTCGCCGGTGACATCGGCGATCTCGATCGCGATCGGATCTTCATCCTCGTCGTCATTGTCGTGCACGATGAACACCGCGGTGGGATCGCCCTTGGGGAACGCACGGATCGTGACCACACCGCACTGGGCGTGGTTGAGGACCTCGGCCACCTGCTCGGTGGTGGCCTCCATGACCTTGGGCGGCAGAGGCTGGCCGCGCTCGTCCAGGATGTCCACCCGCACGCCACGATCGCGCGCGGTACGGGTGATTTCCAGGATGTAGGGCGTGGCAATCGAACGTCCCCGAATGGTGTCGCGCAATTGCGCCTCGGTGAGCCGGAACTGGTTGATGTCGTACTCGGTCACTTCGGACGGGTCGCGGGCAATGCGCTCGAGCAGGCCACCTGCGAGCCGGCGAACATCCTGCACGCGCTGGTACGAGGCGTTCTTGGAGTCCTGTTCGGCCTCGTCATTACTACGAGCGGTGAGCAGCATGCGGCGGATCTCGCGTTTACGTTGGTTGAACCGCAAGAACTCCTGGTAACCCACCCACGTGGCCACGAAAAGCCCCAGTGCCATCACGGTGTAGCTCTCCGTGGGGATTAAGTTGTCACGGACCACGATCCAGCGGCGCAGGGACATGAGTGTGATGACAACCCACAACAGCACCGCCCACCAGAAGCGTTGCCGCAAGCACAGGGCGAAGATCATCACGGTGAACCCCATGGCGAACCACGGCGCTTGCCCGGCGATCGGCACGGGAACGGTTGCTTCGTAGCCCTGTTCCGCGGCGAGCATGAACAGCAGCACGGCCGACATGGTGGACAGCAGCGGCATTTGCTGGGTGGCCCACCGGGGGGCCGCGATGATCAGCGCGGCCCCGGCGTAGAACACCAGCGAGAGGATCATCGCGTTCGGGTCCCGGGCGGATTCCACCTCGGTCACTCCGATGACGAATGAACCCGAAAAGCCCAGAAGGGACAGTGCGGTGAGAGCTTTGGGGCTGATCCCGGAGCTGTTCATGACAGCGCATCTTTGGGCCAGGTGAGGATCACCGCGGTGCCGCGACCGGGCGAGGAACGCAGCTCCACGTCCCCTCCGACCGTTTCGATGTTCTCCACGATGGACACGCGACGCCCAGGCGCTGGGTGTCCACATCGTGCAGGGCGAAGCCACGACCCTCGTCACGGATGGTGAAGCGTAGGTAGAAGCCTCGGGATTGATGGGGGTGGGCGGGCACTGGCCGCCGTCCATGGACACGTAGGTCACGTCCGTACCCGAGTGCCGGGCGCTGTTGGACACCGCCTCCGTGATGGCCTGGGTGAGGCCTGGGCCACGAACGTGGGCACGAAGACGCGAGGTTCACCCACGGGTCGGATGTGGGAGCGAAGGTTGCTGAAGCGCACTCGAGAGCGCCAGGGAGACAAGGATTCCATGAGCTCGTCCATGAGCACGTGCACCATGGTGGTGGTCTTACCGGACAACCGATCGTTCTCGTCGTCGAGTACTTCCAGAGCGCGCGTGGCCAGTTCACGGGTTCGTTTGGCCAGGGGCCCTTCCGCACGTGAGGCATCCAGCAGGGCGGCCATCACGTTGTCGTGGATCAACCGGTCCATACGTTCCTGGTCCGCCGTTTCGGAGCGGCTACGGGTGAGCGCGAGTTCCTGGGAGAGAGCTTCGGTGTAGTCCTGGTCCAAGTTCTCCACGGCGCGCTTGGAGATTACGACCACGAGGATCGAGATCAGTCCGTAGCTGATCCGGAGGAACATCACCGTGGCCAGGGAGTCGGAGCGCGAGTCCACGGGAATGAGTTGGAACATGATCAGCCCGTAGGCGAGTTCTATGCACAGTTGGTAGAGAAGCGCCGCCCAGGGACTCCACGCGAGCGTGATGCTGCTCAGGCTCACAATGATGAAGCCGCTGATCCACGGGTACTGCAGCAAGACCCCACCGTTCCAGGCCAGAGGCATGGTCAAGACGCCCAGACCCACCACGGCGGCCAGTGTCAGCAGCACCCAGGGTTGCACGGAATGCATGATGCCGAACACCACAAGTAGCGCGGAGATCACCAGAATTGCAGCCAGGAATACGGTGTACCAAGGGGCGAAGGCCGCTTGTTGCTGCCGCAGAATAGGCAGCGCCTCGACGAACATCGAGATGGTGAGCAGCGCAATGCCGATCATCCACAGCCAGTAGGCGCGGTACGAGTTGAGACCGAGCTCTTGGGGGGATGTGGCAGCTAAGAACTTTTTCCGTCGGAGCCGGGTGGGGACCTTTCGGTAGGTCCCGCTACGGCCCGATCTGGGGGCGACGTGTTTGTTCATTCCGCACCTTGGGTCAGTGGCGCGGAATCGCTACAGGTGCTTTTCGGCTGTGGTGATATCCGCTTCGGGTTCGACCAGTCCGTCTTCGATGGCGCGGATCCGCAGGTCGATCTTGGTGGGAGCGGGACGCCCGATTCGCGCGTACTTCTCGCGGATGCGGTCGATGTTGGTCTTCACAGCGGACTGCTTGATGCCCATGCGCCGTGCCACCTGAACCTGAGCGAACCCGGAGGCGTACAGGCGCAAGGTTTCCTGCTCTCGAGGTGAGAGGGCGGCGCGCGAGAACTCCACGTCACCGTCGATCGCGGCGGCCAGTTCCTTGGTGATTACGGGCTTGCCATCGGCGATGTTTCGCGCCTCTTCGATGGCGTGCTCGAGCGGCTCCGACTTGCGAACCAGGCCGAGGGCGCCGGCTCGCAAGGATTCGCGGATCAGCGCGGCATTCTCGCCGATGCTGAAAATCAGCACCTTCATGCCGGCGCTGCGCAGGCGCTCCACGTTGGTGGCCGGTCGAGACCGGTCCGCGAGTGAAAGGTCCAACAGGACTACGTCGCACTCGATCCTTTTCGCCCCGTGCGCGGTGAGCGCAGGGTTTTCCGGATCGCGACCCAATTGGTCCAGAAGGGTGGAAACTGAGTCCGAAGAGCCCACGAGTTTGACGTCCGCCTGCGATGTCATGGACACCAGACGGACACCTTCGCGAACCACTTCATGATCGTCGACAATGGCGACAAGAGTGGACGGCATGGGCTTAGACCTCCAAGTACTCCCCAGGGTGATCCCGACCCCCGGGACCCCCTACAGATGCGAGTCTAGCTGTTAATTACATTCGAACTGGTCCACGCGTCGACTTTACGGTGATAGCGCATGCCCCACATGCCACCGAGGATTGCCGCCACGAGGTCCAGGATCACCACCGCTGCGAGTGCCACGAGTCCCCATCCCAGGATGGGACCGATCACGGACTGCGCGGCCAGGCTGTGCGGTGCCAATCCCACGGTATCTGCCCAGAGCAGTGCAGCCACGGAGGCGATCGCGCGTGCCAACAACGACCACAGCCACACGCTGACACCCTGAGCCACGCCCGAGAACCGCGCCATGCGCCCGGCTACGTAGCCTCCGGCCAGCAGGGCGAGGAACTCGACCACCGCGAACACGGCCAATGCGAACCAGCCCGCGGTGTCCTGGGGATTGAGCAGACCGTGGTCCAGGGCCCGACCGATTCCGTTGGTGGTTTCGATGCCCCACTGGGGGCCGAACAGGCCCGAGGCCAGCAGGAGCACCCCGCTCACGGACAGGGCCGCCAACCAGCCGAAGAGTCCCGGGAGCAATTGCATTCCGCCGAAACGCTTCTTCTGCGCGCCACGCATCTCGTCCGAGGTCAGTCGCTTGGTAGCTCCGGCAGTGGCGGCCGGAACCGCCGGGCGCACGGTGTCCCACGCGGCGGTTGCGGTGACGCGCTCATCCTGCGGGGTGAGGTGTTCGTCGCCGATGGGCTCCATGACGCCGGTGTCCGGATCGGGGCGGTGCAACCGCCCGGACGCCACGCCCGAACGTGAGGACCCTGCGGCATCCGCGTGGGGGAGCGGCCTGGTCTTCTCCGCGTCCGTGGGCTCGATCGGGGCGGTGTGCTGATCGGTCCAGGGTGCGTTGCCGTTGTCCAGCGGATCACGTGATGCAGAAGAGGGTGACATGGGGGCTCGATTCGTCCATGGGAGCGGCGGTATCAACTGTGCGAAGTCTATCGACTCACCCGTGCCGGACGCGTGGACCTGGCCGTGGGCAGAGGGACGGTCGGCTGTGAGGGCCGCCACGGGAACGGGTAACCTCGAAACCATGGCTAGCGAGACCTCCCGAGATTTTTTGGCAACCCGTCCGTGGACCCGGAGTTACAGCCCCGATGTCCCGCGAGACCTCAACCTCCCCGATACTTCCCTGATCCACATGCTCGAGAAGTCCGTGGCCCGCCACGGCGGCAAGACCGCCATCGAGTTCTTCAGTGCCGGCATGACCTATGCGGAACTGGGTGACCAGGTCCAGCGCGCGGCCGAGGGGCTGCGCCTCATGGGCGTGGAAGCCGGTGACCGCGTGGCCATTGTGCTGCCCAACTGCCCGCAGCACATCGTGGCGTTCTATGCAGCCATGCGCCTGGGCGCGATCGTGGTCGAACACAACCCGCTGTACACCGCACCCGAGCTCCGGCACCAGTTCGAGGACCACGGCGCTCGCGTGGCCATCGTGTGGGACAAGATCGCCTCGCGCATCACGTCCATGCCCAAGGATCTCAATATCGAGCACATCGTATCCGTGGACATCACCGCCGCGATGCCTTTCGTGATGCGGACCGCGCTCAAGTTGCCCGTCAAAAAGCTCAAGCAGCAGCGTGCGGAGCTCACCGAGGCTGCCCCCGGCACCGTTGCGTGGCGCAAGCTGATCAGCGCCGACCCCATTCGCGCCGATCACCGGCGTCCTTCGGCCACGGACGTTGCCCTGCTGCAGTACACCTCGGGTACCACGGGCACGCCCAAGGGTGCGATGCTCACCCACCGAAACCTGGAATCCAACGCGGTCATGGGCCAGCACTGGCTCGGCACCACGTCTGAGGAAGTGGTCTACGGTGTGCTGCCGCTCTTCCACGCGTTCGGCCTGACCCTGGGCATGACGTTTGCCATGTCCCTGGGCGCCAAGCTCGTCCTGTTCCCCACCGTGCGCGCGGATCTGATCCTCAAGGCCATGAAGAAGTCGATGCCCACCGTGCTGCCTGCTGTGCCGCCCGTCTACCAGAAGGTCTTGGACGAGGCGAAGGAGCAGGGTAAGGACCTGTCCGGAGTGCGCGTGGCGGTCTCGGGTGCCATGACCCTGCCGGTCCCGCTGGTCAAGACCTGGGAAGATGCCACGGGTGGCATGCTTATCGAGGGCTACGGTCTGACCGAGTGCTCGCCCCTGGTGTCTTGCAACCCCTTGAGCGATCTCCGGGAGGCCGGCTCCATCGGCATCCCCTTCCCGAGCACGGACATTCGCCTGGTGGACCCGGAAACCTGCCAGGACGTGGCCATGGGCGAGGAAGGCGAGCTGTGGGTCAAGGGACCCCAGGTCACCCAGGCTACTGGAAGCGCCCGGAAGAGACGGCCAAGCTGCTCACCAAGGACGGCTGGCTGCGCACCGGAGACATCGTCACCGTGGACGAGCAAGGCTTCCTGCGCGTGGTGGACCGCATCAAGGAGGTCATCATCACCGGTGGCTTCAACGTGGCGCCCACCGAGGTGGAGACCGCCCTCAAGCTCCATGACTCAGTGGAGGACACGGCGGTGGTCGGCATTCCTAACGACAACGGCAACGAGTCCGTGGTGGCCGCCGTAATCCTGGCTCCAGGGGTCACTCTCAACGAGGATGAGCTGCGCGAACACTGCTACGACAAGGTCACCCGGTACAAGGTGCCGCGGCGCATCGTGGCCATGGATGAACTGCCGCGCACCATGCTCGGCAAGACACTGCGCCGCGCGGTCAAGGAGAAGATCGTTGAGGAGCAGTTGCTGGACCGCTGAGTCCGGCGGGTCCGGTCGTGAAGACAGTCCGGCCCGGTTCCGAGCCGTAACCACCACGATTGACGACGCCGCCGCGAGACTTTCGCGGCGGCGTCGTCATGTCTTGTTCGGACCAGACGCGGCCTCTGTGCAGCGTCGGGTCCTGTGGCGCGTCAGGTGGGATCGCCGTCGACGGGATGTTTGATGCTGTCGTACGGGATGCGCCGGATCGAGCGGATGTCTCCCAGGCCGGCCCATTCGTCGTGACCCAGGCGGGCGATCGGATCCAGCCGCCGTGCGTCCGGGCCGCGCTCGCCGAGCGCGTGCGGCCTCACGGCCACGTGCCGGACCTCGCCGAAAACCACGTAACCGTTGCCCACGCCTAAGGGCTCGCCGTGCAGGACGCACTCCATACTCGCCGGTGATTCCGCGACCCGGGGCGCAGCAACCGTGCGGGACGGCTCCCTGGTGAGACCGGCGGCGTCGAACTCGCTGATCTCCGGCGGGTAATCGGTGCCGGTGGCGTTGATCTTCTCGAAGAGCTCCATGGGGGTGTGGTTGACCACGAACTCGCGGGTCTCCAGCACATTGCGCAGGGTGTCCTTCACCCCGGTGGAGACGAACTGAATGATGGCCGGGTCGGAAGAGACCATGGTGAAGTACGAGTGTGGGGAGAGATTGTCCACGCCGGAGGCGGAGCGCGTGGAGATCCATGCAATGGGACGGGGAATCACCAGCGACTTCACGATGCTCGCCCACGAACCGCTGGTGTTCGGCGTGAGTTCTTGTTTGGTCTGGTCCTTGGCGTGGGGTGTCCGGTCCGTCATGGTGTCCATTGCATCACGCGGTGCCGTGATGCGGGATGGGGGAATTTGTGTGCGATCAATAACTATTGACAATCGCAACGATTGACGATTCCATGGTTTGCACGTGACATCCGTCGCAGTGCTGTGCTCCCCGGGGAGCTGAGGAGGAAAACCGTGAACCTTGGAATTGGCACGTGGCCCGCTCGCCGCGTCATGGTCCGTCCGGACGCGACCGCTCTGGTGTTCGAGGGGCAGTCCGTGACCTACCGGGAATTCGAACTGCGGGTCCGCAAACTGGCGAACGCGCTGCGCGATTCCGGAGTGCGGCACGGTGACCGGGTGGCGTACGTGGGGTTCAATCACCCGTCCTTGCTCGAGACTTTCTTTGCGGCCGGGTTGCTGGGCGCGGCGGCGGTGCTGGTCAATCCTCGTTTGCGGCGGGCCGAGGTCGACTACATCCTGCGCGACTCCGGTGCCACCACGGTGGCCTTCGGGCAAGATCAGCGCGAGAACGCCACGGCTCTGGAATCGGAGCTCATGGATGTGCACACATGGTTGAGCGTTGACGGTGGCGGCCCCGGGCGGGAGTTCGAGACGTTCCTGCAGTCCGGCGGCGAAGACATCATCGACGAAGAGCTGGACCTCGACGAGCTGGCGCTGATCATGTACACCTCCGGCACCACGGGAAAGCCCAAGGGTGCCATGCTGAGCCACAACAACCTGTTCTACCAGTACGTCAACGCCCTGATCGGCCAGGATCTGCGCCAGGACGAGGTGCACCTGGCGGTCGCGCCGCTGTTCCACATTGCAGGGCTCAACATGATGGCCCTCCCCACGTTCATGCTGGGTGGCACCATCATCATTCAACGGCAGTTCCGGGCTCCGGACGTGCTGCGTGAGATCCAGGAATCCGGGGTGACATCTTCCTTCATGGTCCCGGCGATGCTGGATTCACTGTCCCACGCGGAGGGATTCGACTCCGCGGACTTCTCGTCCGTGCGCGCGTTCATGGTCGGTGGTTCACCCCTGCCCGAGCGCATGTTGCGCACCTGGGCCGAGCTGGACGTGGCCGTGATGCAGGGCTTCGGCATGACCGAGACCGCACCCGGGGTGCGGATGCTCGAACCGCGCGACGGCGTGAGCAAGTTGGGTTCCGCTGGTCGCCAGCACTTCTTCACCGAATCCAAGCTCGTGGATCCGCTGGGTGATGCCGTGGCCCCGGGGGATCCCGGTGAAGTCATCGTGCGCGGCCCCAACGTGATGAGCGGGTACTGGAACAAGCCGGAGGAAACGGCCAAGGCCCTGGAGGGCGGCTGGTACCACTCCGGTGACATCGCCGTGGAGGATGAGGACGGCTACCTGTTCATCAAGGACCGCATCAAGGACATGTACATTTCCGGCGGTGAGAACGTATACCCGGCGGAGGTCGAGAACGCCTGTTGGATGTCCCCGGAGTGCAGGAAGCCGCGGTCATCGGCGTTCCGGACGAGAAGTGGGGCGAGACCGGCAGGGCCTTCGTGGTGCTCTTCCCGAACGCGCCGGAGCTGACGGGACAGGACATCAGGGACCAGCTCAAGGAGCGGTTGGCCAGCTACAAGTTGCCCGCCTCGGTCGAGGTGGTGGACGAGCTGCCCCGCACCACGACCGGCAAGATTCAGAAGCACGTGTTGCGCGACCGCACCTGAGCCGGTTGGCGGCGACTGTGGCACGCATCCCAAAAATTCGGTTGATTTTATAGAAACATGTTCCTAATCTGCCCGATTGTAGATACGATTCTAATGAAACAATGTCGGGAAGAAGCGGGACCACATGGAGCTTCGACAACTGAACTACTTCATAGCCGTGGCCGAAGAACGTCACTTCGGCCGCGCAGCCAAGCGGCTGCACATGGCCCAGCCGCCCCTGTCACAGCAGATTCGCCAGCTCGAGGAACAGCTGGGCGTCAAACTGCTGGACCGCACCACGCGTCGCGTTGATCTCACCGCGGCGGGGCAGGAATTGCTGGATCGCGGTCGCAAGATCGTCAATGAGGTCGAAACCCTCAAGGCGGACGTGTACCAGGTGGGCAACGGTGCCACCGGTGTGCTGCGCGTGGGGTTCTCCGGTTCGGCCACGTACGGCGTGATGCCCAAGATCGTGCGCCACGTGAAGCAAGCGCTGCCCGGGCTGTCCATGACCTTGCAGGGCGAAATGCTCACCCCCGCCATGGAAGCGGGTCTGCGAGACCACACCCTGGATGCCGCCATGTTGCGCCCGCCCGTGGCCTCGGCGGAGATCGAATACCGGGTGGTCACCCGCGAGAAGCTCGTGGTGGCCCTGCCCTCGCACAGCCCGCTGGCCACAGGACGCCCCGTGGCCATCAACGAATTACAGGAACAACCCTTCATCACGTACCCGCCGGAATCGGTGATGTACCGGATGGTCTCGGAGCTGTGCCGTCACGGGGGATTCCAGCCCCGCATCGGCCAGGTGGCCAAGGAAACCTCCACCATGCTGTCCTTCGTGGCAGCCGGCGGGGGAGTGGCCGTGGTGCCGCAGGCCGTGTGTTCCTTCCAGCTCGAGGGCGTGGTCTACGCCCCCCTCGAAGATTCCCCCGACAGTGAGCTTGCGGTGGCGTGGCGCCGGGAAGACCGCTCCACCCTTTTGCACAACTTTGTGAACCTCGTGATGGATGTCAGCGAGGCAAACCCTGGCACGAAAGGCCAAGCATGAAAATCACCCGCATCGAGGCGGTCCCCTATTCGATTCCTTACATTCGTTCCCTGCACTTCGCATCGGGTTCGGTGGACGAGGCCGATCACGTCCTGGTGCGTGTGCACACGGACGAGGGAATCGTGGGTGTCGCGGACACGCCGCCACGCCCGTACACCTACGGCGAGACGCAGAAGTCCATCGTCGCCGTGGTCGAGGACATTTTCTCGCCCCAGCTGGCGGGCCTGGACATCTTCGCCCGTGACCGCATGCAGACCATCATGGACCGCACGGTGCACAACCAGACGGCCAAGGGCGCCGTGGACATCGCCGTGTGGGACGTGATCGGCAAGTACCTGAACCAGCCGGTGTCCTCACTGCTGGGCGGCTACACCGATCACATGACGGTGTCGCACATGCTCGGCTTCAAGCCGGCCCAGGAACTGTTGCAGATCGCCCTGGAATTCCGCGAGAAGCACGGCATCAACACGTTCAAGCTCAAGACGGGCCGTCACCCCATCTCGCTGGACATCGAGGCTGCCCGCGTGCTGCGAGAGGGCCTCGGCCCCGAGGCGCACCTCTACATGGACGCGAACCGCGGCTGGTCCGCCAATGAATCCGCCGAGGTGCTGCGTCAGACTGCGGACCTGGGCATGGAGTTCTTGGAGGAGCCCGACGACGCTCGCGAGGTTCTCGGACGACGCCGCCTGGTCACCAACTCGCCCATCCCCATCGCCGCGGACGAATCGGCACCGGACCTGGGCACCGCAGCGCGTGAGATCCTCACTGGTGGCGCCAATTTCTTGGCCATCAAGACCGCCCGCTCCGGTTTCACCGAGGCCACCAAGATCCTGGGCATGGCCCAGGGCATGGGCATCGACGTGTACGTGGGTAACCAGATCGACACCCAGGTGGGCACGATTGCCTCGGTGACCTTCGGTGCTGCATTCGCACACACCTCCAAGCGCGCGGGCGAGCTGTCCAACTACCTGGACATGGCCGACGACCTGTTGGCCGAGCCGCTCAGCATCGAGGACGGCAAGATCTTCGTCCGTGACGTCCCCGGTGTGGGCACGGCGATCGACGAGGACAAGCTCGCGCACTACCGCAGCAACTGAGTTTCAGCCGGGCCGTGACCGCGGCCCTGCGACATCTCGCCCGCGCGTCGGCCGAAGCATCGGCACCTCGGTCCCCGAGGGGCGCGGCGGGCGAACAAGTACAACCCAACACGTGAGGAGAACTCCTTGAAGTACCTGGTTCACATGGACGTCAACATTCCCACCGATATGCCGGCCGACGAGGTCGCCGAGATCAAGGCCACCGAAAAGGCCTACTCCCAGGAACTGCAGCGCTCGGGCAAGTGGCCCGAGATCTGGCGCGTGGTGGGCGAATACGCCAACTACTCCGTGTTCGATGTGGAGTCCAACGGCGAACTGCACGACATCCTGCAGAACCTGCCGCTGTTCCCGTACATGGACATCACCGTGATTCCGCTGGCCAAGCACCCCTCCGACGTCAAGTAAGCACGTCGCACGGAGATCCCCGTTGCGCTCACCTCCGTGGTGAGCGCGGCGGGGATTATTCGTTGTCGCGGTACCGCGCGGCGAGCTCGCTGCGTGAGCGTATGCCGAACTTCGTATAAATCCGGGTCAAGTGGTACTGGACGGTCTTCTCGGCAATGAACAAGTGGCTGGCCACCTCTTTGTTCGTGGAGCCGCCGGCCACGAGTTCCGCCACAGCGGTTTCCTGCGGCGTGAGCTGCACGCGCTCACGCTGAACGGCGGCCAATACTGGATCCGCAGGATCCGGTGCCGCACCCTGGTCCACGCCGGTGGCCTTGAGCTCGCGATCGCAGCGCTGCACGTAGGTGTGCGCGCCCAACATCTCGTAGAGATCGCGGGCCGCTCGCAGGACCGAGGACGCCAACCGTCGCTTGCCCGCCCGGCGCATCGACTGGCCGAACGCGAAACTGATGCGCGCGTGCAGGTAGGGCCGATTCAGGGCCCTGAGTTCGTGGAGGGCGTCCTCGAAATAGTCGCGGGCGGCGTCGGGATCGCCCTGGGCCGCCAACAATCGGCCGCGGGCCCATTTGAGGCGCGCCTGATCGGTGGGGATGTGCTCGGGGCGGTCAATGGCCTCGAACTCGTCCAGGAATTCTTGGGCGCGATCCAGCTTGTTGGTCATGACCAGGGCGTTGACGTAGGTGTCCTGCCACGACCAGAAGGAGACGCGGGTGTTGGTCCACGGATCCAGTTCGGCCACTCTGGTCATACATTCCAGCGAGCCCTCGTAGTCACCGCGGGCCTCGTGGAAACGCGCCTTGGCCAACAGGGAAGGCACCGACATGCACAGGAAGCTGTCCGCCGGGACCGCGGCGAGGGACACGTAATGCCGGGCGAGTTGCCAGTCGCCTCGCATCGAGTACAGCTCCGCGGCGGTCCAGTACAGCAGGGGACGCAACATATCCATCTGCGCCGTCTCCAGTTGAGGGGCCGCACGAGAAATGGTGGCCGCGGCGGCGTCCCAGTGGCCGAGGACCAGTTGCGTGCGAGCCAGCCAGGCTTCGGACCAGAGTGAAATGCGCAGCGAGCCGCCGCGGAACTTGGTGGGTCCGGCGGATTCGAACTGGGCCTGCGCGGATTCCACCTCGTCGGTACGTAGCGCGAGCCAACCCGCGCCCATTTCCATGCGCTGCTTCTGGGCGTTCTCCTCGCACCGTTCGAAGGCCTTGGCGTAGGCCTTGCGGGCTTCCTTCAGTTGACCGGTCGCGAACAGCCCCAGCCCGTAGATCGCCTCGGTCTCGATATAGGCCGGCGTGGTGGGCTCGGTCAGGGACATGGCTTTCTCGGCCCACGAAATCATGGCCGGGCCGTCCCATTGAGCCACTCCGCGCAGCACCAGACGCTGGGCGATCTGACCGGCGGTCGCGGGTTCCTGTTTGATGTTCACACTGCGCCACGCGGCACCGAGTTGGTTCTCGGCGCTGCGATTCTGGCCCGTGACCACCGACAGGTACCCCAGGACCGATGACCGCAGCGCGGAGGGTTGCATGTCGTCCACCGCGGCGGCCAGGCCTTGGCCTCGGCAATGTTGCCCGAACCGATGATCGCGTCCACGGCGCGCAGCAGCAGGTTGTTGCGCAGCCTGGTGTCGTCGGTCAGGCGCGAGGCGGACAGTAGGGCGTTGGCGGCGTCGTGCCAGGCGCTGCGCGGCCTGCTCGCTCGCGAAGACCTCGAGGCGGGCGGCCAGTTCGGGATTCGCCGACGGCGCCGAGCTCACCAGGTGCCCCAACCTGCGGGATTCGTCCAATACGGCGCGGCTCGCTCGGTGGTGCAGTTCCACGCGGCGACTGGGCAGCATGCGCTCATAAATGGCACCGGCGGCGGAGGGCTCGAAGAACTTCACCTGGCTACTGGCCTGGTTCAGTTCCAGGGTCAAAAGGTCGGCGCGATGTCCCTCGTCCAATGCGGCGAGCATGCGGTCCTGATCCGTGATGCCACACACCTCGGCGATCTCGGTGAGAGACGACTCGTCGCCCAGCAGGGACACGGACTCCGCCACGTTGATGAGGTCCTCGGAGGCGGCGGCCATGATGCTGGCCACGCGAGCTCGCACGCGGCTACTGGCCGGGAGATCGGGGAACCAGGAATGCCACGTGTCCCGGGGCATTTCGCGCAGCAACTCGTTGATCTGCTGGGGGTTACCCCGCGTGTGCCGGACCAGCTCGTAACTGGAGGCCGAGGTCAGGTCGATGTTGAAGCGGCGTCGTGCCAATTCTTGGGTGCCGCGCGGATCCAACGGTTCCAAGGTGATCTGCTGGACCTCGTGGCCGGTGAGCTGGTCCAAGACCGTGGCGGGCATTCCCTGCGCCTGTTGACGGTCCAGTGCCAGCACGAACATGACTTTCTTGGCATGTAACCGGCGCAGGACGAAGGACAGGATGCGCAGGCTGGCCTCGTCGATCCAGTGGGCGTCGTCTACGATCACCAGCACGGGGGAACGTTCCTGTAGCGATTCCAGGTGGGTGCCCAGCGTGGCCGCGTGGTTCATGAGCCGGTCAGGACTCAGCGCCTGGGAGCCCACGGGAGTTTGGGCGATGTCGATGTCGTAGCCCTTGCCCGAACGGACGGGGGACGTCATGATCAGCTGGCTGTACCCGGCCAACTGCAATTGGGCCTCCCACTGATCTCCCTGGGCCCTGAGAATCCTGGGAGGGCGCGCTCCGTTCCTGACGTGCGTGAGGAACTCGGTGATCAGTGAGGTCTTGCCCATTCCCGCTTCACCGTTGATGACCACGGTGTTCACACGGCCGCGGCGGGAGTCCCTGAGCAGATCGCCCAGGCGTTCCAGAGCGGGATCCAGTCCGATCAACACGCGATGCATGGTGCCGTGAGTCGGCACTACGGGTTGCGGGGACTGGCTCACAATCACTCCTGACGGTCGTGGGTAGCGGTCACTACCTGCGGATACTGTACGCGCCGGGTAAGTCTGTTCGACTTACCGGCGCGATACCAGTGGGGGCTCTCAGCCCATGTCACCACCGCTGACCTGGACCACCGACCCGGTCATGTAGGAGGCCTCGTCGGAGGCCAGGAACACGATGGGTGCAGCTTGTTCGTCCAGGGTGCCGTAGCGCTTGAAGAACGTGGAGTCGGTGACCTGATCGACACGTCCTTGACCCACGCCTGCTCCTGTTCGCCCTCCGGGCCGGGGCCGCGCTGTACCTTGCGCGGGGGAGCCTCGGTGCCACCCGGGGCGGTGGCCATCACGCGGATACCGCGGCCGGCGGTCTCCATGGCCAGTGCCTGGGTGATGCCGTTGACGCCACCCTTGGCCGCCGAATACGGCACGCGGTTGATACCGCGCGTCGCGTTCGAGGACACGTTCACGATGGTTCCGGAACGGCTTCCAACATGGCGGGCAGCACCGCGCGGCACATCCACAACGTGGGGAACAGCGAACGGTTGATCTCCTTCTGGATCTGTTCGGCATCGAAGTGCTCGAACGGACGCATCAGGATGGCACCGCCCACGTTGTTGATCAGGATGTCCACGCGACCGTGACGTTCCAGGGTTGCGGACACAGCTTGCTCAGCACCGGCGAACTGCTCGAGATCGACACCGGTCACCGCGCTTGCAGATCCCTCGGAGCCATTCTTCGCGGCGAACTCATTGATGCCCTCGGCAACCTGCTCCGCCAACTCGGAACGGTCCACCAGAACCACGGTGCCGCCTTCGGCGCCGATACGTTCTGCGACCCGCTGTCCGATGCCCTGGGCGGAACCGGTCACCAGCACCACCTTGCCGTTGAAACGGCCCGGGCTCAGCGCATTGAACGGTTCGGGCAAATGGGTCACTCGGACTCCTTCTTGTCGATGGCGCCTTCCATGGTCTCCTTGGCGTCACGGGCGTGCGCATGATGACCTCGCGTGCGCGCTCGATGTCCTTCTTCTCGAAGGCCTCGACGAAGTCCTCGTGATCCTGGATGACACGATCGAAGATCACGGTTCCGGACTCGAACGTGGCCTGCATCTGATCGGTCAGGTCCAAGCGACGGTAGGACTCCAGCAACGAGGGATTGTTAGAGACCGTGAAGAGGTACTCGTGGAACTCCTCGTTGTAACGAACGAAGTCCTCGGGCTTCTTGACCTCGGAGCCTGCCACGCAATCCGCGGTGGCCTCGGCCAGGCGGCGCAGGTTCTTGACCTGTTCGTCCGTGATCTTGGGCATCATGAGCTCGGTGATGGCCAACTCAAGACCCATGCGGGCGTCCAACTGCGCGAAGGAATCTTCCTTGGCAAAGGAGAGGCGACCGGTTTCCATGGAGGAAACTGCCTCGGACTTGGACATCGAATCGCCGGACTCTGCAACATCCTCGGGGCTGGCGGGTGCGCCGGTCTCGGCGTCGCCTCCAGTCTTCTCCTTGGGTGCGAAGCGCTCGAAGTAGAAGTTGGCGGGCTCGACGCCCTCGGTCTCGAGCCACTTGGCTACGGCGTTGACCATGGGTGGGGGGCCACACAGGTAGATGTCCACGTCGCCGTCATTGAGGTGACCCGGTTCGATGATCTGGGTGACGTAACCGGTGTGCGGGGCCGAGGTGCCATCTTCGGAGGCGATGTAGTCCCACGTGAAGTTGGGCAGCTTGGCTTTGTACTCTTCGATCCAGTCCAAGCCCACGATGTCTTCCTCGCGGGTCACACCGTAAATCAGGTGCACGGCGTGCTCCGGCGGATTCTCCGAGAGCTTCTCCAGGATGGACAGCAACGGCGCCAAACCGGTGCCGCCGGCCAACAGCAGCAGCGGACGCTTGGGGTCGCGGAGGAAGAAGGAACCGAACGGGCCGGACAGGGTGATCTCATCGCCCACTTCGGCGCGGTCACGCAAGTACTCGGACATCGCGCCCTTGGGAGCGGTACGAACCATGAAGGACGCAGCCTCGGTGTTCGGGCCGCTCGAGAAGGAGTACGAGCGCTCCACATCGGCACCGGGGATCTTGAGGTTCACGTACTGGCCGGGCAGGTAAGCCAGTTCAGAGCGCTTGTCGATTTCCAGCGTGAAGGACGTGGTGGTCTCCGAATGACGGTCCAGCTGCGTGATCCGCGAGGTGTACGAGGAGGCCGAGGTCTTGGCCGACTCGGAGGTCGCGGGGATATTCACGGCCATGTCCGATTCCGGCATGGTCTGGCAAGTCAGGATGTAACCCTTCTCGAACTCCTCGTCGGTCAGAGCATCCTCGATGAAGTCTCCGGGGTCGAACTCGCCGGACTCGCAGAAGGATTTACATGTACCGCACGCGCCGTCGCGGCAGTCGGAAGGAATGTTGATGCGTGCCTTGTAGGACGCGTCCATGATGGTTTCGTAGTCATCGACCTTGATGACCTTGGTGACGCCATCTTCGAAAGTTAGTGCAACCTGGTTCGGCATGGGTGATCTTCTCCTACTAGCGGTGAGCCGTGGTCATGGGACGGGTGCGTTCACCGCAATAGCTGTGATGTGTGAATGGGCCAATCGGTACGGACAGCACCGGTGCCCGGACCCTTGAGGCGGGGGCCGGGCACCGGACCGTCCGTCACAGCGAGTGGACTCAGATCATGTAGATGTCGACTACGTGGTGAATGTAGTCGTTCTTCAGGACAACCTTCTTGTCCATGATCTTGGGCTGTTCGCCAGCCATGTTGATCGTGTACAGGCTGTAACCGAAGTAGGTCTCGGTCACGTTGTAACGGAAGTAAAGGTTGAACCAGTTGAACCGGACCTTCACCTCGTCACCGTTCTGCTCCAGGATCTCGACATCCGTGATGTTGTGACCGGTGCGCGGTTCCGGCAGGGACGTGGCCGAGGAACGGTCCGTCTTGATGCGGAACACGCGGTCTTCGATGCCACCGCGGTTGTCGTAGTAGATCAAGGAGATCTCGCGCTGCGGATCCTCGGTCAGCTCGCCGTTGTCGTCCCAGGCGGGCATCCAGTAGGAGGCGCTCGGGTCGTAGCACTCGATCCAGGCATCGAAGTCGCGGTCGTCCAGCAGACGAGCCTCGCGGTACAGGAAGGCCCGCACCTTTTCGATGGTGGACGTGCGTTCTTCGGTCAACGTTTCAGTCATGGTCTCGCAATCTTTCGTCGTGTCAGGGAATGGCCGGGCGTGGATCAGGCAGAAGCCGGATCGTTGTCCTGCTCTTCCGCAGCCTTTTCCATGACCTGCTTCCAGTAACCGTGCTGCACGGGGTACAGGCCCTCGTCCTCGGTGCGAACACCGGAGGCGATCACGCTGTCCATGCCCAGTGCCGAAGCCTGCTCGTCCGGACCGGAGATCTCGTGGGCAACGCCGCGAGTCATGTCGTTCCAGGGAGCGGCCGAGGCCAGGTAGGTCTTCTGGCAGGAGCGGAACTCCTCGAGGTCATCCGGAGTGGCCATGCCGGTCGCGTTGAAGAAGTCTTCGTACTGGCGGATGCGGTGCGCGCGGGCCTTGTCCGACTCACCCTTGGGGGCGATGCAGTAGATGGTGACCTCGGTCTTGTCCACGCTGATGGGACGCACGTGGCGGATCTGCGAGGAGAACTGGTCCATCAGGTACACGTTCGGGTACAGGCACAGGTTGCGGGAGATGTTGATCATGAAGTTGGCCATCTCTTCGCCGTACTTCTCAACGAGCTCGTCGCGGCGGTCCCACAACGGGCGGTCCTGCGGGTTGCCCCACTCTTGCCAGAGCAGCAGGTGGCCGTGCTCGAAGGAGTAGAAGCCGCCCTTGGCCTTGCCCCACTTGCCGGCGTCCATGGCCTTGGTGGTGTTGGTGGAGTCACCGGCGGTACGACGCGAGGTGGTTGCGGCGTAGTTCCAGTGGGTGGCGGTGACGTGGTAGCCGTCAGCGCCGTTCTCCATCTGGACCTTCCAGTTGCCGTCGTAGGTGTACGTGGACGAACCGCGCAGCACCTCCAGGCCCTCGGGGGACTGGTCGACGATGGAGTCGATCACCTTGGTGGCGTCACCCAGGTGCTCCTCGAGGGGCAGGACGTCCGGGTTCAGCGAACCGAACAGGAAGCCCTTGTAGTTCTCGAAGCGAGCAACCTTGGTGAGGTCGTGGGAGCCTTCCTTGTTGAAGTTCTCCGGGTAGCCCGCGTTGCGCGAGTCCTTGACCTTGAGCAGTTCGCCGGTGTTACGGAAGGTCCAGCCGTGGAACGGGCAGGTGAAGGTGGTGCGGTTGTCGGTCTTGCGACGGCACAGCATGGCACCGCGGTGTGCACATGCGTTGATGAGAGCGTTGAGCTTCTCTTCCTTGTCGCGAGTAATCACGATGGGCTGGCGACCGATGTAGGTCGTGAAGTAATCGCCCACGTTGGGGATCTGGGACTCGTGAGCGAGGTACACCCAGTTGCCTTCGAAGATGTGCTTGATCTCGAGTTCGAAGATCTCCGGGTCGGTGAAGATCTCACGGTTGGCCCGGATGATGCCCTGTTCGCGGTCGTCGACGAGCGCGTTTTCGAGTACTTGGTGAAGGTGGCTGAGGGTTTCGGTCATGACGTAACTCCTTGGACTTCGGTGCACCGGGTGGACCCGGCGCATCTTGTGGTGCGGGCGGTACTGCTTAAAACCCGCAGGTGAACCACAGGTTGCGTATGTCTCATTCTTCCCTCTAGTGACCCCACTCACATCAGGGTAAACCCTAGGGTGAGGTAAGGGGGTGTCTGATCGTCTTACATAATCAATAAGCCCTGATTACATATTTGTAAGATATGGATTCGGTTCGTAAGCTTGAGACAAGCGTCACGGTGTGTCACTCACCACAGGTTTGCACACTCTTGCTACCGGTGGACTCGCACATCACCCCCGGGGCGTACAGCTTTTCAATGATGAGAAAGTGGAGGTCACCATGACTGAAACCCGCAAGGAAAACGAAGGCACCGCAGTCGAGGCCGGCTCGCTCGCCACTGAGCGTTTCACCCAGTCCGGCAAGCTGGCCAAGCTCGATGTTCCCAAGGAGCGTGTCTCCCAGCTCGCAGGTGAGCTGATCCAGGCCGCCAACGACATCGTGGTCAAGCACGAGGTCACCTACGAGGAGTACAACGCACTCAAGGCGTGGCTGATCAAGGTCGGCACCGACGGCGAGTGGCCTCTGTTCCTCGACGTGTGGCTCGAGCACACCGTGGAGGACGTCAACTCCAAGGAACGTCCCGGCAGTGTCGGCACCATTGAGGGCCCCTACTACGTCCCCAACGCTCCCGAGATGTCCACTCCGGCAACTTTGGAAATGCGCGAAGGCGAAGAGGGCACCCCGCTGCTCTTCCACGGCAACTTCACCGACACCGAGGGCAACCCCATCAAGGACGCACAGGTTGAGATCTGGCACGCAGACGCTGCCGGTTTCTACTCCCAGTACGCTCCTAGCCTGCCCGAGTGGCTCTTCCGCGGCACCGTCAAGGCAGACGAAAACGGCCACTTCGAGATCAACACCACGCAGCCGGCGCCCTACCAGATCCCGACCGACGGCGCTTGCGGCCAGTTGATCGGCGCAGCCGGTTGGCACGCATGGCGTCCGGCCCACATCCACATCAAGGTCTCCGCTCCCGGTTACCAGCTGGTTACCCAGCAGCTCTACTTCCCGGGCGACCCGCACAACGAGGATGACATTGCTTCGGCAGTGAAGCCCGAGCTGATGCTGGACGTGAAGGGGCGCCAGGGCGGCGAAGGCAACCAGGTCGAGTACAACTACGTGCTCGCCAAGGAGGACGAGAGCAAGTAAGTAGCTCTCAGCCTGTAGCGATCACGCGTGATCGCTGAGCTCTCACAAAAGCACCCCGATTCTTCGGATCGGGGTGCTTTTGCGTGGTCGCCGTTGGGCGTGTCGCGCGGAGTTTGAGATTTCAGATCACGGTACGCGCCGCGATTCGCTGGAATGCTGCAACAATTGCGACTCGGTATCAGGATTTCCTACTATTGAGTAGTCATAATGTGAAGTCATGAGAATCACCGCGGTTGTTACTTGCATCTGGATGTAAATGACGCCTACAGTGTTGATGTCAGTCGAAGAGGCCCGGGTGCATCCCCCCAAGCGCGCCCGGAAGTTCCCCCGACTGGCCGGCGTCCCGTATCTCCCCCGATTCGGGATGTCCGACGGTCCTGTCGATTCCCCCAAGCGACAGGACCCGTCCCCTGTTTAAGAGCGATATCGTCTCACCCGGTCAGGGCATCCCCTGGGGTACATCCCCGGGATGCCCACTGGTAGATGGGAAATCAGATCAGGTTCATTTTCTCCAGGCGCGGGAGAACCTTGGAGGCCATGTTCACCAGCGCCTGCATTTCTTCGGTGCTGAGATTGTCCACGAAAGCCTCGCGCACCATGTTCAGGTGCGAGGGGGCGGCTCCGTTGATCACTTGACGCCCGTGCTCGGTGATTTCGACGATGAGCCCGCGGGCATCCTGCGGGCTGGGTTTGCGGCACACCATGCCGCGCTTCTCCATGCGGGACAGCATGTGCGACAGCCTGGAGCGTTCCCAGTCCAGGTGGCGTAGTAGATCGCGGGAGGGCAGGCTGCCGTCCTTCGACTCGGACAGGGGGACGAGCACGTGGTATTCGGAACTCGACAGCTCGCTGTCCCGCTGGAGCTGCCGGTCGATGGCGCGCTCCATGCCCTGTGACAGAGCCAGAAAACTGCGCCAAGCGGCGTCCTCGTGCTCTGTCAGCCAGGGCACGGTATTCGCGGAGGAGGGCGTCTGCATGATCTGGGGAACTTTCTTCTCTGGCCGGGTCCGGCGAGGGTGTGTGGATCAGTCGCGCGGGCCGCGCCGGATCCAATCCGAATCGTAGTAGTTGGGGCGCTTGTCGCGGTCGCGCTGCCGATCGCGTTGGCGTGCCTGTTCGGCGTAGTCGGTGGGGCGCAAAGGGGAGTCGTCGTCATCGGGGCGGGTGAGCATGGCCATCGCGACCAGTCCGAACCCCAGTACCGATCCCACCACCATGGTCATTCCGGCCACGATGAACGCCAGGATGTAGTCGTCCACCAGGCCCTCGGGGATGGAACTGCCCATGATCGGCTCCACCAGGAATGACCCACCGATGCCCAGGAGCCCGATCAGCAGCAGAAACCCCGGGATCAGCCACAGTTTGGAGCGGCTGTGGATCGCCACCGCGTCAGGGTCGCGGAACAGGGGGATGATCTGGAATTGAACCATCACGTATCCAACAACGCCCAGGAGCGCCAGGGTGGCGCCCACGATCCAGCCCTCGGAGAAGCCGATGGCCATGAGCCCCAGGCCCACCAGTGCGCCCAAAAGAATCACGGTGAAGGACAGACCGCGTCCCATGCGGCGCGCCGCCTTGGGGGAGACGGCCCGCTGCGTGTTCGTGGACTCGTCCCGACGCTCAGGCAGCCGCGAGGACCG
>NZ_AJXN01000023.1 GCF_000286355.1 Kocuria atrinae C3-8 | reverse complement strand
GGTGCGGCGCAGCCGGTAGGCTACCAGCCCAAGGCTTGGGCGCGGCGTCGTACCTCGGTCTTGCGACCTTCGCGCAGCGCGTCCACGGGACGGCCCGGCAGGGAGTCGTCCGCGGTGAACAACCAGCGGATGGCCTCCGCGTCCGTGTAGCGGGCGTCCCGTAACACGGCAATCGTGCCCTTGAGCGCGCTGAGCGGCTGACCGTCCGCCATGAATTCTGCGGGGACCACGCGAATACCGTCCTCGGGACGGCGGACCTCCAGGAACTCGCCCTGGTCCATCATGCGGTGCACCTTGGTGATCTGGATGTCCAGTGCTTCCGCGATGTCCGGCAGGTACGTCCATTCCCCCACCAGGGAATCGAGTTCGGCAAAGGTTTCGGGGCTGATATCGGATGAAGGATTCACGGACAATACTTTGCCACGGTTGGCCGTTCCGGTCAGTTCTTCAACTCGCCCAGTCAGGTCGGGTACTCTGGTCACGCTGTCACGGCTCGCGTGAGTCGGTGGCCTTCCCCTCACCCTCGTACTTAGGCAGGAAGCACGAACATGCCGGTTGAGCCGCCAGAAGATCGCCCGTCCGCTCGTTCCACCTGGGCTCGTCGAGCCACCAAGGGTTCGGCAGTCACCGCGCTAGCCGCACTCTCTGCACTAGGAACACTGGCACCGCCCACGCGCAGTCGCCCGTGACGCCACAGAACAACGGCACCTCCCAGCACGCGCAGGCGCCCGGTGAGATCACCGTGGCCGCCGGTGATTCCGTCTGGTCGCTGGCGACCAAGCACGGCGTGACCGTCACCGAGCTGATGAAGGCCAACAAGATTCCCGCCCACGCCATGGTGCGTCCGGGCGACCGCCTGACGATCCCCAGCGCCCAGGCCAAGGCTGCCGAGAACACACCCGACCAGGCCAAGCCCGCCGACAGGCCGGAACCCAAGTCCCCGACCGCTCGCCACACCATCGCGTCCGGGGACACCATCTGGGATCTCGCGGCCAAGCACGGGGTCAGCGTGCTCGAGCTGCAGGAAGCCAACGACCTCAACGCGTCCTCGCTGCTCCGCCCGGGCCAGGCCCTCAAGATCCCCGGTTCCCAGGCCGCGCCCAAGGCCGACGACGCCGCTCAGGCGCC
>NZ_AJXN01000022.1 GCF_000286355.1 Kocuria atrinae C3-8 | reverse complement strand
GAACCTCATGACCCACAACAGCTAGCCCCGCCGCGGCGTCGTCCTCCTGAATCATTCTTCACCGGGACGACGACGCCGCTGGCTCCCCATACGAAAGCTCCCCACCACATAGTGGTGGGGAGCTTTTGCTACGGCCGGGGGTTCAGATCAGTGGGAGTCCTTCGAACTTGATGCCGAGGTTCCCGATGAATCCGTGTTGCCGTTCTTACCGTTCTTCTTGCTGAGGCTGCTGACGACCTCTTTGTCGATGGCGCCGGTGATGGTCTCATTGTCAGCGGTCGACTGCTCAGCGGTGTCCTCGAGGCGCTTCTCATGGCCCTCGGGGAAGTCCTTGTCGTCGGACTCCTTCATGGTGAGCAATGCGCGCATCCGATCACGGCGGCTCTCTTCGCCCTCGATCTTCTTGCGGCTGCGGAACCACCAGACCAGCATGACAATCACCATGATCATGCCCACGTAACCAATGGCGGGGTACACGTAGCTCATGAGCGTGCCGAATCCGATGAGGCTGATGAAGTAGCCGACCACGCAGGTGCCAGGAACACCGGGACGTAACGGTTGCGGTGATTGACGCTGAGACGCGCCCGAGGGCGTAGAACATGCTGATGCACGTGTTGTAAATCATGATGAACGTCACGAACACCATGCACAGTGCGGCCACGGGGTGGATCGTCTCGAAGAGCTGGAGCATGGGGATGTCCGAGCCCTCAACCGATTCGTAGTTCACCAGCAGGGCCACGGCGTTCATGAGCAACAAGATGGTGTAGACAACGCCGCCCAGGACACCGCCCCATCCTGCGACACGCGGGTTCGTGGTGTTACCGCCGATGACCAGGCTCATGGAGACACCGAGCATCAGGGCCATGCAGGTGTAGTTGATCCCGGACAGCCACCAGGGGGTCACGGGGGAATCGGCCTGCACGGCGAGTTCGCTCACGGAACCGAAGTCCACGGGGAGCTGCATCATGGTGTACACGAACACGACGATCACGGCCACGAAGATCAGTGGTGTGACGGCGGAGATGATGTTGGTGACCTTGTTGACGTTCAACAGGCCGGTGAGCATCACGATGACCACCATGATGGCGGAGCCGATCCATGCGGGCAGCCCGAACTGCTGCTCAAGCGTTGAACCGGCGCCGGCGAGCATCACGAACCCCATGGCGAACAGGGTCAGGGTGACGCTGATGTCCAAGAACTTGGAAACCACCGGGTGGGAGACCGAGCGGAAAACGGCCCGGTGCTCATCGGCCATGAAGTAACTGCCGATCTGAATGATCACGGCACCGGCCGCGATCATGAGCAGCCCGGAGACCACTGCTCCGGCCAAGCCCCACGTGCCGAAGGAAATGAAGTACTGCACCACTTCTTGACCGGTCGCGAAGCCAGCCCCCACCAGGAGCCCGACAAAGGCCAGAGTGACTTGTAATGTTTTTCTGGCATTCACGGGTGACAACTCCTCGAATTTAGGGAACAAATGGCGAAAATCAGCGAACCTTCCCAGGATAGAGGACTGCATGACAAACGCCACCTGGTGTGATAGGGCGAGTGAGATACTCGGGGCAATAGCTTGCCGAGAAAGGAGAATCGCATGGCGCAGCAATGGGAAGACGACCTCAAGGACTGGGTGGCCGGTTGGGATGCGGTGCGCGGAACCGAAGCACCGCCGCAGAACGTGGTGGCCTGGGACGGTTCAGTCCCTTCAAAGGACGGGCTCGTGTTGGTCTGTCCCGAGGATCAGGTCGTGATGGCCCGCGGCGCGTGAATGCTCAGGAGAAGGAGGTGCTCTCGCAGGGCATCTTGCTGACGGGTGCGGTTCAGGAGCTGGACCGTGGACTGAGTTTCCCGGGTGAGTCCGGGATGTTCGATGCACCCATGGGGGACGTCACGCGGTTCGAAGTGGACGAATGGGGCAAGCCGGTAGCGCACTCCACGCTGTCCGTGCAGGACGAGGTTGCCTACATGGGCCCGCTGCTCACTGACGCCTCCACCGAACGCGATCCTGCCGAGGTGCTGGACCCGTTGGTCTCGTCCATGGCCAACGAGGCCTTTCTTGCTGATGCCGAGCGTTTGTACACCGTGGTCCCCGAGGACGAAGTTCCCGCCCGCGAGTCCCAGGGCTGGGAACGCGCGGCCGTGGTGTTGCGGTTGGGCTGAGAGCGACGTCGGCAGTTTGCAGCTGGGCCGGAGAACAGCAGGCCCCAGAACCATGTGATCCCGCCTCACTGCAAAGTAACCGTGGTTACTACGCAGTGAGGCGGGATCAATTGGTTGGTCACCCAATGACCGTCAGGCAACCACCTGACGCTTGGCGGAAATCACCCCGGTGTTGAAGCCGGCCAGGTGCAGGCCGCCGTGGAAGCGGGCGTGTTCGATCTTCACGCAGCGATCCATCACGGCGTTGAGCCCGGCGTTCTCGGCGATCGCCGCGGCTTCCTCGCTCCACGAGCCCAGCTGCATCCACACGGTCTTGGCGCCGAGGTCCACGGCCTCCTGGGCCACGCCGGCAGATCGGAGTCCTTGCGGAACGCGTCCACCATGTCCGGGACCTCGGGCAGGTCCGCGAGCGAGGGGTAGACCTTCTGGCCCAGCACCTCGTCCAACACGGGGTTCACGAAGTACACGCGGTACGGGGACGAAGACAGCAGATACGTGGCCACGAAGTAGCTGGCCCGCGCGGCTTATTGGACATGCCCACGATCGCGATCGACTCGGTGTTGCGCAGGATGTTCAGTCGCTCGGGGGCGCTGGGGCCCACCCAGGTGCGTTCGGTGCTCATGCGTGGACTCCTTCGGCAGCTTTTTCGGACGTGGGCTCGGCGGTGGCCGCAGCGGGCGTCACGGTTTCGACGACGTCGCCCTCGCGGTTGATCCCGGTCGCGGCGGTCAGCGCCTGGTCCAGATCCCACAGGATGTCCGCGGGGTCCTCGAGACCCACGGAAATGCGAATCAGGTCTTCCCTCACGCCGCCGGATTCCAGCTGCTCGGAGGTGAGCTGCTGGTGGGTGGTGGACGCCGGGTGCAGCACCAGGGTGCGGGCGTCACCAATGTTGGCCAGGTGCGAGGCCAGCTGCAGGTTCTCGATGAACCGGCCGCCCACTTCGCGGCCGCTGAGCTGATCGGTGCCGGCTACACCGAAGGCGAACACGGAACCGATGCCCTGGGGCAAGTACTTCTGGGCGCGTTCGTGGTGCGGGTGATCCTCGAGACCCGCGTAGTTCACGTAGCCGATGCGCGGATCGGTGGCCAGCCACTGCACGACCTCTTGCGCGTTCGCCACGTGGGCGTCCATGCGCTGGGGGAGGGTTTCCACTCCCTGCAGCAGGTTCCACGCGGCCTGCGGGGTCAGCGATGGACCGATGTCGCGCAGCTGCTCGGAACGCAGCTTGGTCAGGAAGCCGTACTCACCGAAGTTCCCCCACCAGGTCACGTTGTTGTACGAGGGGACTGGTTCGGTCATGGCAGGGAACTTGCCGTTGCCCCAGTTGAAGCGACCGGCTTCGACCACCACACCGCCCAGGGTATTGCCGTGGCCGCCCAGGAACTTGGTGACCGAGTGGATCACGATGTCCGCACCGTGCTCGAACGGGCGGCACAGGTACGGGGTGTTGAGCGTGGCGTCCACGATCAGCGGCAGACCGGCCTCGTGGGCGACCTCCGCGAGGCCTTCCAGATCGGCAATTTCACCGGACGGGTTGGCCACGAGCTCGGTGTAAACGGCTTGGTGTTCTCGGTGATGGCCGCCTTGTAATCGGCGGGATCGGTGCCGGGAACAAAGGTGGTCTCCACACCGAAGCGGCGCAGGGTTACATCCAACTGCGTGACGGTTCCGCCGTAGAGCTGCGAGGAGGCGACCACGTGATCGCCCTGCCCGCACAGCGCGGCAAAGGTGATGAACTCGGCCGCCATGCCGGAGGAGGTTGCTACCGCACCGATACCACCCTCGAGGGACGCGATGCGCTCCTCCAAGGCAGCCACGGTGGGGTTGCCGATCCGCGAGTAGATGTTGCCGTACTTCTGCAGCGCGAAGAGGTTGGCGGCGTCGTCGGCGTCTTTGAAGACGAACGAACTGGTCTGGTAGATCGGGACGGAACGGGCGCCGTGCTCGGCGTCCGGGGTGCCGCCTGCGTGCAGTGCACGGGTGCGGAAACCGAACTGGTGCTCGGCCATAGGGCTCCTCCTTGCCGGCCGCGTACAGCTCCCGTCCGAACACTGCCCGGGGCCGCGCAGCACTCCATCGGTCCTGGCGGTAGCACCGTGCAGTAGGCCGATCACTGCGGGTTGCTGCGGCGTCTTCGATCCAGGTCTCTCGGCCGCTCGGGATGGTGAGTCCATTGTGTCGCGTGGGTGGCGGCGTTCACAAACCGGGGCCCGCAGGTGACCACGGTGCGAGACGACCGCCGACGCCGCCGCGCGGCGCCTCCCGCGTGGCCACGCTGATTAGGCGTACTTCTCCGGGTTCATCCGGCGGAGATTTTCCCGGGCGACCTCGGTGAGGTTCTCCAGCGGGAGGCCCGCGGGGCAGACCTCCATGCAGTCGCCCAGTAGGGAGCAGGGGCCGAACTCGTGCTCGGCGGCGTCCAGAACTTTGCTCGAGCGCTCGTTGCGCTCCTCCGGGGTCTTGGCCAACGGCGGAAGTTCCTTGAGCAACGTGCCCACGTACAACTGGCCGGAACCGTTGGGGCACGCGGCCACGCACGCGCCGCAACTGATGCAGCCGGCGTTACTCAGGGCCTTGAGCGCTACCGGGAACTTGGCCTCCTTGGCCACCCGCCGCAGGGCCTTCTTGTCCACGGACAGGTCCTTTTTGACCGGGAACGAGCCCGCGCGCATGGGTTCGATGAAGATCTCGTCCCCGTCACGGTAGGCCCGCAGCGACTGGGTGCACGAGGCCTGATTCTTGTCCGGGCCGTGGGGCACGCCGTCCACGGTCACGCCGCACTTACCGCAGATACCTTCGCGGCAGCCGTCGTCAAAGCTGACGGGGTCATCGCCCTGGCGGGTGAGGGTTTCGTTGACGGCATCGAGCAGGTCCAGAATGCTCATGTCCTCGCGAGCCTCGACCGGGCTCACGGCCACGAACGTGCCTTGGTCCTCCGCGGTGGCCTGCCGCCACACGTGCACAGTCAGCAGCATCAGCGCACCACCTTGGCCTGCACGGCCACGGGGATGGTGACGTTTCCGAGAGCCACAGCGGTGCCCACCAGCTTGGCTACGGCCTCGATCAGCTGGGCGCGCTGTTCGGTGCTCGTGAAGCCGGCGTCCATGGCGGCCGTGCGCACGCCGTGAATCATGTGGCCGGCCAAGGCCGCCATCGAGGCGGTGTAGAAGAATGCGACGCTCGGGCGGGACAGGCTTGCCACCAGGTTCCCGTAGGCGTCCCCGTGCCGATGCTTCGACGACGCCGCCGGGCGCGCACCCACCGTCAGATCCGCTACGTGGTAGGCCGTGAACAGGCCGAGCACCACGCCCGTGGAGCGCATGGAGCGGGCGATGATCTGGGGGACCGAGCGACGTCGGCCGCGAGGCGCCTGCGTTGCTTGCCCGTGAGCTGAAGCTTGAGGTCCTGAACCGTGCTCTGGACCGTGTGGCGCTCGGCGCGCATGGCCCGCAGCGTGAGTTCGGTGCCGGCCATGATGTGGCTCGTGGCGCTGGCGAGCAACCCGATACGCACCACCCACAGCACGGAATTTCGCGGCAGCACCGGAGCACCGACGGTGCGGAGGAATTCCGCATAGTCGTTGTAGTGCTTCCGGCCCAGGTACACCTGCATGTTCCCGGCCATGTGCCCCGCGGTGAACAGGCTCAAGATGGTTCCGGACGCGGCCATGGCGAGTTTGAGCTCGGCATTGGTGGCGTCCTTGAACATCACCTCCCACGCGCTGAGCTTGGGAGTGGAGTCGGCAGTGTCCGTCGAAGGCTGAGCGGCGGGATTCATCACTGGATCATCCTAAGAGTTCTGCGCGGAAGTATCAGTTCGAGTGCCCTGGGAAGTAACGAACAACTCGATCCTCATGCGCGCGGGGTGAAATTCCAACGCTCGGGGGAGTCGGTGCCTGCCTTTTCTTCGTAGCCTTAAAGATAAGGAGCAACCAGGCGATGACTAGGAGCGCTGGATGACTGACTCACGTGACGCCCCGCGGGAAAGAACTCGCAACCGAGCCCAGGACCTCGATGGCGATCAACCCATCACGACCTTCAGGGAGCGGCCTCAACCGAACTTTGCGCTGGATCCGTTCCACAGGGTGCTTCTTTTGGTCAGCATGATCTCGGCCGTGGCCCTGCCGGTGTACTTCTTCCTGCGGTATTCGGGTGCCCAGGGAGATTTCGCCCTCCATTACGACTTCACTGGTGACGTGACCCGCGAGGGGTCTTTCCAAGAGGCCGCCATTATCCTCGTGCTGCTGAGTCTGCTGACGATCGGTTGTGGAGTGCTGACGCGATACCCACGGGTCTTCAACTTCCCCGTGACCCTCACCCGGGACAACGTGCAGCGTCAGTACAAGAACGCCGTACAGATGTTGGTGTGGGTGGTTGCCGGTATGGCGGCGGTCCTGGCCATCATGGTGGGAGGCTGGCTCGGGATCCTCAGTGCGGACCTGATGTGGCTGCCGCTCGCGGCCATGGGGATCGTCCTGATCGTGTTCATCCGGCGGATGGTCAAGCTCCGCTGAAATCGTCGGGCCGGCTCAACCAGCCGGCCCGACGACGCCGCTC
>NZ_AJXN01000021.1 GCF_000286355.1 Kocuria atrinae C3-8 | reverse complement strand
CGAGAGGTGGCGCGAGCGGCGTCGTCGTCGAATCACCGACGACGCCGCTCGCGCACCTTGCTAGAACAAGCGCTCGGTCGCGAGGCGCGCGCCTTCGACCAGGGAGTCGAGCTTGGCCAGCGCGATCGAGGGGTGGATGCGGCCACCCAGGCCGCAGTCGGTAGAGGCGATGACGTTCTCGCGACCCACCACGGACGCGTACTGCTCGATGCGGTCGGCCACGAGCTCCGGGTGCTCCACCACGTTGGTCGAGTGGGAGACGAAGCCGGGGTAGACCACCTTGCCTCTGGGAGCGTGTGGTCCTTCCAGACCTTCCACTCGTGGCCGTGGCGGGGGCTGGACGCTCGAAGCTGTAGCCGCCGGCGTTGATGGTGAGCATGAGGTCCACCAGGTACTTGAACTCGAGGTCGGTGGTGTGCGGGCCGTGCCACGAACCCCAGCACAGGTGGAAACGAATCTGGTCCTCGGGGAGGTCGCGCAGGGCGTAGTTGAGCGCGTCCACGCGGATCTTGGTGAAGGCCAGGTAGTCCTCCACAGTGGGCTCGGGGTTGATCTGGTCCCAGGATTCCGCGATGGAGGGGTCGTCGATCTGGACGGTCAGGCCGGCATCGACAATGGCCTTGTACTCCTCGCGCATGGCGTCCGCGCAGGCGTAGACGAGTTCTTCATCGGTCGAGTAGTACTCGTTGCGAACGCGCGCGCAGGAACCCGGGGAGAGTGCGGCGACGAAGCCTGCTGAGCTCCGGTCTCGGCCATCGCGTCCTTGAGGCGGCGGATGTCACCGGCCACGGCGTCCTGACCGGTGTAGGTCAGCGGCCCGGTGATCTTGGGCTGAGCCACGGATGCGCGGTGCGCCAGGACGCCGGCGGTGGGATCCTCGTAGGCATCGCGGAAACGGGCGCGGTCGCGGCGGTCCGGGAAGCTGGTCAGAACGATGTTGCCGGGGGAGGAGCGCTTGACCTCGGCGTCCTTCCAGCGGTCCTCGTTGGTGGGAGTGAGCCCGCCCAAGCGGGAGAACGAGTAGTTCCACCACGCCCCGTAGTCCACGGAGGAGGACATGGTGTGGCCGTATTCGCCGTCGTTGACGATGTCCAGGCCGATCTCTCGCTGCTTGCGGACGATGTCGATCACGCCGTTGTCGAGTGCGGCATCCAACTCCTGGGCGGAAGCCTCTCCCTCTTGGAAGCGCTTGTTGGCCTCCAGCAGATCAGGGGTGCGGGGCAGCGATCCCACGTGGGTGGTCTGAATGCGATCGGTGTTCTGAGGCATGAACTAGCAGTCCTTTCCATCGGTCCTGGCGGTAGCACCGTGGGCTGAATCCCGGGTTGCTGCGGCGTCAACGAGCCAGATCTCTCGGCCGCTCTGGATGGGTACCTATTCATCAAACATCATGGGTGGGTGGTCGGGCCAATTGTGGCGCGCGTAATGTGTGGGACGTAGATCACCCATTACCGAGGAGTTGGGGCATGTCGGACAGCACGCTCAAGGACAAGAAGGCACTGGTCACCGGCGGTGCGAGTGGAATCGGCGCGGCTGCGGTTCGGGCCCTCGCGCAACGCGGCGCCCACGTGATTGTCGCCGACATCGACCCTCAGGCCGCGGAGACCATGGCGCAAGAAGTCGACGGTGAGGCATGGGCGGTTGACCTCACCGATACCGCGGCGCTCGCGGACCTGAGCCTTGTGTGGACGTGCTGGTCAATAACGCCGGGATTCAGAAGGTTGCGGCCGTTCAGGACTTCGATCCCGCTGACTTCCATCGGATCCTCACCCTCATGCTCGAGTCCCCGTTCCTGCTGATCCGCGCCGCCCTGCCCCACATGTACGAGCGCGAGTGGGGTCGGATCATCAACGTTTCCTCGATTCACGGCCTGCGCGCCTCAGCGTTCAAATCCGCATACGTCGCGGCGAAGCACGGGTTGGAAGGGCTGTCCAAGGCCGTGGCTCTGGAGGGCGCTCCGCACGGTGTGACCAGCAACTGCGTGAATCCCAGCTACGTGCGCACGCCCCTGGTCGACAAGCAGATCAAGGACCAGGCGGCCACCCACGGGATCCCCGAGGATGAGGTGATCGAGAAGATCATGCTCACCGAGTCCGCGATCAAGCGCCTGGTCGAACCGGAAGAGGTCGGCGAGCTTATTGCCTTCCTGGCCGGTCCCTCCGCCGGTATGGTCACCGGTGCCGCCTACACGATGGACGGCGGCTGGACGGCGTCCTAGCCAGGTGGCGCCGGGCGCTCCGGGGCGCCATCCACGATCTGGCCGTTGCGCGGCAGGCCGTCGGGAAATAACAGGGCACTCCAGTTACCTGAGTGAAGTCCAGGGAATCGACCGCTTGCACGTGCAGGTGCGGTTCGGTGCTGTTCCCAGAATTTCCGAATTGGGCAATCATGGCCCCGACCTGAATGTTCTGGCCGACTCTCACCCTGATGCTGCCTTGCCGCAGGTGGCACAGCGCTACGAACTGGCGGCTTAGGGATTCCTGCACCACCACGTAATTGCCCGCCAGCGCGCCCCATCCAGCGGCGACGCGGCGGGCTTGGGTCAGCGCATAACCAACGGAGGGCAATCCGCGGTACGCGTCGTGATCCTCGGCGTGGTCGTCCGTCAGCACCACCGTGCCGGTCACGGGCGAAAGGACCGGCTGCCCGAAACCGATGAACGTCTCGGGTGCCTCCGTGCGCACCAACGACGTGGCCGTGAACCTGGACGAGCGATTCTGTCCATCCACCGGCACGAAGTCGATCGCGAACGCGGTGCCGAATTGATCGGTTCCGTGGCTCGGCACTCGATTCGCGGGGCTGTTCTGCACCAGGCACCGCCCGCGGAACGGATAGTCGAGTTCCATGCCCTTCATTCTTGCCCGCCCGGGGACTCATGGGAATAGCCACGACGCCGCTCACTCGCCCCGGCGCGCACGGCGGGTGGGCCGCGCGGCGTCGGCGAACCATTTCGTGAGGGCTTACGGCAAAGTAACCGGCCCTACTGCGCAGTATCCCCTCACCAGATGGTCCGGTCGGTAACTCCTCCTCGACGACGCCGCTCGCGCGCCTTTATGCCGACGGCGCCCCGGTGCGCAGGGCCGTGGACAATTTGTGCGCCTGATCGAGCAGTGCTGCGCCCAATTGCGGGCGGCGTTCGGCGCGGAACCGGGATTCGATGCCCGTCAGGGACAGGGCGTAGCGGGGTTGCCCGGAGGCGTCGAACACCGCGGCGGCCATGCCCCATGAACCCTCGACGATCCGCCCCGGATTCAGCGACCAACCGTGGTCGCGAACGTGGGCTACGAGCTTGCGGACGTGGGCGTCGTCGTGCTGGAGGCCCAGACGCTGCCGGTCGGCGCGGGTTGCTGTCAGGGTGGCGTCGAGCTGGGCCGGCGGTAGGTGGCCGAGGATTGCCAGACCCGCGGACGCACGCCCAGGGGGAGCCGGAGGCCCTCGTAGAGGACGTGGGAGCGGACGGGAAACGATCCTTCGACGCGGGCCAGGCAGATGACCTCGTTGCCGCGGCGTGCGGAGAAGAACGCGGATTCCCCCGTTGCTTCCGCGAGGCGCTGCAGGCACGGCGTTGCGAGTTCCTGCGCCGGATAGCGCTGTGCAGCCACGGTGCCCAGGATGTGGAGTTCGGGACCGAGCGCCCAGTTGCCGTTGTCGGTGCGGTCGACCAGCCCCTCGTCCGCCAGCGCGGTGAGCAGGCGGTGCGCGGTGGGTCGGGTGAGTCCCGTTCGGTGGGCGATCGACGCGGTGGACCCAGCGGACTCCCCGGCGGCCACTGCTTGCAAGATGGCGGCCACGCGGGCGACGACCTGGGTGCCCCGTTGAGAATGCGGCGAGGGGTGGGGGTCTGCTGCGGTCATGATCGCTCCTCCGGGCTGTTCACAATATGGACAGACTATGCGCTGTTTTCCAGATTGTGAGGACTCGCCCGGAAGAGCGCGGGAGTTCATTGACCAGGATGTGGGCGGTTTCTAGTCTGAGATGGAGATCACACAACTCGAAAGGGTGGCCATGTCCAAACTCAGAGACAACGTTGCCGAACTTCTGGCCGAGACACTGCAGGACGGCATGATCCTGGCCGTGGGCGGTTTCGGGCTGTCCGGTATCCCGCGGGACCTCATCGAAGCGGTCCGGGACAGCGGCGTGAAAGACCTGACCGTGGTGTCCAACAACATGGGCGTGGACGGCAAGGGCCTGGGACTTCTGCTGGAGAACAAGCAGGTCAAGAAGGTCCTTTCGTCCTACGTGGGGGAGAACAAGGAGTTCGCCCGCCAGTACTTGGAGGGCGAGCTCGAGGTCGAATTCAACCCTCAGGGCACGCTCGCCGAACGGCTGCGGGCCGGCGGTGCGGGAATCCCCGCGTTCTACACAGCCACCGGTGTTGGCACGCTGGTCGTGGAAGGCAAGCCGACCGCGGAGTTCGACGGCCGCACCTACGTCCAGGAGCGCGGGATTGTTGCGGATGTAGCGCTGGTGCACGCGTGGCAGGGAGATACGGACGGCAACCTGATGTACCGTCGCACCTCGCGAAACTTCAACCGGTGTGTGCCGCCTCCGGCAAGGTCACCTTTGCCGAGGTCGAGAACATCGTGGAACCGGGCGAGCTGGATCCGGATCACATCATGACGCCCGGTGTGTACGTGCAGCACGTGGTGCAGTACTCGGGTGCTCCCAAGGACATCGAGCAGCGGACCACGCGACCGAGGCCGGATGCGGCGTCGTCGTCGACCGAATCGGAAGGAGCCACAGCATGAGCTGGACGCGTGACGAGATGGCGGCCATTGCGGCGTCGGAATTGAACGACGGCGACTACGTGAACCTGGGCATCGGCATTCCCACCATGGTGGCCAACAACCTGCCCGAGGTCGTGAGCGTGGTGCTGCAATCCGAGAACGGTGTGCTGGGCATGGGGCCGTTCCCGTACGAGGGCGACGAGGACCCGGATCTGATCAACGCCGGGAAGCAGACCATTACTCTGCAGGACGGTGCGGCGATCTTCGACTCGGCCACGTCCTTCGGAATGATCCGCGGTGGCCACGTGAAGATGGCGATCCTGGGTGCCATGCAAGTCTCCGAGCAGGGTGATCTGGCCAACTGGATGATCCCCGGAAAAATGGTCAAGGGCATGGGCGGAGCCATGGACCTTGTGGCCGGAACCCCGCGTGTGCTGGTCTTGACAGAACACGTGGCCAGAGACGGTTCGGCCAAGATCAAGCGCGAATGCGACCTGCCGCTGACCGGTGTTGGCGTGGTGGATCGCATCGTCACGGACCTGTGCGTTTTCGACGTGGAAGCTGGCGGGTTGGTGCTGCGGACCCTGGCCCCGGGTGTGACCGAAGAAGAAGTGGCAGAAAAAACCGAAGCGAAGTACCGGGTTGAGCTGGTGGACGTCACCCCGGATTCCGTTCCCGTACAGGAGGACAAATGACCGAGAACGCCAATGATGTTGTGATCGTCAATGGGGCACGTACCCCGCAGGCAAGTTGATGGGCGCGCTCGCGTCCCTGAGCGCTGTGGAGCTCGGTGCGCACGCCATCAAGCACGCCGTGGAGCGCTCGGGCATTGCTCCGGACGCCGTGGATTACGTGTACATGGGCAACGTGGTGCAGGCCGGAAACGGCCAGAATCCCGCCAAACAGGCCGCCGTCGAGGCGGGTCTGCCCATGAACGTGCCCGCCATGACGTTGAACAAGGTGTGCCTGTCCGGACTGGTCGCGGTCACCGAGGCGGCCCGCATGATTCGTGCGGGTGAGGCATCTGTCGTGGTGGCTGGCGGCATGGAATCCATGACCAACGCGCCGCACCTCTCCCTGGGCGCTCGCAAGGGCAAGGCCTACGGCGACATGACCCTGGCCGATTCGCTGGCCAACGACGGCCTGGTCGACGCCGCTCTGGGCATCGCGATGGGTGAGCTCACCGAGACCGGCAATTCCGAGCGTTCGATCGGTCGCGAGCAGCAGGATCAGGTCGCCGCGCGTAGCCACCAGCTGGCGGGCGAGGCGCAGTCCTCGGGTGTGTTCGCGGACGAGATCGCGCCGCTGGAGATCCCGCAGCGCAAGGGCGATCCGGTCACGGTGTCCGAGGATCAGGGTGTTCGTCCCGAGTCCACGGCCGAGGGCCTCGGCAAGTTGCGCGCTGCGTTCACCAAGGACGGCACCATCACGGCCGGTAACTCGTCCCCGATTTCCGACGGCGCCGCGCGCTCGTCCTGACGACGCGCGCCTACGCGGAGGAGCACGGTCTGTCCTGGCTGGCCGTGGTGGGCAAGCCGGGTCAGGTTGCGGGGCCGGATACGTCGTTGCACTCCCAGCCGTCACGAGCCATTGAGCACGCCCTGAAACGCGCTGGGTGGTCCGTGGATGAGCTGGATTTCGTGGAAATCAACGAGGCATTCGCGGCAGTCTCCGTGCAGTCGGTCGACGACCTGGGTATTCCGTTGGACAAGGCCAACATCCACGGTGGTGCCATTGCCTTGGGCCACCCGATCGGCGCGTCCGGTGCTCGTCTGGCGCTGCACGCGGCGCTCGAGCTGGCACGCCGGGGTTCAGGCAAGGCGGCCGTGTCGCTGTGTGGCGGCGGCGGTCAGGGTGAGGCGTTGCTGCTGAGCCGCTAATTCTGCGGTGTTTCCGCAATCCGGATAATGGAATAGTTATTCCATTATCCGGATTTGTGCTGCATACTCAGTGGACGAGACCCACGCCACACTCAGGAGATGCGCCCGATGACTCACACCCATGCCTTCAACGGACCGGCTTGGATTGTCGTTCCCGCCGATCAGCCAGAGCAGTTCGCTGAGGCTGCACAAGCGGCGGACGTGGTGGTGTTGGACCTGCACAACGGCGTGCTGCCGCGGGACAAGGAGTTCGCGCGCCAGTGCATCCTGGAATGCCCGTTGGATCCGGCCCGCACGGTCATCCGAGTGAACCCGGTGGGGACCGATGAGCATGCTGCAGATCTGCAGGCGTTGGCTTCTACGACCTACCGGCGTGTGGCGGTTCCCAAGGTTGAATCCGCCGAGCAGCTCGCGGGGCTAGTCGACTACGAAGTCGTGGCCATGATCGAGTCTCCCCATGGTGCCCTGGCGCTGGGCGAGATTGCCGGCGCGAGCGGCGTCGTCGGCCTCATGTGGGGATCAGAGGACCTGATCGTGAATCTGGGTGGCCTCACGAGCCGCAAGTGCAACGGCGCGCTCCGGGATATTTCCCTGCACGTGCGCTCGCAGACGGTGCTGCACGCGGCGGTGGCAGGGATTTTCGCGGTCGACGGGATCTTCCTGGACGTCGAGAACCTTGAGGGGCTGCTGGGCGAGACCCTGGACGCCTCCAGCTCCGGTTTTGCCGCCAAGGGTGGGGTGCACGTCTCGCAGATGGCCGTGATCAAGGAAGGGTTCCGCTCCAAGCCGGACAAGCTCGACTGGGCCCGCGGCGTGGTGGAAGTGGCCGCGGAGCAGCGGGGATCGTTCCGGCATGGGGCGCAGGTCATTGACGCGCCCGTGATCACTCTCGCGGAGCGCATGGTGAAACGGGCGGATGCGAACGTTTCGGTGACGTCCTAGCTGGAGAGCTGCGTGCTGGCCTGTGAGTGGTGGGCCATAGCCCAGGGGGACGTTGTGGCTACTTGCGCGTCTTGGCGCCGATGGCCGTGCGGTGGTCCATGATCTTGTCGAGCAGGCTGATGAGCAGTTCGCGTTCCTGCTCGGTGAGGGCCTGGCTCCAGTCGTTCTCCCGGGAGTTCTGACGGGCGAAGACCTCTTGAATCTTGGTTTGGCCGGAATCCGTCAGGTGCAGGATCAGGGAGCGGCCATCCTCTTCGGAGGCCTGCTTGACCAGCAACCCTTTGGACTCCAGATTGCCTGCCAGGTTTGAAACTGCCGCGCGACTCATGCCCATGAGCTCCGCCGCCCGATGCGGTGTCAGCGGGCCGGCAACCCACAGTGCAAACAGCATGCGATAGCTGGCCCACGTGCCACCGGCGGGGCGGTGGATGGAGGACTCGAAGTCATAAATGACCGACGATGACGCGCGGAACAGCGTGACGAACAGGCGGTTGGCCGTGACATCGCATTCCGGGAACTCTTGCGAGATCCGGGTGGCCGCAGCCTGGGCGAACTGCCAATAATCCGGGTTCGCCACGTTTGGTGCATCGTCAGGTGTGGGCATGGTCCAAATTTAGTGTGTGCCCAAGCGGTTCGGGGACTTTCCGGCGGGCGGGCAGGTTGTTAGACGTTTTATTACTTCCAGAAGCTGCAGCGACCGTCCTGAGGGCTTCACCCTGGATGCCGCTTGTTGATCAGCTTGCTGAATGGTTGAACAATGAATTCAGGCACCGAATCATTGCGCAGAGGAGTGATGGGCATGTCCACCGCCGAGCCGAACGCACGCGACGAAGCGCGAACGGGACCCAGCGGCGTCGTCGAAACCCATGACGAACGGCGCACCGGCAAGCGAACCGTACTCTCGGGATTCCTGTTCGGTTGCGGTATCGCGGCATCAATGATCGACCTGTTCATTTTTCACCTGGGCCTGCAATGGCATCATTTTTATGACTTGTCCACGCATGAGATTGCGCTGCTGACAGACGGGATTTTCCACGCATTCGGGTGGTTCATCACGGTGTGGGGCCTGTTCCTGCTGGCCGATATTCGACGCCGCGGGGGCGTGAATTGGAAGTGCTGGGCCGGGGCGGTTGTACTGGGTGTCGGTTCCTTCCAACTGCTGGACGGCGTACTGAACCATAAGATTCTGGGCATTCATCAGATCCGGTACGGCGTTGATCTGCTCCTGTACGACACCGTGTGGATCGGCTCCGCAGTCCTCTTCATGGTGATCGGGCTGCTGGTTCTGCGTATGACTCGTTCTTCCCGCCGTGCTCGCTGAGGCTGCTCGTGCACGCGCATGACTCGACGCCCGCGACAGGCATCGATGGATGGCTCGTGTTCGAGGTAGTCGCCGCGGTGCTGGTGATTTCCGTGGCGGCCGGTTACGCATGGGCCTTGTGGACCGGGCGGCGTCGGAGCGCGTGGCCGGTTCGCCGGACCGTGTTCTTCTACGCGGGACTGGTCTGCGTGGCCGCAAGCCTGGTGGGTCCCTTGGCCCAGGCCGCTCACGGGAGCTTCACCGCGCACATGACGGGGCACTTGTTGCTCGGGATGATTGCTCCGCTGCTACTGGTGCTGTCGGCTCCGGTGAGCGCGCTGTTGCGGGCATTGCCCGTAGGGCGAGCGCGTGCGGTGTCTCGCATTCTCCGTTTGCCGTACATCCGGGTAGTCACGCATCCCGTGGTGGCCGCGCTCTTGAATGCCGGCGGATTGTGGGTCCTGTACACCACCCCGTTGTTTCACTGGATGCACGGTTCGGTGTGGGTGCATGCGCTCGTGCACACTCATATTTTCTTGGCGGGGTTTGTGTTCACAGCCTCCATGGTGGGCGTGGATCCGGATCCACACCGGGCATCGTTCAAACTGCGAGCCGGTGTACTCATAGTGTTCATCGCCGCGCACTCCATCCTGCTAAGTGGTTGTACGCGCACCCGCCCGTGGGCATTGAAACCGCGGACGCGCAGTTCGGCGCCCAGCTCATGTATTACGGTGGCGACGCCGTGGACGTCTTGCTGATCGTGCTGCTGTTCGCCGGGTGGTACCGGGTGACAGCGCCGCGTTCGATGGCTCGAGGGAGCACACGAGCGGCGTGACCGTGACGGGCCGCTACTAACGCACCATACGAATGGTCTTCAGACCGTTCGAGGCGCTGTCGATCCGCTCGGCGCCGTCCGCCTCGAAGCCGTTCTTCTCATAGAACCTGCGCGCTCGAGGGTTGTCCTTGGCCATCCACAATTGCGACGGCTCATCCCCGAGGGACGCGTCCATGAGCTCTTGGCCGGCGCCGGTGCCGTGGAACTCCTTGAGGACGTAGAGCATGAACAGTTGGAAGTCCCGCACATCATCGTCTTCCTGAGGCTGGGCGGTCATCGAGAATCCGACGATGTGGTCGTCCGCTTCCGCGACCCACGGGAACATGTCCCGGCCGTGATTGTCCACGATGGCCTGCCAGGTACGGCGCCGGGATTCCCAGGCGGTGTCTCCGAGGAACGCTTCTGGCAACTGGCCCGTGTAGGTCTCCTGCCAGCACCGCAAATGAACGTCGGCCAATGGTTCGACGTCGGTCGGTTCGGGGCGTCGCAAAGTGATCTGTGGAGCACTCATGGTTTAACGCTAAGAAACGGCCCCGGGGCCGGATCAACCGGTCAGTGCCGCTCCGGGCCCGAAATGCCGTGTGATTCACACCACTCTGGATAATCTCGAGGGTGGTTGGCCACCTGATCCCGCCGCACAACGCCGTACAGACCTGACTGACGAGGTATCGCCATGAGCACCCCCGAGCACCATTCCGACACTCGCACCACAGCCGAGCCGCCGCTGGCCCGGCTGATGCGGCCCGTGAATTCCGTGGTGGAGCGGTTCATCCCCTCCGCCTTGATCTTCGCCATCGTGCTGACCGTGGTGGTCGCGATCATGGCGCTCATCCTCACCGATTCCGGTCCCGTGACCGTCATCGAAGGGTGGGGAGTGGGCCTGTCCGGACTGTTGGAGTTCATGACCCAGATGGCCTTGGTGCTGTTGCTCGGCCACGCGCTGGCCAGTACCCGGCCGGTGCGGGCGCTGTTGAGCCGGTTGGCCTCGGTACCGCGCTCGCCACTGCAGGCCTACGTGTTCGTCTTCGTCATTGCCGCGATTGCCTCGCTGATTACGTGGGGCTTCGGGCTGGTCGTGGGCGGCCTTCTGGCGCGAGAGGTTGCCGCCGAATTCTCCCGCCGGAACACGCCCGTGAGCTTTCCGATGCTCGTGGCTTCCGGCTTCTCCGGTTTCGTGGTGTGGCACATGGGCTATTCGGGATCGGGTCCCCTGACCGCAGCCACTCCTGGGTCGTTCATCGAGAAGCAGGTGGGGTACGTGATTCCCATCAGCGAAACGACCTTCTCGTGGTGGAACATGAGCGCCGCGGTGGTCACGGTGATCCTGGTGGCGCTGTCCCTGTGGCTCGTGGCGCCGCGCGCCGTTCCGCAATCCCACCGGGTCACCGCCGACGCGCTCGCGGAATCCGAACAAGAAGTGACGCAGCCCGACGTCGAAGCCCCCGCCGATCGCCTGGATGCCTCCCGTCTGCCCACGCTGCTGGTCGGTCTCGCACTCGTGGCCTACTTGGGGGTCCACTTTGCGAATGGCGGGTCGGTCACCTTGAACATCGTGAACTGGATGTTCCTGGGCTTGATCTTCCTGCTGTCCCGCAACTCGTTCGAGGTTATGGGGCTGATCAAGAACGCCGCCTCGAACGTGGGAGACATCCTGCTGCAATTCCCGCTGTACGCCGGAATCATGGGCATCATGACGGCCAGCGGGCTGATCCAGGTGCTGTCCGACTCGATCGTCGCGGTGGCATCACCGCAAACCCTCGGGCTGCTGGCGTTCCTCTCCGCGGGTCTGGTCAACTTCTTCGTTCCGTCCGGCGGAGGCCAGGTGGCCATTCAGGCGCCCATTCTTCTCGACGCCGCCGCGAGACTCGACGTGGACCCGGCCGTGATCATCATGGCCGTGGCCTACGGCGACCAGTGGACCAATATGATCCAGCCGTTCTGGGCGCTGCCGCTGTTGGCCATCGCGGGTCTCAAGATCCGCGACATCCTGGGTTACACCACGGTGGTGCTCCTGGTGTCGGGGGTCGTGTTCGGCGCGACCATGTTGATCGTGGGCGCAGGGGTTTAGCGCACCATCCGCACCGCAATCAGACACATCATTTCCTCCTCGGCGACCTGCAGCGTGCCCGCAGGGTTCGGGAGGTTCAGCGTGCCCTGCCACATTTCGAGTCGGGCGGCGCGAGCGGCGTCGTCGAAAGCTGAGGCAGGCATTTGTGTCCCGTAGGTTTCCCGCCACGTCTCCACGTGGAGATCCGCGAGCCCCGCGGCGTCGGCGGGTCCGGGAATGCGCAGGGTGAATGCTGGCGGGTTCATGGCCCCATGGTATTGCTGCGGTGGGTCCGTGTGGAGGCCCGAAATAGCGTTTACTGTGGTTCACATCTCACCCGCGCACGTGCACCACTCACCCAGGAGCCAGCATGAAGATCACCGGAGCAGTCCTCGAAGAGATCGGCCTGGAGCGCCCGTACGCGGAGTCGAAGCCACTGAACATCACGGAGCTGGAGCTGGATGATCCCGGCCCCGATGAGGTGCTGATCCGCATTCGGGCCGCGGGTCTGTGTCATTCGGATCTGTCCGTGGTGGATGGAAATCGCGTGCGGCCCACGCCCATGCTGCTCGGTCATGAGGCCTCGGGCGTCGTTGAAAAAGTTGGCGAGAACGTCACGGACCTGTCCGTGGGGGAGCAGGTCACCACGGTGTTCCTTCCGCGCTGCGGTGAGTGCAAGAACTGCCTCACAGACGGAAAGCTGCCGTGCACACCGGGCACAGCCGCGAATAACCACGGCGTGCTCATCGGCGATCACGTGCGGCTGCACCGAGGAGGCGAGGACGTCCGTCACCACCTGGGAGTGTCCGGGTTCGCAACGCACGCCGTGTTGAACCGGCAGTCGGTGGTCCCGATCGGAGACGACGTCCCCGCCGACGTCGCCGCCGTCCTGGGCTGCGCGGTGCTCACCGGGGGCGGCGCCGTCCTCAATGCCGGCCAACCGGAGGATGGTGACGCCGTGATGGTCGTGGGGTTGGGCGGCGTGGGGATGGCCGCACTCATCACGGCCATTTCCCTCGACAAGGGTACGGTCATCGGCGTGGATGCCAACGCGGAGAAGCTCGAGCGCGCCACAGAACTGGGCGCCGATGAGGTCTACACGCCGGCCGAGGTCGCCGAGCAGGGCATCAAAGCACCCGTGGTGATCGAGGCGGCCGGGCATCCCAAGGCGTTCGAGACCGCAGTGGCCGCGACGGACGTGGGCGGCATGACCGTGACCGTTGGATTGCCGTCCCCGGATGCGCGTTCCAGCATCTCGCCGCTTATCTTGACTGCTGAGGCCCGCACTATCAAGGTTCTTACCTGGGTTCGGCCGTGCCCGCCCGGGACATCCCGATCTACGCACAGTTGTGGCGCGAGGGAAAACTGCCGGTCGAGGAGCTGATCTCCGGACGGATCTCCCTGTCAGAGATCAACAGCTCGCTCGACCTGCTCGCTGATGGTCAGGCCGTTCGTCAGGTGATCATGTTCGAGGAGTGAGCCTGACGAGCCCTCAGGCGCGTCCGGGTTCCAGCCCTTGATCTTCCCGTCCGGAGCGGCGTACTTGGCGATCAGGCTGCAGTCCAGGTCCTCGTAGCCTTCGTCGATGAGTTGCTGGAATCGCTGGGCTGCGAGCTCGGCTGCGGGGAGGTTGACGCCGGTCTGTTCACCCGCCGCCAGTGCGAGCCCCACGTCCTTGGCCGCGAGTGCTGCGGAGAACGTGGCCTTGAAGTTATTGTTCGCCGCCGAGGAATCGATGATGTCCGGCACGGGGTACCACGTCTGCAGCGCCCACGAGTTGCCGGAAGAGACCGAGGCGATGTCCCAGAACACTTGCGGGTCCAGGCCCAGCCGGTCGGCCAGCACAGCCCCTTCGCCGCACGCCTCCAGGCTGATGAACAGCATCATGTTGTTCACGATCTTCGCGGCCTGGCCGGTCCCCGCTTCCCCTGTGTGGACGATCCGCCCGGCCATGGGCTCGATGTATTGCTTAGCTTTTTCGACGACGCCGCTCTCGCCGCCCACCATGAAGGTCAGGGTTCCGGCGGCCGCACCACTAATACCTCCGGACACCGGAGCGTCCAGGAACTCGAAGCCGGCCTCCGCCGCGGCTTTGTGCAGGTCGACCGCAGTCTCCACGTCGATGGTCGAGCTGTCGATGAGCAGGGCGTCCTTCGGGGCGAGAGCCAAGACTCCGCTGTCCCCGAGATACACGGCCCGCGAATGCTCTCCCTTGGGCAGCATGGTGAACACGACCTGAGCCCCGTCCAACACGTGCTCCAGCGAATCGAAGGTCTGCACCCCCTGGGCTTGAACTGCGGCCATGGCCTGTTCGTCGAGATCGAAACCGCGGACATCGTGGCCCGCCTTCGCGAGGTTGACGGACATGGGTCCGCCCATGTTTCCCAGGCCGATCCAGCTGATGGTGGTCATGTTCGTTTCCCTTTCGACAGGCCCCCGACGAACGTCAGGAGCTGGTGTGTTCCGTGCGCTCCTGGTCCAGGCGGCGTCGGTCTTCGGCGTCGATCGACTGCAGCGAAATGCCCCGGGTCTCGCGCAGCGTGGCCACGGCGAACAGTGTGATGAGGCACGCGATCGAGATATAGACGGAGATGGGAATCCACGAGTCGAACTGGCGCAACAGGGTGGTGGCGATGATGGGCGCCAGCGAACCCGCGACGATCGAGGTGACCTGGTAGCCCAGCGAGACACCCGAGTACCGCATGCGGGTGGGGAACATCTCGGCCATGATGGCGGGCTGACCGGCGTACATGAAGGCGTGGATGGCCAGACCGAGGACGATGGCGGCCAGAATGATCCAGTCGTTCTGGGTGTTAAACATGGGGAACGCGACGAATGACCACACAATGCCCATGAGGGCACCGGCGGCGTACACGGGGCGTCGGCCGATCTTGTCCGTGAACCGGCCCATCAATGGCACCAGAATCGCGTGGATGATGTGCGCGACCAGGAGCAACAGCAGGATGTTGGAGGTGTCCATCTTCAACTGCGTGGACAAGTACGTGATCGAGAACGTGACCACGATGTAGTAGAGGATGTTCTCCGCGAAACGCAGGCCCATGGCGCCGAATACGCCGCGCGGGTAACGGCGGAACACCTCGGCCACGCCGTACGCGGCACCCTTGGCTCGATGACCTCTTCCTGGGTCTCCTTGAAGATGGCCGCATCCGACACGTGGGTGCGGATGTAGTAACCGATGACCACGATCACCACGGACAGCCAGAAGCCCACGCGCCAGCCCCACGCGAGGAACTGCTCGTCAGAGAGCATGCGGGAGAGGACCAACAGCACTACGGTCGCGAGCAGGTTGCCCAGGGGGACCGCAGCCTGCGGCCAGCTGGCCCAGAATCCGCGCTCCTTGTTGGGCGAGTGCTCGGCCACGAGCAGCACGGCGCCGCCCCACTCGCCACCCACAGCGAAGCCCTGGGCGAAGCGCAGGATCACGAGCAATGTGGGAGCCCAGTAACCGACCTGGTGGAACGTGGGCAGACAGCCCATGAGGAAGGTCGCGGCACCCACCAGGATGATGGCCACCTGAAGCAAGTGCTTGCGGCCGAACTTGTCGCCGAAGTGACCGAAGACGATGCCACCCAAGGGGCGGGCGATAAAGCCGACCGCGTAGATCAGGAACGCCTTGATGATGCCGTCCAAGGGGTTACCCGTGTCCACGAAGAACAGCGGGCCGAAGACCAGGGTGGACGCGGTCGCAAAGAGGAAGAACTCGTACCACTCGACCACGGTGCCGGCCATTGACGCGGCGACCACTTTTTTGAGGCCCGCGCGGTTCTCCGGGGTGTCATTGTGGTCGACTTCTGCTGCGGTTGTAGCCCTGTCCGCAGTGCTCATGGGGTTCTCCTCATTGGATCAAAAATTGTGACCACGATCACGCCGCAGTGGGTCAAACCTACTGCTCGCTGAGATGTTCCTCAATGGCCAGATGTTTGCCACCCCTGTGCAAAAATGCACAGATCATTTATGAAGGTCATTTCGCTCGATGAAGGAGTAGTTGAGTGGCGCAGGACGTCGACAACTTGTTGCTGTTGCTCTCCGTGGTGCGACACGGCTCCTACTCGGGTGCCGGTGCTGCACTGGGTATCAGCCACACGACCGTGTCCCGCAGGATTGCGGCCCTGGAGAAATCTGCGGGCGCTCGCCTGCTGGTGCGGTCGGGGGAGTTGTGGGAGCCAACCGAGCTTGGTCGGGAGTTCGTCTCCGCCGGTGAGGACATCGAGCTGGCCTTGGGGTCGCTGTCCCTGGACTCGGGTGGTGTGGGAGGTTCCGTGCGCGGTGTGGTGCGGGTCCTGGTCCCAGAGGGCTTCGGCGGCGTGGTCATGGGCGAGGCCATGCGCCGGCTGAACGCCACCCACCCGGGAGTCCGGTTGGAAATGATCAACGCCGCCCGCAGGGCCAGAACCAACCTGGTCGGCATCGATTTTGAGGTGGTGGTCGGCCAACCGGAGGTCTCCCGAAATGAGGCTTTCCACTTGGCCGATTACACATTGGGTATGTACGCGTCTCGGACCTATCTCGAGACTCACCAAACTATGAACGAGCCCGAGCAGGTGCAGGATCATCCACTCGTGTATTTCGTGGAATCGATGCAGGACGTCCCGGAACTGACGGATCCCGTGAGTTACTTCCCGCGGATGCGGCAATCGGTGGGTGCAACGTCATCCATGGTGCACGTGGAGCTCACGCGTGCCGGCGCGGGGATCGGGCTCTTGCCCTGCTTCATGGCCGAGCGGGCGGGTGACCTGGTGCGACTGTTCCCGAAAGAACTGACCTTCCCGGTGTCCTACTGGGTGGTGTCACGCCCTGATCTGCTCCGACGGCCCGCGGTGCAGGCAGTCATGGATGCGATCCGGGCAACCGTTGATGACATGAAAGAGGAGCTTGCTGCGGCGCCGTCTGGGGATGCGGGCGTCTAGTGCGTGGGGTCAGCCCAACAGCAACGTCACGCCCGCGGTGAATTCGGCCTCCGATGTTGAGGTGTCCAACCCCATGGCCTGCCGCGTCTGCTGGGTGGTCACTGAGCCCAGGGTGAAGCGGACCAGAGTGAGAGCCGTGGCTACTGCTTCCTCGCGAGACGTTCCGGACTCGGTCACGAGCGTGGCCAGTTTCGGCACCGGACTGAGGTCTCCGGGGGTGATCGAATGGGCCACGCTGACCACATCGGCGCCGTCGCGCACGGCCAGGATCAGTGAACGAAACTCCCTGGTCAGGTGGGCGGCGCGCTCGCGCGGGGTGGCGGCGTCGTCGAACTGGAGGGTGGAGAGCGGCGCAACCATGCGCTGGGCGAGGACCCCGAGAAGCTCCTGCTTGTTGGCCACATGCCAGTAGAGGGCGCCGGGCTGGACTCCGAGTTCCTTCGCGAGGCGGCGCATCGAGAGGTCTCCCAAACCGTAACTCTGCAGAATGCCCCATGCGGCATCCACGATCTGGTCGCGGGACAGGGCCATGGTGCTCCTCGAAATCTGGGCGGGGACGAGTCGAACTTTACCCTCGCGGCCACTCCGGATTGACAAACTTGAACACTGTTCAATAATTGAACGGTGTTCAAGACTTTCAACGATCTCGCAGATCGCACGTTCAATGGTGAGCCGGTGACCCCCGAAGAGGCACTCCAACTGCTCGAAACCAGTGATCGGGACATGCTCGACCTGGTGGCTGCCGCGGCACGGTTGCGGCGCGAACACTTCGGCATGACTGTCAAGGTGAACTACTTGGTCAACCTCAAGTCAGGGCTGTGCGCGGAAGATTGCGGCTACTGCTCTCAGCGCTTGAATTCCGGCGCGGGCATCCTGAAGTATTCGTGGCTCACGCCCGAGCAGGCTGTGGAGCAGGCTCAGCACGGGATCAAGGGCGGCGCGAGCCGCGTGTGCCTGGTGGCGAGTGGTCGCGGACCATCCAATCGCGAGGTCAAGACCGTGACGCAAACGGTCGAGGCCCTCAAGGAGCAGCATCCGGGCGTGGAGGTCTGTGCATGCCTGGGTCTGCTGAAGGACGGCCAGGCCGAAACTCTCAGCGATGCCGGCGTGGATGCCTACAACCACAACCTCAACACCGCCGAATCCAATTACGAGAGCATTTGCTCGACGCACACCTACCAGGACCGCGTGGACACTGTGGAGCGGGCCAAGGGTGCGGGACTTTCGCCGTGCTCTGGCCTGATCGTGGGGATGCGCGAGACGGATGAGCAGCTCGTCGAGGCACTCTTTGCCTGCGGGAGCTCGACTCGGATTCGGTACCGGTCAACTTCTTGATGCCCTTCGAGGGGACGCCACTCGCGGGCACCTGGCAACTGAGTCCACAGAAGTGCCTCAAGATCCTCGCCGTGGTGCGTTTCGTGTGCCCGGACAAGGAGATTCGCATGGCTGGCGGACGGGAAATGCACTTGCGTTCGCTTCAGCCGCTCGCTTTGCACGTGGTCAATTCGCTGTTCCTGGGCGACTACCTCACCTCCGAGGGCCAGGCCGCCAAGGCTGACTTGGACATGATTGCCGACGCAGGGTTCACCGTTCTCGGGGCCGCGCCAGGTGGCAACGCGCCCACTTCCTCGGCTGAAGTAGAACCCGAACCCTACGAAAAGGTGGATCTGGGTCTCGAGCCGGCACTGCGGCGTCGAGGGGCGGGCACGGCGGTGGCGCCCAATGCTTAAGAGGGCTGAGGCTTTCCCGGCGGAGCGGACCCTGGCCGAGCGGGATCGGGGCTTGTTGTGGCACCCCTACGAGGCACTCGACGGCGAGCACCGTACGCGGTGGAGGAAGCGACGGCCTCACCCTGAGCCTGCGCACCCCGCACGGTGAGTTGGTACATGCCATTGACGGCATGTCTTCCTGGTGGTGCGCGGTGCACGGCTACCGCAACGCCCGCCTGGACCGTGCGGTGGTTGAGCAGGTCAGCCGGTTCTCCCACGTGATGTTCGGTGGTCTGACGCACGAGCCCGCGGTGGAATTGGCCGAGCGGCTCGTTGACGTGACTCCGGACGGCCTGGATCACGTGTTCCTCGCGGATTCTGGTTCCGTCAGCGTGGAAGTCGCCCTCAAGCTCGCGGTCCAGTACCAGGCCGCGCGGAATCGCCCCGAGCGGCGCCGTATCCTCACGGTCCGCGGCGGCTACCACGGGGACACCACCGGCGCCATGAGCGTGTGCGACCCCGAGGGTGGAATGCATTCGCAGTTCAGTGGGCTCGTTGCGGAGCAACTCTTCGTGGCGCCCCCGCCCGCCGCGCGATTCGTCCCGTCCGGGGATCTTGCTGATTCCGACACCAACTTCGACGCCGACGCCGCCGCGTCCGGGTCGTCCGGCAAGCTCCCGGCGGGTTCGTGGTCCAGTAACGAGGAAGAAGTGGAGCGGTGGATCTCGGAATTACAAGAAACCGCGCGGCTCCATCGGGATGAGTTAGCGGGTGTGATTGTCGAGCCGATCTTGCAGGGTGCCGGAGGAATGCGCACCTACGATCCGCGCTGTCTGAAGGCTCTGCGTGAGCTCGCCGACGAACTGGACTTGGTGTTCATCGCGGACGAAATCGCCACAGGTTTCGGGCGGACCGGGGCATGGTTCGGGTGCGACTGGGCGGATGTGCTCCCCGATGTGATGTGCGTGGGAAAGGCGCTCACCGGTGGCTACATGACTTTGGCCGCTGTGCTCGTCTCGCGGCGGGTCGCTGCCCTCATCACCGATTCGCCCCAGCGAGCACTGATGCACGGCCCCACATTCATGGCCAACCCGCTGGCGTGCGCAGTGGCCAGGGAATCACTCGTCATGCTCCAGGACAGCTGGCGGTCGAGCGTGACTCGCCAAAACCTGAAATTACAAGAAATCCTGCCGACTGCCATGGCGCTGCCCACGGTGCTGATGTTCGGATCATTGGCGCCGTGGGCGTTATCGAATTCCATAGCGCGCCAGATCGAGGAGTGCTGACTCGGACTGCCTTGGAACATGGCGTCTGGCTGAGGCCCTTCGGCAAACTGCTCTACGCCATGCCGCCGTACATCTGCACCGAGCGTGACACCGAACGAATCGCCCGCGCCATGGTCGCCGCGGCCGAGGGCATCTCATGACCGGGCCGCTGGACTCCTGGCTGCACGAGAAGGCGAGTGCACGCGCGGACCTGGGGCTGCGGCGTCGTACCGTCGCGATCCGCGAGAACTCGGTCGATTTGGCGTCCAACGACTACCTGGGACTATCGCGGGATCCGCGAGTTGTGGCTGCTGCGGCGGAAGCCCTGCACAGGTACGGCGCGGGATCGCGCGCGTCCCGGCTGGTCACCGGAACATTGAGCGTTCACGCGGACCTCGAACGGGCCCTCTGCGATCTGACGGGACAGCCCGCCGCGCTTGTATTCTCCAGCGGGTATGCAGCGAACACTGGCTTGCTCACGGCGCTGGGGGACGCGGACACCCTGATCGTTTCCGATCAGCACGTGCACGCATCCCTGGTGGACGGGGCGCGACTGTCTCGATCGCCGGTGGTGATTTCCGAGCACAACAACGTTGAGCACGTGGAGCAGTTGCTCAAGGAGCGCACTCAGACGCGCGCCATCGTGGTCGTCGAGTCCATCTACTCGGTGCTCGGCGATCATGCTCCGCTCAAAGAACTCGCCGCGGCATGTGAACTCCACGGAGCACTGCTCGTGGTGGATGAGGCACACGGAATCGGTGTCGCTGGGCGGGGACGCGGGCTCGCACACCAGGAAGGCCTGGCGGGCCACCCCAATGTGGTCCTGACCGTCACGCTGTCCAAGTCTTTGGGTGCCCAGGGCGGAGCGGTTCTGGGGCCCGAGCTATTGCGCGATCATCTGGTCAACGTCGCGCGCCCGTTCATTTTCGACACGGCGCTCGCCCCGGCCAGTGCGGCCGCCGCCGCCGAAGCCTGCCGAATCATTCTTCGCGAACCGGATCTGGCGGAACGGCTGCATGAAAACGGCCGGGTCATCGCCGAAGCTCTTGGAATCAAGCACGCCATAGCAGCAGTGCAATCAGTGCCGATCGAGTCGCCGGAGTTGGCTCTCCGCACGGCCGAGGCCCTGCGGGATCGCGGGATTCTGGTGGGCTGTTTCCGGCCACCGTCAGTGCCGGACGGCGTCAGCCGATTACGGCTTACCGCCCGAGCAAACGTGGAATTACAAGAATTGATGGACGCGCTGCGCGAGGTCCAAGACGTCCTGGCCGACTTGGGCGCCCGGCCGACAGGGGTGGCCGCGTGATGGGTAACCCTTTGTCGGACGCGGCGGAGCTGCTGAACGGGGTCGTGGTCGTCACGGGCACTGATACGGACGTCGGCAAGACCTACGCCACGGCGGCCTTGCGTTGGCGGGGTACTCGTCGGGGCGGCGTCGGATTGCCGTCTACAAGCCTGTCCAGACCGGCGTGCTTTCCGGTGATTCCGGGGACACCGACGACGTCGCTCGGCTACTTTCCGAAGCGGGCGTACCTCGCGAGGTGCTCACCACGGCCGAAGGGCAACGCCTCTCCGCGCCCATGGCACCGCCACCGGCCGCGGCCATTGACCAGGTGCCGCTGTTGAGCCTTGACGATCATGCTGAACGCATTGCCGCATTACTGCGCGATCACGATCTGGTGCTCGTAGAGGGCAGCGGAGGTGTACTGGTGGAGCTCGATGGCCAGGCGCACAATATCGCGGACCTGAGTAATCTCATTGGTCGGAACGTGGACCGGAATGTAGGAGTCGTTCTGGTGGGCCGCCCCGATCTGGGCACCTTGAATCACACCCTGCTCAGCCTCGAAGCCCTGTACCGCAGGGGAGTGCGCGTGCTCGGAACGGTGCTGGGTGGTTGGCCCTCCAATCCGCAGGCACTGCACGAGACCAACCGCGATTACATCCGCAACATCCACGCGGAGGACGGCACGAGCGTCCCGTTGCTCGGCACTATTCCGCTGGGCTGGGGCTCCGCGGCCGGAGACTGATGTGAGCCAACTGCAGTCCGGAAGTGTGGTGGGAAGGAAATGCCATTTCGGAGCGGCGGATTCAATGGGTCATT